>NZ_LABX01000087.1 GCF_001043915.1 Methylobacterium aquaticum | reverse complement strand
CCGCACCGGGACCCGGCGGCGGAGGTGGGGGCGGCGCGTCGGGACCGCCGGGAGGACCGGCTTCGCCGCGCGGGCCGCGCGGACGGGGCGGCGGCCCGCCGACCGCGATCAGGGCATCCGGGCTCGTGCCCAGCGCGCGCACCTCCATCACCGTGCCGAGCGGGCTCTTCGCCAGGCTGCCGCGGGCGCTGACGTCCTGTCCTGCGCGCAGGGTCGCGCTCAGGCGCGCGGCCTCGTGCGGCGGCAGCCTCAAGGTGGTGCCGTCGTCGAGGAGGGCGCCGTTCACCTCGCCCCGGCGGCCATGCAGCAGGCCGGCGACGCGCCCGCTCAGCACCGTCTCGTCGGCGGGAGGCTCTGGCGGCCCCAGGGTGACCAGGGTGGCCCCGGTCGCCTCGTTGCGGATCGACGCGCCGTCGATCAGGGGGAGCGCCCGGGCGCGCATGCCGCGCACCGACACCGCATCGCCTGGACGGACCGTGAACACCACGGCGCTGGAGAGGCGCGGCGGCAGCTTCACCTCGGTCCCGTCGGTGAGGATCAGGCCGTCGACGTCGCCCCGGGGGGTGAGCGTGTACTGCTTCACGATCCCTTTCGTCTCCGGCAGGGTGCCGGGATCCCAGACCGAATTGTCCTGCGCCGCGGCCGGGCCAGCCGCCAGGAGAATGGCTGCGAGGCCCGCCGCCCGGAGGCGGGGCTTGCCTGTCGTCATCAGCGTCGCTCGTCTGTGCCGGCGGACGGCCGGCTCAGGCAGCCTCTGTCAACTCTCATGCCAAATGCTAAATCTTTGTAATACAGAGAAAAAACCCATCAGGCGAGGGGGCGTCCGTCGGGATTCGGGACATCCTCCGTCGGGTTTCCCGACACCGCCGCGTCGCGCAGGCCGTAGCGCTCGATCTTGGCGTAGAGAAGCTGGCGCTGGATCCCGAGGCTCTTGGCCGCCCGGGCGCGGTTGCCGCCGCTCTCGCGCAGGGCCCGGCGGATCATCGCCTCCTCGAGCCGCGCCACCGCGCCCGGCAGGTCGCCGTCGACCCAGGCCGGCAGGATATCCGGCCTCTCGCCCGGAGGGCCCGTCTCCGAGAGACCGAGGTCGTCCGCCGCGATCACCGCGCCGCGGGCCAGCACCGCCGCCCGCTCGATCACGTTGCGCAACTCGCGCACGTTGCCGGGCCAGGGATGGCGCATCAGCGCCGCGGCCGCCTCAGGCGCCAGGCGCTTCTGGCCCGCGCCGATCGAGGACAGGACGTGCTCGGCGAGCGGCAGGATGTCGGCCAGGCGCTCGCGCAGGGGCGGCAGGGTGATCGGCACCACGTTGAGGCGGTAGAACAGGTCCTGTCGGAAGCCGCCCTCGGCCACGAGGCGCGGCAGGTCGCGGTGGGTCGCGGCCACCACCCGGACGTCGACCGGGGCGGGCCGACCCCCGACCGGCGTCACCACCCGCTCCTGCAGTGCCCGCAGGATCTTGGCCTGCATCGAGGGCGGCATGTCGCCGATCTCGTCGAGGAAGAGCGTCCCGCCATCGGCCTCCCGGAAGGCGCCGGGCCGGTCGCCCGTCGCCCCCGTGAAGGCGCCGCGCAGATGGCCGAACAGCTCGCTTTCGAGGAGATCGGCGGGGATCGCGGCACAGTTCACCGGCACGAAGGGACCGGCGCGGCGGCGGCCATGGGCGTGGAGGGCGCGCGCCGCCACCTCCTTGCCGGTGCCGGTCTCGCCCTGGAGCAGCACCGTCGCGTCACTGTCGGCAGACAGGCCCACCACCTTCTGCACCCGCCGCATCGCCTCGCTGGAGCCGATCAGGGTGGAGGCTGCCGCCGGGGCGGGGGGCTCCGGCACCGCCGAGGCCGACAGCGCCAGCATGCCGCCGAGCAGCCCGGCAAGCTCCGCCCGTCCGACCGGCTTCGTCAGGTGGTCGTAGGCGCCGAGCCGCATCGCCTCGATGGTGTTCTCGGCGCTGGCATAGGCGGTCAGCACCGCCACCGGCGGCGGCCGGGGCCCGGCGCGCAGGCGCTGGAGCACCGCCATCCCGTCGAGGGCGCCGGGCATCCGCAGGTCGAGGAGCACGGCGGCGATGGCCGGATCCGCCGCCATCCGCTCCAACGCCTCGGTGCCCGAGGCGGCGAGGACCGGGTGATGGCCGAGATCGCTCACCGTCTCGGCCAGCCCGTCGCGCAGGGCCGCGTCGTCGTCGACGATCAGGATATGGGCGGCGCGGGCCATGGCAGATCGAGCTCGAAGGTCGCGCCGGGAGCCGTCGCCTCGGTGCCTGTCGCCCGGGGAGGTGGGGCGGCGAGCCGCACCTGTCCACCATGGGCGCGGGCGATCTCGCGCACGATCGCGAGGCCGAGGCCGGTGCCGTCGGGACGGCCGGTGACGAAGGGGTCGAACAGCCGGCTCCGCACCGGTTCACAAACCCCGGGTCCCTCATCCGACACGCGGATGCGCAGCCGGCTCTCCTCCCGGCTGCCGGAGAGCCGCACGGTGCCGTCCGGAGGGCTGTGCTGGATCGCGTTGAGCACGAGGTTGTCGAGGGCGCGGCGGATCTGCCCGATGTCGAGGGGCGGGCGCTCGGCGGGCGCCGCCTCGACCACGATCCGCACGAAGCGGGTCCGGGCGAGGTCGTCGTGGAGATGGGCGCAGTCGCGGAAGACCGAACCGAGATCGGTCGGTGCCAGGGCCGTCCGTCGCGGCTGGGTCAGGCTCAGCAGGTCGCGCAGCAGCCGGTCCAGGCGGGCGACCTGATCGAGCACCAGGTCGAGGGCCGCCCGGGCCCGCACCGGATCGGGGCTCGCCAGCGCGTTCTCGGCCTTCAGCCGGATCGCCGCCAGGGGGTTGCGGATCTCGTGGGCGATGCCGGCGACGAGCTGGCCCAGGGCCGCGAGGCGCTCGGCCTCCGCGGCGCGGTGGCGGGCGGCGGCGAGGCGCGTGCCCGCCGCGTTCAGGGCCTCCACCAGCCGGTCGAGTTCGCGCAGGCCGGTCGCTCCCAGGCGCGGCAACTCGCCCTCCTGCGTCTCGCGCGCGAGTTCGCCTTCGAGCCGGGCGATGCGCCGGCCGAGCACGAGCAGCAGCCCCCCGAGGAGCAGCGCCGCGCCGAGAACGGTGGCGGCCAGGAAGCCGAAGCCGGCGAGGAGCTGGCCATAGGCCCGGCCCTGGTCGGTATGGACCCGGGTCATGGTCCAGGCCGTCGCGTTCTCGATCGGGCCGCGCAAGGGGCAGCCTTGCACCACCAGGGTCTGGGTGCGTGACGCGCGCCGCGTCGCGACCGGCCGGTCGGCCGACAGGGCGTCGGCGTTGATGCGCCGGATCGTGTCGATCTCGGCCGCGGGCAGGTCGGTCTTCGGCCCGGTGCCCTCGTCAGTCGGGAAGGCATGGGCCGCCGCACCGCCGGCGGCGGTCCAGATCCCGCCCTCCACGCCCGGCTGGCTGGCGAGGGCCGTCACCACGACGTCGGTGAGCTGACCCTTGAGGGTGTCGTCGGGGTCGGTGACGCTGCCGGTCCAGCCGGCGCCGAAGAAGGCGAACCGGTCGCCGATCTCGCGGCAGGCGCGGGCGGCCTGCAACTCGGCTTGCGCCACCTGCACGGTGGCGGACTCGGCGTAGAACTCGGCGAGCAGGTAGCCCGTGGCCGCCGCCGAGGCGAGGATCAGGATCCAGAGGGCGAGGAGGTGGGCGCGGAGGGAGTGGGACAGCATGAGCGGAGTGTGGGCGGGCGCGGGGAGTGCTGCAAACATCCCGTCGATCCGGGGTGCCGGACGGTCGAGGCTTGCCAGCTGAGCCGTATGAATGCAGGGTCCGCGCGATCTCAATGCTCCGCGGGTGGATGCCCGAGACATCTCTCGTCGGACGGCACGGCACGGGAAGTCCAGAATCATGATCGTCGAGAACGGACAAGCCGGCATCGGCGCGGACCATGGCGGCACCGCGCAGCGGGGCCTTCTTCACCGCCGGTCCTTCCTGTTCGGTGCCGCGAGCCTCGGCGGGCTCGGGCTCGCCGGCTGTGCGACCTCGGACGGCTTGAGCCTCGCCGAAGCCTCGGCCCTCTACGGGCCGGTGCCGGCGGAAAAATTCCCGATTCCGGCGGTCGACGTCAGCAAGGTCAATCCGAAATACTATCGTCGCACGGTGCAATACGCTTCAACGGAGGCGCCCGGGACGATCATCGTCGATCCGGCCAATTACTACGTCTACCGGATCGAGGAGGGGGGCGCCGCGACCCGCTACGGCGCCAATGTCGGCCGCGACGGGTTCCGCTGGAGCGGCGACGCCTATGTCGGGCGCAAGAGCGAATGGGCGACCTGGACCCCGCCCCGGGAGATGATCAAGCGCCAGCCCGAGGCGGCGAAGTGGGCCCGCGGCATGCCGGGCGGCCTCGACAACCCGCTCGGCGCCCGCACCCTGCATCTCTACCAGAACGGCGCCTACACGCTCTACACGATCTACGCCAGCAGCGACCCCGAATCGATCGGCTCGGGCATCACCAGCGGCTGCGTCGGGCTGCTGAGCCAGGACATGATCCACCTCTATGACCGGACGCCGGTGAAGACGAAGGTGGTGGTGTTGCCGGCGTAGCCGGACGCATCGGCCCTGACTCGCGCGGGGCTGTCCACCCGCGGGATCGACGGCATGACCATCGTCTGGGATGGGGTCACGGATGGCAGCGGCCTGGGCGAGGCCGACCTGTCGCTGCGCCATCGACTGGCCGGCCCGAACGGCCTTCGCGAGGCGGTCTCGGCGTTCTTCGCCGCGCAGGAGGGCGTGTGGGAGCTGCGCGCCCAGCTCCTCACCGACCGCGCGGCGATGCCGGTCGAGGATGCCTCGACGCCGTGGCCGGAGGAGCTGAGTCCCTATCGCCCGGTCGCCCGGATCACCGTTGCGCCACAGGAGAGCTGGAGCGACGAGACGATGCGCCGTCTCGACGAGGGCCTCGCCTTCAGCCCGTGGCAGGGTCTCGCGGCGCACCGGCCCCTCGGCTCGGTGATGCGCGCGCGCCGTGCCGTCTATTCACGCTCGGCCGGCTTCCGAGCCCCGCACAACGGTTGCCCGATTCACGAACCGACCCGCGCCTGAAGGACGAACCGCCATGGTGTTCCCCTCCCTGACCGCCGCCTATGGCGCCGTGCTGGCGCTGCTCTTTGCCGGGCTTTCCGGCTGGGTGATGGCCCGGCGCCTCTCCGCCAACGTGCTGCACGGCGATGGCGGCGACGCGGTGCTGCTGCACCGCGCCCGGTCCCAGGCCAATTTCGCCGAATACGTGCCGTTCATCCTGCTCCTCGTCGGCCTGCTCGAGGCCCACGGGGCAAGCCGGGCCCTGGTCCACGGACTCCTGATCGTGCTGCTGGTCGGCCGCGTGCTGCACCCGTTCGGCATGACGGCGCCGGCGAACTCGCCCCGGCAATTTGCCTGCCGGGGCGGCGGCATCCTGGCGACCTTCACGGTGCTGATCGTTGCCGCCGTGGGCCTGCTGCTGCGCCTGTCCTGAGCCGGTCTCGGGTGAGTCCGGGCGCTGCGGCGGTGATCGCGAGGGTTCTGTCAATCACGTGCGGGAACCCCTCTCGCAGGAGAGGGATGATCGCCGACCGGTCGGCGCCGTCGGCCCCTCAGCCCCGCCGGATCGGCGCGCCGCTGCCGGCCTCCGCCGTGACCGCGCCGCCCTCGACGATCACCCGGCCGCGGCACAGAACCGTCTCGGGCCACCCGGTCACGGTCCGGCCGACATAGGGAGTGAAGCCGGTGCGGTCCTCGACCATCGCGTCCGAGAGCGTCACGCGCTTGTCCGGATCCCAGAGGCAGAGATCGGCATCCATCCCCACGGCGACCGAGCCCTTGCCCGTCAGGCCGTAGATCCGGGCCGGCGCCGTCGCGGTGATCTCGACGAACTTGCGCAAGCCCAGCCGCCCGCCGGAGACCATCGCGTCGAACAGGAGGGGCAGCCGCATCTGCAAGCCCGGCATGCCGTTGGCGATCTCCTTGAAGGTCGCCGCCTGCCCGGCCTTGAGCTTGCCGGTCTCGTCGTAGCGGTACGGCGCGTGGTCCGAGGAGACGGTCTGAAGGTCGCCGAGAGCGAGGGCGCGCCACAGGGCCTCCTGGTCGCGGGCCTCGCGCAGCGGCGGGGAGCACATCCACTTCGCCCCTTCCAGCCCCGGCCGGTCGAGGTCGGATTCGGTCAGGAACAGGTATTGCGGGCAGGTCTCGGCAAAGACCTTGGCGCCCTCGCCGCGGGCCCGGCGCAGGATCGCGGCGCCCTCTTCCGTCGAGACGTGGAAGATCATCACCGGCTGGTCGAGGAACTGCGAGAACCGTACCACCCGCTCGAACGCCTCCGATTCCGACAGGCGCGGATGGCTGGCGGCGTGGTATTTCGGCGCCGTCTTGCCCTCCTTCAGCAATTGCCGGCTCGCGAAGGCGATGAGGCCGTGGTTCTCGGCGTGGACGCAGACGAGGGCACCCACCTCCTTCGCCGCCGCCATCAGGTCGAGCAGGGCCTCGTCGGCCAGCCGCAGGCGGTCATAGGTCATGAACGCCTTGAGCGAGGTGTGGCCGGCCCGCGCGAGCGCCGGGATGTCCTGCACCAGCGCCTTCTCGGTCGCATCCGCGATGATGAGGTGGAAGGCGTAGTCGATCACCGCGCCGCGGGAAGCGAGCGCGGTGTAATCCTCGACCACCGTCGCCAGATCCATCCCGACATGCTGGGCCGCGAAGGCGATGACGCTGGTGGTGCCGCCGAGGGCCGCCGACCGGGTGGCGCTCTCCCAGGTATCGGCGTTCATCAGCCCGGAGGCCGAGAGCTGCTCGATATGGGCGTGGCTGTCGACCCCGCCCGGCAGCACCAGCTTCCCGGTGGCGTCGATGTCCCGCCGGCCCGGGGCCAGGTCCAGGCCGATCGCCGCGATCCGGCCGTCGCGGATGCCGAGATCGGCGGTGAAGACGTCGCTCACGGTGGCGACGGTGCCGCCGCGGATCACCGCGTCGAAGGCGGGGTCACTCATCCAAACGCTCCTCGTCCGAAACTTGCTAAGGTCAAAGCCTGATACATCAGGAGACCCCCATGGCGGCAGACCGGCGCATCCTCGTCATCAACCCGAACTCGAACGAGGCGGTCACGCGCGGCCTCGACGGGGCGCTGGCGCCGCTGGCCCGTCCCGGCTTCGTCATCGATTGCCGGACCCTCGCGGAGGGGCCGTTCGGCATCCAGTCGCAGGCCGATGTCGAGCAGGTGGCCCTGCCGTTGCGCGATCTCGTGCGGCGCGAGGCGGCGGATGCCTTCGTCATCGCCTGCTACTCCGATCCCGGCCTCCATGTCTGCCGCGAGGCGACCGGCCGGCCGGTGCTCGGCATCGCCGAATGCGGCATCCTCACCGCGCTCGCCCGGGCCGACCGGTTCGGCGTCATCGCGGTGGCGAGCCGCTCGATCCCACGCCACCTGCGGGCCCTGCGCCAGATGGGGGTCAGCGACCGCCTCGCCGGAGAGCGGGCGCTGGAGATGACGGTCGCCGAGACCGCCAGCGGCACCGACACCCTCGCCCGGATGATCGCCGTCGGCCGCGACCTGCGCGACCGGGACGGCGCGGGCGCCATCGTGATGGGCTGCGCCGGCATGGCGGCGCACCGGCGCGGCCTGGAGCAGGAACTCGGCATCCCGGTCATCGACCCGGTCCAGGCCGCCGTCGCGATGGCGATCGGGATCGTGGCGGTCGCCTGATCCGACATCCGGACGATTCGTTCCGGACGTCGGATCACCAGCCCGCGCGGTGGAACCGTCGGCTCCACACGCCTGAGCGAAGCCGATGTCCGCATCGCGAAGCGATCGGCCGGACATCGTCTGACATCAATCGGGCAGCACCACGCCGGTCTGGGCGGTGATGCGGCCGTAATGCTCGATGCGGCGGTGGCGGGCGAAGTCGAAGATCGTCTCCTTGCCGAACCGGGTCTCGTCGAGGTCGCAAGCGTGGACGATCACCCCGTCGGCCTCGCCCGGAAGCTCCGCGACGATCTTCCCGTTGGGATCGCAGATCAGCGTGCCGCCGATCAGGGGATGGCCGTCCTCGTCGCCGGCCTTGGCCACCGCCACCACCCAGGTGCCGTTCTGGTACGCTCCGGCCTGGACCGAGAGCCGGTGATGGAACAGCCGGTCCTCCAGCCCCTCGGCGTTGCGCTGGCTGTTGACCGAGGGCGTGTTGAAGCCGAGCACCACCATTTCGACGCCCTGCAACCCCATCACCCGGTAGGTCTCGGGCCAGCGCCGGTCGTTGCAGATGCACATGCCGAGGATGCCGCCCAGCATCCGCCAGACCGGGAAGCCGAGGTCCCCGGGCTCGAAGTAGCGCTTCTCCAGGTGCTGGTGGGTGCGTTCGGGATCGAACTCGTCGTGGCCGGGCAGGTGCACCTTGCGGTACTTGCCCACGATGGTGCTGTCGCGATCGACCAGGATCGAGGTGTTGAAGTGCCGGCCCTCGGGCGTCAGCTCGGCATAGCCGAACGACATCGCCATGCCGTGCGCGCGGGCCCGGGCGAAGAGCGGGGCGGTCGCCGGGCCCGGCATCTCGCGCTCGAACCAGTGATCCGCCTCGGCCCGGTCCTCGTGGTACCAGCGCGGGAAGAAGGTGGTGAGCGCCAGCTCCGGATAGACGATCAGGTCGGCATCCTGGCGTTTCGCCTCGTCCATGAGCGCGATCATCCGGGCGACGACGCTGTCCCGGTCCTCGGCCTTCTGGATCGGCCCGAGCTGGGCGGCGGCAGTGCGGATCACGCGCATGGGGACATCCTAGAGACGACGATCGGTGATAGAAGTCGTGCCCTTCTCCGCTCCCCGGCCGCGGGGAGAGGAGGGATGCACACGACCGGGGTTCGACGGTTCACGCTGCCGGCTCCGCCGCCATTCCCCGCGTCTGCCCGGGCCGGAAATGCGGGATCGCCGCCAGCAGCTCCCGGGTATAGGCGGTGCGCGGCGCCCGGAAGAGGTCGCGGCTGACGCCCTCCTCGACCACCCGGCCGCCCTGGAGCACCAGGGTGCGCTCGCACATCATCCGCACCACGTTGAGGTCGTGGCTCACGAACAGGAAGGCGAGGCCGTCCTGCCGGCGCAGGTCGTCGAGGAGGCGCAGCACCCCGGCCTGGACCGAGACGTCGAGGGCCGCGGTCGGCTCGTCGAGGACGAGAAGACGGGGCTTCACGGCGATCGCCCGGGCGATGCCGATGCGGGCCTTCTGGCCGCCGGAGAGCTGGTGCGGGAACCGGTCGAGGAGCGCCGCCGGAAGGCCCGCCCGCTCCGCGCTCTCGATCGCCCGCAGCCGGAGTGCCTCGCCCCGCAGCGGCGTCAGGCGCGTCAGCGGATGGGCGATGCAGTCGAAGGCCGAGAAGCGCGGGTTGAGGCTGTCGGTCGGGTCCTGGAACACGATCTGGATCGCGCGCCGGTGGGGCGAGCGGTGGAAGTCGCGGGCGGGAATCGTGCCGATCGACTCGCCGTCGAACAGGATCCGGCCGTCGCTCGCATCGAGGAGGCGGCAGATCATCCGCGAGGTGGTGCTCTTGCCCGATCCCGATTCGCCGACGAGGCCGAGGCTCTCGCCCTCACGAAGGGAGAACGAGACATCCTCGACCGCCATGGCGCCGCCGAAGCGCTTGCCGAGGCCCTGCACGTCGAGGAGCGGCGGCGTGCCGGGGGCCGGGGCCGGTCGCGGCAGGGCCGGCGGGCGGGGACCTTCCGGGACGAGATCGGCGAGCGTGGACGTCGGGGTCGGCGAGGCGGCGACGAGGCGCCGCGTATAGGGGTGGCGGGGCGCGGAAAACAGCGCCCCCGGCTCGCCCTCCTCGACCAGGCGGCCCTGCTCCATCACGGCGATGCGGCCGCAATATTGGGCCGCGAGGCCGAGATCGTGGGTGATGAGGATCATCGCCATGCCGCGCTCGGCGGTGAGCCGGGCGACGAGGTCCATCACGGTCTTCTGGGTGGTGACGTCGAGGCCGGTGGTCGGCTCGTCGGCGATGAGGAGCGCCGGGCGGCAGGCGAGCGCCAGCGCGATCATGACCCGCTGGCACATGCCGCCCGACAGCTCGTGCGGATAGGCGTCGAGGCGGCGGGCGGCGTCGCGGATCCGCACCGCCTCCAGGCTCTCCAGCGCCCGCGCCCGGCCTTGCGCCTTCGAGAGCCCGCCCGCCACCAGCACGTCGGCGAGCTGGCGGCCGATGGTGCGGATCGGGTTCAGGGCCGCCCGCGGGTTCTGGAAGATCATCCCGATCGCCGAGCCATGCGCCGCCCGCAGGTCCGCCGCCGAGAGCCGGGTCACGTCCTGGCCGCGGAAGCGGATCCGGCCGCCGGTGATGCGCCCGGCCCGGTCGAGGAGGCGCGCCGCCGCGAAGGCGGTGACCGACTTGCCCGAGCCGGATTCGCCGACGAGGCCCAGGCTCTCGCCGGGCGCCACCGCGAGGGAGACGCCACGCAGGGCCTCGACCGGGCCGCGGCGGGTCGTGAAGGTGACCTTCAGGTCCTCGATCGAGAGAAGGGGCGTCTGCATCAGGTCCGCATCCGGGGATCGAGGATGTCCCGCAGGCCGTCGCCGAGCAGGTTGAAGCAGAGCACGGCCAGCATCAGGGCGAGGCCCGGGAAGGCGACGAGCCACCACTTGCCGGTGGTGATGAAGCGGGCGCCCTCCGCCACCAGGATGCCCCATTCCGGCGTCGGCGGGCGCACGCCCAGCCCGATGAAGGACAGGCCCGCCGCATTGAGGATCGCCCAGCCGAGATTGAGCGAGATCTGCACCGCCATGGCGGGCAGGACGTTGGGGAGCAGGAAGCGCAGGACCACCGCGAGGTGGCCCTCGCCGCCGGCCCGCGCCGCCTCGACGTAGCCGGCATCCCGCCGCACGTTCACCTCGGCCCGGGCGAAGCGGATGTAGAACGGCAGGTTGATGATCGCCGTGGCGATGACGATGTTCTCGACCCGGTTGCCGAGGGCCGCCACGAGCGCCATCGCCAGCACGAAGAGCGGGAAGGCCATCAGCACGTCGACGAGGCGCCCCACGACCCGGTCGAGCCGCCCGCCGGCATAGCCGCTCACGCCTCCGATCACCGCGCCAAGCGCGAAGGACAGGCTCACGGCCGAGAGCGCGATGGCGAGGTCGAGCCGCGTCGCCGCGATGATCCGGCTCAGCACGTCGCGGCCGAGCTGGTCGGTGCCGGCCCAATGCGCCGCGCTCGGCGGCTGGAGCGCCACCGAGACGTCGGAGGCCACCGGGTCGTAGGGGGTGAGCCAGGGGCTGAAGAGGGCGACGAGGCAGAGCAGGGCCGCACCGGCCGCCGCGACCGCGGTGAGCGGGTTGTCCCGCAGGACGTAGCCGGCGTGCCGCAGCGTGCTCGGCGGCGGGGCGAGGGCGGGCGAGACGGCGTTCATCGGGTCACTCGCATCGGGTCACTCGCATCGGCCTACTCGATCGAGACGCGCGGATCGGCCAGGCCGTAGAGCACGTCGACCGTGAGATTCACGACGACGAACAGGCTCGCCATCAGCAGAACGAAGCCCTGGACCGGGGCGTAATCGGAGGCGAGCAGCGCGTCGAGGGCGTAGGAGGCGACGCCGGGCCAGGAAAACACTTTTTCCACCAGCACGTTGGCGCCGAGCATGGTGGAAAACACGATGCCCGCGATGGTGAGCACCGGCAGGATCGCGTTGCGCAACGCGTAAGTCACGATCACCCGCCGGCGCGGCAAACCCAGCGACCGGGCGGTGCGGATGAAGTCGCTGCCGAGCACGCTCAGCATCGCCGCCCGGGTGATGCGGGCGAGCGGCGCCAGCACGAACAGCGCCATGGTCAGGGCCGGCAGCACCAATTGTCCGGCCGCCGCGCGCCAGCCCTCGCCATCCCCGACGAGCAAAAAATCGATCAGCAGGAAGCCGGTGATGTCGGGCGGGCTCGCCGCGAACACGTCGATGCGGCCGGTCGGGTCCGGGGCGACGCCGAGCAGGTAATAGAACACGTAGATCAGGAGCAGCCCCGACACGAAGGTCGGGACGCAGACGCCGAGCGCACACAGGAAGCGCACCGCATGATCCACTACCGAGCCCGGCCGGAGCGCCGCCGCGATCCCGAGCGGGATCGCAAGCACGAGCGCGATGACCAGCGCCGTGACGGTCAGTTCGAGCGAGGCCGGCAGGCGCTGGCGGAGATCCGTCAGCACCGGCTGGCCGGTGGTCATCGAGCGGCCGAGCTGGCCCCGCGCCACGTCCCCGAGATACCGCACCAGCTGCTCGGGCACCGGCTTGTCGAGCCCCATCTGGCGGCGGATCTCCTCGATCTCCGCCTTGCCGGCATTGGGCCCGGAGGCGAAGAACACCGCCGGGTCGCCGGGCAGCACCCGCATCAGCAGGAAGGTGAAGACCAGCACGCCGAGGAGTGCCGGCAGCGAGGACAGGAAGCGCCGCCCGGTGCGCCGGGCGATGCCGCTGGCGGAGGCCATCCGACTACTTCCGCGACAGGTCGCGGTAATCGACCTGACGGTGGAACTGGTAGGTGTAGCCCTCGACCGAGGGGGCCATCACGGCGTCCTGGTTCGGCTGCCAGACCGGGATCTGCGGCATCAGGGCGAGGTGGCGCTTGTTCAGGGCGCGGGCCTCGTCGTCGTACTTGGCCGGGTCACGCTCGAACCGCGCCTTGGCGGCCAGTTCGTTGATCTCGGGATCGTCGATCGAGCTGTAGTTCCAGCGCTGGTTGCCGGTGTAGAAGTTGCGGTAGAAATAGTCCGGCGAGGGCAGCCAGGCGACGATGCCCTCGGTGAAGAACGGCAGCTTCTTCTCGCTCACCTGCGTCGACATCTGCGCGTCCGGCAGCTTCTGGATCTCGACCTTGACGCCGATCTTCTCCAGCGACTCGCGGATCAGCGCGGCCATCGGCTCGGCGGTGGCGGCCTGGCCGACATTGAAGCTGAAGGTGGTGGAGAACCCGTCCGGCAGGCCGGCCTTGGCGAGCCAGTCCTTGGCCTTGGCGAGGTCGAGCGTCACCGGCTGGGCGACCGGGAAGACGGGCGCGGGGTCGCCCTCGCCCCAGGTGGCGCCGAAGAGCGGCTTGCCGCGGCCGAACAGGGCGGCCTTGAACATCGCGTCGTAGGGCAGGGCGTAGGCCAAAGCCTGGCGCACCTCGACCTTGTCGAAGGGCGGCATCTTGGTGTTGAACGAGATCAGCGTCATCGCGTTGAATTGCGGCGTCGCGATCACCTTCAGCTTGCCGCGCTCCTTCAGCGCCAGCGCGTCGTTGGCCTGGAGGTCGATGACGATGTCGGCGTCGCCCTTCTCGACGAGGTTGGCGCGGGTCGCCGGGTCGGGGATGGTCTGGGCGATGATGCGCTTGAAGCCGGCCGGCTTGTCCGGCGCCGCGCCGGTCCAGTCGGCGTTGCGCTTCAGCACCACCTGCTCGCCGGGCTTGAACACGTCGACGCTGTAGGCGCCGCTGCCGACCGCATGATCCTTGAGCCACGTCTGCGCCCAGGGGTCTTCGGCCGTCGCATGCGCCTTGGCGGCCTTGGAGTTGATGATGATGGCGTAGACGGTCGCGAGGTTCGGCAGGGCGAGCCGGTCGGGCTTCGGCAGCGTGACCTTGACGGTATGGGGATCGACCACGGTGAACTGGTCGGGGCTGGTCAGCGAGCCGGTGAGGAGCTGCGGCGCGGCGAGGGACTTCGCCGAGACGGCGCGGTCGAGGGACCACTTCACGTCCTCGGCGGTGACCGGGGTGCCGTCCTGGAACCTGGCGTCCTTGCGGAGATAAAACGTGAGGGTCAGGCCGTCGGGGCTGACCTCGTAGCGTTCGGCCAGCTCGCCGCGGATCGTGTCCAGGTCGAACACCCAGTTGTCGCCGAGCTTCTTGCGGCCGAAGCTGACGAGACGGTCGTAGGTCGAGAGGCTGATCGCGAACGCCTCGCGGGTCGTGCCCGGCATGGTCGGATCGAGGGTGTTGACCGACGCGCCCGTGACGTAGCGCAGGGTCTCGGCCCGGCTCTGGGCCCTGGCCGGCGCGGCACCCACCACCAGAGCAACGATGAGCGCGGCGGAAAGGCCGCCCGTCCGCATGCTGGTCTTCGTCACGCCTGTCCCTTCCTGCATCCTTGACCTGGCCGGCCTCTAGCAAGGGTCGTTCCAGGCACGACCATTCCAGCCGACGGACCGGCCGAGGGCAAGCGCTAACCGCGGCATCAGCGCAGCACCGCCTGAGGCACGTCGTAGGCCCGGAAATCGGCCCAGTGCCGGTCGAGATCGGCGACGAACAGCCCGCGGGTCAGGCCGGAGACGAGGCGGGGCACCGCGGTCGTCATGGCGTTGATCGACGAGCCGGACGGGCCGTGGCTCACCGTGGAGGCGATGCCGAACAGGTGGATGTCGCCGATCCACGGCGTCAGCCCCCGTTCGCGCTCGGTGAAGGCGTAATCGTCGCCGAGATAGGGATAGGCCGCGAGGCGGTCGTCGCGCTCCTCCGCCGGAGGGGCGTAGCGGTCGCCCCAGGTGGCGATGTTGTGGGCAAACGCCGACAATTCGGGCCGCGCGGCATAGTCGATGGCGATGCCGGTGGCCGCGATGACGAAATCGGCGGCAACCGTGCCCTTCGGGGTGTCGAGGACCACCGCGCCGTCCGCCATCCGGGCGGCGCGGAGCGGTGCGCCGGGGAGAAAATGGAAGGTCGGATGCCGGGCACAGCGGTCCCAGGTCGCCTGCGGGAAGCCCTCGCGCAGCCCCATCACCGCGCTCATGAAGCGCCAGCGCCAGGCGTCGTCGAGGTCGCCGAGATGGCGCAGGAAGCCCGCGAAGGTGAGCCAGCGATAGGGCTGCACCACCTGCGCCTCCGCCCGCCGGCACAGCAGGGTGACCGCGGCGGCGCCGGCTTCCAGAGCCGTCGCGGCATTGTCGAAGGCCGAGGCGCCGGCGCCGATCACCGCGACGCGCTTCCCCTCCAGGCCCGCGACATCGATCGCGTCGTCGGTGCGGGCGACGCGCCCGGCCGGCAGGCCGGACAGCGC
Source organism: Methylobacterium aquaticum (assembly GCF_001043915.1). Taxonomy (GTDB): domain Bacteria; phylum Pseudomonadota; class Alphaproteobacteria; order Rhizobiales; family Beijerinckiaceae; genus Methylobacterium; species Methylobacterium aquaticum. The sequence continues at coordinate 36,924 of NZ_LABX01000087.1, read as the reverse complement.
CTCCGGGATCGCCCAGCGCCCGGCGCCCTCCTGGCCGGTGGCGAGCACCACCTTGCGGGCGTAGCGCACCCTGCCGCCCGCCTCCGTCACCGCCAGGAGGCCGTCCGCCGGCGCGATCCGGGTGACGGTGACGCCGTTCTCCACCGGCACGCCCGTCGCGTCGCGCACGAAGGCGAGGTAGGCGGCCCAGTCCTCCCGGGGGATCAGGTCGAGGGCGTCCCACGCCGCCTGTCCGTACCGGGCCTCGTGCCAGGACTGGTAGGTGAGCGCCGGCAGGCCGAGATCCGGCCCGGTGAAGTCCTTCGGGCTGCGCAGGGTCCGCATGCGCGCATAGGTCAGCCAGGGGCCTTCCCGGCCTTCGGGCGCCCGGTCGAGCACCAGGATGTTGGTCACCTGCGCCCGCATCAGCCCGAAGGCGATGGCGAGGCCGGATTGCCCGGCCCCGACCACGATCACGTCATGGGCCGGCGTTCCGTCCGGAGCGGGGCGGGGGGTGAGCCAGGGCGCGCGGGGATGGGCCGTGCGGGCGATCTCGTCGTGGATGCGGGCGCGGAGGGCGTCGCGGGACGTGCTGGAGAAGGACTTGTTGGAGAAGGGCATGGACGACCGTCAGGCGGAGAGCCAGCCGCCCTCGACCGGCAGGGCCGCGCCGGTGGTGAAGGAGGCGGCAGGGCTTGCGAGGTAGAGGATGGCCCGGGCGACCTCCTCGGGTTGGCCGAGGCGCTTGAGAGCGTGCCGGGCCTCGGAGGCGGCGCGGGCGGCGGCCGGATCGGCGGCGCGCCGGAAGCTGCGGGCGAGGAGCGGCGTCTCGATCGCGCCCGGCACCACGGCGTTGACCCGGATGCCGTCGGCGGCGAAGTCGAGCGCCATGGTGCGGGTGAGGCTGAGCACCGCGCCCTTGGCGGCGATGTAGGCGCTGTTGCCGCGTCCGCCGGCGAGCGCGAGCTGCGAGGCGACGGTGACGATGGCGCCGCCGCCCCGGGCCCGCATCGACGGCACCGCTTGTCCCGCCCAGAGCCAGGTGCCGCCGACATGGGCCCGGAACACCGCGTCCCAGTCCTCCGGCGTGGTGGTCTCGACGGTTCCGCCAACGGAAAAGCCCGCCGCCGTCACCAGCACGTCGATGCCGCCGAGGGCCGCGATCACCGCCGCCGCATCGGCCGCCACCGCCGCGGGGTCGCCGACATCCGAGGCGCGGGCCAGCCCGCCGATCTCGGCCGCCACCGCTTGCGCCGCCGGGCCGTCCCGGTCGATCACCGCCACCCGGGCGCCGAACTCCGAAAAGAGCCGCGCCGTCGCGGCGCCGATGCCGGAGCCGCCCCCCGTCACCACCGCCACCTTGCCGTCGAGCCTCACGGGCGATCCTCCTGCATGCGCGACTGCCAGGCCAGGAACGCCTCCGCCGAGGCATCGAGGCCGTAAGCCGCCTCCCAGCCGAGTTCGTCCCGCAGCCGGCCGGTGGCAAGCGGCGGCCGGTCGTGGTCGCCGTGCAGCGACACCGTCGCGGGCTCTCCCGGCGCCGCCAGGCGGCAGACGAAGCCGGGCCGCACCAGATCCCGGTTCGCCGCCAGCCGCTCGCCCCAGGCGAGAACCGGCCAGACCGTCGGGCTCGACACATTGTAGAGGGGGTGGCACAGGCGATCGGCCGCGATCAGCCGTGCCACCGCCTCGGCGGCGTCGGGCGCGTAGAGCCAGTCGCGCCGGCCGGGCCGCGGCAGCAAGGCCGGCCGGCCGGCCCGGGCGGCGGCCCAGATCTGCGCCTGCGGGCTCAAGGTGTCGCGCAAGGCCGTGTCGCGCTCGAACGGCCCGAACACCGCGCTCAGGCGCACGCTGACCCCGTCGAGGCCCCAATGGCCGCAGAGCCGCGCCAGCACGGCTTCCGAGGCGAACTTGGTGACGGCATAGAGGCTCGCCGGCTGGGCCGGCCGGTCCTCGGACAGGATGTCCGCCTGCACGGCCCCGTAGGCCGCCGCCGAGGACAGGTTCACCACCCGGCGCACCCCGGCCCGGCGGCAAGCATCGAGGATCGGCACCAGGGCGCCGAGATTGACCGCGAGGATCGGCCCTGGATCGGCGGCCTCGCGGGCGGCATCCGCCGTCACCGCGGCGGCCATCACCACCGCGTCGGTGCCCGGCCGGATCGCCGCGGCGAGGGCGCCCGGGTCGGTCACGTCGCCGAGATCAAGGGAGAGGGGGCCGAGCCTCGAGAGCGCCCGCAGGAAGGCCGGCGGGGGCGGGGCCCGGTCGAGGAGCCGCACGGCGAGGCCGCGCCCGAGCAGGGCTTCGGCGAGGTTGAGCCCGACGAAGCCGGCACCGCCCAGGATGACGACGCTCACGCGACGAACGCTCCCGCCATCGTTGCGGGGGCATCGTCGCGAGGGGGAGATGGCGGCACGTGCGATCCTCGTGGTCGGTCCGGCGCACCATCATGCAGGAAGCGGGCCGGCAAGCGGCGTCCACTCTCTCCGGTCACCGGTCGATCCGGCGCGGGACGGGCTGGCGGACAGCCCCGGACACACGGATCCGGCGTCGTCCCGACGATGGGGCGGCGCCTCGCCCGGCCCTGGTGAGCCGGCGCGACGTTTCGTCCGAGGTGAGCCATCGCGGTCGTCACGTCCCGGGCCTCCTCCCATCCCGGCGGATCGCCGCCGTTCCGGGAGAACGCGGCCGCCGGCGCGGCCGGCCGCCCCCTTGTCATGAAACCATCACTCGCCCCGGCCAAGAGATTTCCCGACACGGTCGGCGTGAAACAATCGCGGCCCGCGAACCGTGCGGACCTTGCCGCCTCGGGCTGTTCCAAGCTGGTCTTCCAAGCTGGTCATGGCCGGCCGGGTTTTCGTATACGTTGCGGCCCGGGATGGAGCGCGGCGTGGAGCCAGCGTCGGCGAAGCCGCGCCGCGGAAGTTGAGGGGACGGGACATGGTGCAAGACGCGGCCGCACAGGCCGGCCCCGGCCAATCGGGGCCGGGACCCGCGGAGCTTCCGGCGGTCCGCCCCGATTCCGGCCTCGGCGCCCTCGCCCTCGTCGCCTCGTTCCACCAGATCCCGTGCGAGCCGGCCCAGGTCCGCCACGACCTCGGCCTCGGCCAGCGCGCGATGAGCGGCGTCGACATCGTCCGCGGCGCCCGCCGGCTCGGCCTCAAGGGCCGCCTGTTGCAGAAGCAGAAGCCGGCCCGCCTCGAGAGCATCCCGCTCCCGGCGATCCTGGAGGTCGAGGACGGCCGCTTCGTCGTGCTCGGCCGGCGCTTCGAGGACGGCAAGCTCCGGATCATCGATCCGGTCGCCCGCAGCGCCGAGCACGTCGAGGCCGAGGTGTTTCTCGGCCGCTGGGCCGGCACCATCGTGCTCATCGCACGCCGGGCCAACCTCCAGACGGCGCTCCATCATTTCGGCCTGACCTGGTTCGTCCCGTCGATCTGGCGCTACCGCAATCCGCTCGCCACGGTGCTGGTCGCCTCGCTGTTCATCCAGCTCTGCGCCCTCATCACGCCGATCTTCTTCCAGATCACCATCGACAAGGTGCTTGTCCATCGCGGGTACTCGACCCTGACGCTGGTCGCGGTCGGCCTCGTGGTGCTCGGCCTGTTCCACGTCGTGCTGCAATACCTGCGCGGCTACATCCTCACCCACACGGCGAGCCGCATCGACGTCGAGCTCGGCGCGCGCCTGTTCGACCACCTGATGCGCCTGCCGCTCGGCTATTTCGAGACCAGGCCCGCCGGCCAGACCGTCGCCCGCGTGCGCGAGCTGGAGACGGTGCGCCACTTCCTCACCGGCCAAGCGCTGACTTCGGCGATCGACATCCCGTTCACGCTGCTCTTCCTCGCCATCCTGTACTTCTACTCGCCGCTGCTCGCGCTGATCGTCACCCTGTCGATCCCCTGCTACATCCTGGTGGCGGTGCTGCTGCGGCCGGTCCTGCGCGAGAAGACCCTGGAGCAGTTCAACCGCTCGGCGCTGTCGAGCCAGTTCCTGATCGAGTCGGTGGTCGGCATCCACACCATCAAGGCGCTCGCCGTCGAGCCGACGCTGAAGAGCCAGTGGGAGGAGCGGCTCGCCGCCTACGTCAAGACCTCGTTCGTCGCCGGCCTCATCGCCAGCATCGGCCAGAACGCGATCCAGTACATCTCCAAGGTCACGACCGCGCTGGTGCTGTTCTTCGGCGCCTATGCGGTGATGAACGGCGAACTCACCGTCGGCAGCCTGATCGCCTTCAACATGATCATGGGCCAGGTCACCGGGCCGATCCTGCGCCTGTCCCAGCTCTGGCAGGACTTCCAGCAGGTCAAGGTGTCGTTGGAGCGCCTCGGCGACGTGCTCAACTGCCCGCCGGAGACCCGGTCGCTGGCCCAGGCCCACCTGCCGCCGGCCAAGGGACAGGTCACGGTCCGGGGCGTGTCGTTCCGCTACCATCCCGGCACGCCGGAGGTGCTCAAGGACGTCAGCCTCGACATCCCGGCCGGTCAGGTCATCGGCATCGTCGGTCCTTCGGGCTCGGGCAAGTCGACCTTCACCAAGCTCCTGCAACGCCTCTACGTGCCCGAGAAGGGCCAGGTGCTGGTCGACGGCGTCGACATCGCCCAGGTCGATCCGGCCTGGCTGCGGCGCCAGATCGGCGTCGTGCTCCAGGAGAACCTGCTGTTCAACAAGACGGTGTTCGAGAACATCGCGCTTGCCAATCCGGGCCTGTCGCGGGCGCAGGTGATGCAGGTGGCCCGTCTCGCCGGTGCCGACGAGTTCATCAACCGCCTGCCCCTCGGCTACGACACGCCGATCGAGGAGCGCGGCTCCAACCTCTCGGGCGGGCAGCGCCAGCGCCTCGCCATCGCGCGGGCGCTCGCCACCAACCCGCGCATCCTGATCCTGGACGAGGCGACCTCGGCCCTCGATTACGAGAGCGAGCGGATCATCCAGGAGAACATGAAGCACATCGTGCGCGGGCGGACCGTCATCATCATCGCCCATCGCCTCGCGGCGGTGCGGATCTGCGACCGCATCATCGCCATGCAGGAAGGGCGCATCGTCGAGGACGGCACCCACCGCGAGCTGGTCGACCGGCCGACCTCGCTCTACGGCCGCCTCTGGCGCCTCCAATCCGATCACGGCTCAGCCCAGGGAGAGGCCGCGTGAGCGCCAACCCGAATCCCGTCGTCCCGGCTGGCCTTCCGGCGTCCCGCCGCCCGCCGCCGCCCGCCCGCTTCAGCCCGCGCGGCCTGACCGAGCGGGTGCGGCGCCTGGCCGACGACCGCGCCGACCAGGAATTCCTGCCGGCGCATCTGGAGATCCTCGACCGACCGCCCTCGCCCTACGCGGTGGTGTTCACCTGGGTGATGTGCCTGATGTTCGCGGCGGCGCTGGTCTGGAGCATCTTCGCCCGGATCGACATCCATGCGGTGGCCACCGCCCGCATCCAGCCGTCCGGGCGCTCGAAGGTCGTGCAGCCCTTCGACACCGGCAAGGTCCAGACCATCGCGGTCGAGAATGGCAGCCGGGTTCAGGCCGGCGACGTGCTGCTCACCCTGGAGCCGACCGAGGCCGAGGCCGACCTGTCCTCGCGCCAGGGCGACCTCGCGGCCCTGGAGGCCCAGATCGCGCGGCGCCGCGCCACGATCGTGGCGGTGGAGACGAACAAGTCCACCGCCAAGGTGGATTTCCCGGCTGCCGTGCCGCCGGCGGTGCGTGCCCGCGAGGAGGGCGCGATGCTGGCCGAGATCGGCCAGTACATCACCACCCGCGAGGCGTTCGAGGCGCAGCTTGCCGAGAAGGTCGCGACGCAGGAGCGCTTCACCGCCAGCATCGCGGCGCGCGAACGCCTGCAATCGGTGCTCAAGGAGCGCGCCGACATGCGCGAGACCCTGGTGGCCAAGGCGGCGGGCACCCGGGCGGCGGTGATCGACGCGGTGCAGCAGGTCGAGCAGGTCGCGGCCGATCTCGCCTATGACCGCGGGCAATTGATCGAGGCCAAGGCGGCCGCCACCTCGCTCCAGCGCCGCATCACCCAGCTCGCCAGCGAGACCGTGGCGCGCCAGTATCAGGCTCTGACGGAAGCGGCCCAGAAGCGCGACGCCTTGGTCCAGGACGTGGTGAAGGCGCAGCTCAAGCGCGAGCGCACCCAGCTCAAGGCGCCGATCTCCGGCACGGTGCAGCAGCTTGCCGTGACGACGCTCGGCCAGGTGGTCACCGCCGGCCAGCCGCTGATGGTGGTGGTGCCGACCGACGGGCCGATCGAGGTCGAGGCCCAGCTCCAGAACAAGGATATCGGCTTCATCCTGCCCGGCCAGGAGGCGGTGGTGAAGATCGACGCCTTCCCGTTCACCCGCTACGGCTCGATCGAGGGCAAGGTCGTGCGGGTCTCGCGCGACGCGGTCGACGACCGCGAGGCGGGCGGCGGCAGCGACGCGCTCTCCGTCGCGCGCGGCCAGGGCGTGAACCCGGTGACCGGGATGCCGAAGACCCAGAACCTGATCTTTCCGGTGACGGTGGCTTTGTCCCAGACCTTCATCAAGGCCGACGGCAAGGACGTGGCCCTGACCCCGGGCATGACCGCGACGGTGGAAATCCGCACCGGCCGGCGGCGGGTGATCGACTACCTGCTCTCGCCGGTGCGGGAGACGGCTTCGACCGCGGGGCATGAGCGGTGATGGGGGCCGGGTGCGATCCGCTGCGGGTCTGACGCCGAGCGGCGGATGATCGCGTCGATCACCCGCCGCACATCGTTCCATAAGCGTATTCCGCCGCGGCGAGCCCGGGACGGCCGGCCGCCCCGGACCCGTCCGGCTTATACCAACGGTCGTTGGAAACGACCTTTGGTTCTGTTCTCGAATTGTCGCCAAGCCTCTGGCTTGACATCGAAAATTCGAGATGGGTCAACGGCCCGATGCGTCAGCATCTTGGGCCGATGGTATTACTGGTAGAAGCCGAGGATGGCCTTCGTCTCCAGGTATTCTTCCAGGCCCTCGCGGCCGTATTCGCGGCCGTTGCCCGAGCGCTTGTAGCCGCCGAAGGGCGCGTGCGGGTCCCAGTCCGGCGCATTGAGGTGGACCTGTCCGGCGCGGATCTGCCTCGCCACCGCCCGGACCTGCTCCAGATCGGCCCCGTGCACGTGGGCGCCGAGGCCGTAGATCGTGTCGTTGGCGATCGCGACCGCCTCCTCGACGCTGTCATAGGGCAGGATCGCCAGGACCGGCCCAAAAATCTCCTCCTGGGCGATCGTCATGTCGCGGCGCACCGCCGAGAACACGGTCGGGCGGGCGAAAAGGCCGGTCGCCAGGCCCTCGGGCCGCCCCGGCCCGCCGGCGACGAGCGTCGCGCCCTCCTCGATGCCGATCCGGATCATCTGCTGGATGCGGTCGAACTGCGCCCGGTTGGCAATCGCCCCATGGGTCATCTCCTCGCGCTGCGGATCGCCGACCCGGAACACGGCCACGGTATTCCGCGCCAGGGCCTCGACCTCGGCGAGACGTGCGCGGGGCACCAGCATCCGGGTCGGGGCGCTGCACGATTGTCCGAGGTTGCGCATCGCCGAGGCGACGCCGAGCGGGATGCAGCGCGCGAGGTCGGCATCCGGCAGCACGAGGTTGGGCGACTTGCCGCCGAGTTCCTGCGCCACGCGCTTCACCGTGGGGGCGGCGGCCTGCGCCACGAGCACGCCCGCCCGGGTGGAGCCGGTGATCGAGATCATGTCGACCTCCGGATGCGTCGCCAGCGCCTCGCCGACCACCGGCCCGGTGCCGTTGACGAGGTTGAACACGCCCGCCGGGCAGCCGGCCTCGTGCATCACCTCGGCGAACAGCAGCGCGCTCAGGGGTGACAGCTCGCTGGGCTTGAGCACCACTGTGCAGCCCGCCGCCAGCGCCGGGCCGACCTTCGCGGTGATCTGGTAGAGCGGCCAGTTCCAGGGCGTGATGAGCCCGCAGACGCCGATCGCCTCGCGCGCAATGGCGGTGGTGCCGCGCTGCGAGAGGAACGGGAAGGTCGCCAGCAGGTCGCGGGCGACCCGCAGATGCGCGGCGGCGAGCGGCACCTGCGCCTGGCGCGCGTAGGAGATGGGGGCGCCCATCTCGGCGGTGAGGGCATGGGCGAACAGCTCCAGCCGTTCCATGACCAGCCCGTGGACGCGGTCGAGGAGCGCCGCCCGCTCGGCCGGCGCGGTGCGCGACCAGGCCGGGAAGGCGCGCCGGGCCGCGGTGACCGCGTGCTCGACCTCCTGCCGGCCGCACAGGGCGATCTCGGCGATCACCGCCTCGGTCGCCGGGTTGACGACGCCCGCGCGCTCCGATCCCGCCGGATCGCGCCACGCCCCGTCGCCGTAGAACCGGCCGAGCCGGCCGGCCTCCGTCAGATGCCGGATGGGATCGGTCATTGGAAGCGGTCCTTGAGGCGGTAATAGGCGCCGACCACCGGCAGGAACCAGGGCGGGCCGAAATGGCCGGGAATGGCCGGCCAGGCGAACTGGCTCCATGGGTTCAGCTCGGCGCGTCCGTCCATGACCTCGGCCATGATGGTGCCCATCAGGGTCGACATCTGGGTGCCGTGGCCGCTGTAGCCCATCGCGTAGTAGATGCCGTCGCGCTCGCCGGCCCGGGGAAGGCGGTCGCGGGTCATGTCGACCATGCCGCCCCAGCAGTAATCGATGCGGACGTTGCTCAGCTCGGGGAAGACGTCGTGCAGGGCGGCGCGCAAAAGCTCGCCGCTCTTCTCGTCCGAGGCCGGGTTCGAGACCGCGAAGCGGGCGCGGCCGCCGAACAGCAGCCGGTTGTCGGGCGTGGTGCGGAAGTAGTTGACGAGATTCTTGGTATCGACGGCGTTGCGGCGGCGCGGGGTCAGCCGGTCGAGCGTCTCCACCGGCAGCGGCTCGGTGGCGATCAGGAAGGCGCCGACCGGCACGATGCGCCGGCGCACCCAGCCGAGGGGACCGGCCTGCGAGATCCCGCTGGCGAGCAGAACCTGCTTGGCCCGCACCGTGCCCTTGGGCGTGCCGACGAGGTGGCCGCCGCCCGGCGCGGCCTTCAGGCTCGTCATCGGCGTGCGCTCGTGGACCGCGACGCCGCGCCGGGCGGCGGCCTCGGCGAGGCCCCGGACGAAGCGGCCGACATGCAGCGCCGCGCTCTTGCGGTAGATCAGGCCGCCGTAATAGCGCTGCGAGCCGATCTCGTTGCCCAGATCGGCGCGGCTCACCATCGCGGTGTCGGGATCGACGGTGGCGGCGAGCAGCTCCTGGCTGCGCGCCAGCTTGTCGTAGTGTTCAGGCTTGGCCGCGAGCTTGAGCTTGCCGACGCGGGCGAAGCTGCACTCGATCGCTTCCTCGTGGACCAGGCGCTCGACCGTGTCGACGCCGGCATCGAAGGCGCGGTAGAGCCGGTCGGCGACCTCGCGGCCGAGCTTGGCCGAGAGCGTGCCGTAATCCTGCGCGAAGCCGTTGTTGCACATGCCGCCGTTGCGGCCCGACGCCGCGCCGCCGATCGTGTCGGCTTCCAGGACGACGACGCGGGCGCCCTTCTTGGCGAGCGCCAGGGCGGCCGAGGCGCCGGTCAGGCCGCCGCCGATCACCGCGACGTCGCAGGTGCCCTCGACGGGCCCCTTGGCGCTGCCCGCGAAGGCGGGCGACGTGTCCAGCCAGTAGGATGTGAGCTTCATAGCGGCACCGGGTGATTCCAGATCCGGACGAGGCGGCGTCGGTCGGCGCCGCGGGCGGATCAGTTGAAGGACTGGTTGGCGAGGGCGAAGAGGCGCGCCGGCCCGGTCGGGGGGAGGGCGCCGCGGACCATGGTGAGGGCGCCGCCGACCGGCGGCAGGCCGATCTCGGCGAGCCAGGGCGAGAGCCGCGCCGCCTCCGGCGCATCGATCCGCACGAAGCGGCCGTCGAGCGGGGCGAGCGCCGCCCCGATCAGGCGGTGCGCCTCGTCGGGGCTGCCGGCGACGACCGGACCGATCACGTGGCCGCGGCCGAAGGGGCGGGCGATCGCGTAGCCGGCGGGCGCGCCGTCCCGCAGGAGCACGCAGCCGTCGCCGGCCGCCACGAGGCGGTCCAGCATCGGGCGGCGCGCGAACCCGGTCGCCTCGCGGTCGAGCCGTGCGATGGCGGCGAGATCCGCCGGGCCCAGCGCCCGGATGCCCGCATCGGGCCGAGCGGCGGGATGGCGGCGGAACGGGCCCTGGTGCTGCCGGATGGTCCCGACCGGCGTGAAGCCGTAGCGTTCGTAGAGTCCGCGCCCTTCCGCGGTGGCGTTGAGCAGGAGGCTGCGTGGCCCGGCCGCGCCCAGCAAGGCCTCGACCAGCCGGGTGCCGTAGCCCCGCCCCTGCGCCGCGCCCGCGACGATGATCATGCCGATCGTCGCGAGGGTGCCGTCATCGGGAAACAGGGCCGCCGTCCCGATCACTGCCCCGTCGCGCTCGAGGGCGAAGCCCCGGCCGACCTGAAGGGCGAAGGCCCAATCCTCGATCCGGTAGGGCCAGGCCATCTCCTGCGACAACGCCAGGGCGCCGGGCAGATGCGCCGCCGTGAACGGCACCAGGGCGACCGGATCGGTCTCGGACGACACGTCCGGGAGGAGGGCGGTATTCATGACGGGAGGGTGTCTCGCGCGGGTGGCAGGACGGGACGGGCGAGGCCCGCCCATCGGGCGCAGGCGATCCCGGCGGGCCCGCGAGGTGGGGACCGGTTCGGATCGACGTGTCGGGTTCGTCGCCGTCGCCGAACCGCAACACGCTTCGGCGATGGCGATCATGGGCCGTTCGGGCGCTCCCGATCATCGGCGTCGCGGGCAGGCACGGTGCCGCCATCGGCAGGATCGTCGCGGCGTCAGCTCAGGGCATGGGCCGTCAAGCCGTAGATGCCCGGACGCCCGGGTTCGACCACGGGGAGCGGCGCGCCGCGGGTCAGGGTCTTGGTGGTGTCGAACAGCGCCAGCCCCGCCGATTCCAGGAAGGAGCGCAGCAATCCAGGAGGCTGGCGCGTATCGAGGCGGACGAACCGGCCGTCGAGACCGGTCAGCAGCGAGGCCACAAGTGCGACGGCGTCCGCCTCGCTCTCCGCCACGACCGGACCGATGACGGTGCCCCGCCCGAAGGCGCGGCGCATGCCGTAGCCGACGAGGCGCCCGTCGCGGCGCAGGCCGCGGATCTCGGCCGTGCCGGCAAGATGGGCCATCAGCCGGGGCCGGGCGGCGCCGAACGCGGCGGCGTCGAGGGCCGCGACCTCGCCGAGCCCGGCGGGCGCGATCGCCTCGACGGCGGGGTCGGGCCCCAGTACGGGCGCGGCCCAGGGGGTGGCATAGCCCTGATGCTGGGAGACCGTCGCCTGCGGCACGAAGCCGAGTGCAACGTAGAGGCGGTAGGCGGCGCGGGTCGAGTTCAGGATCAGCCGGCGGTCACCGCATTGCTGGAGGATGCGGTCCATCATCCAGCGCCCGCCGCCCTGGGCCTGCACCCGCGGTGTCGTGATGACCATGCCGATGGTCGCGCATTCCTCGCCGTGGGGGAACCACATCGCCGATCCGAAGACGCGCCCGATCTCGTCCTGGGCGACGATGCCGTGCCCCAGGGAGCGGAAGGCGTCCCAGTCTCCCGGGCGATGCGGCCACTCGACGCCGAGGGACAAGGCGTGGAGCGCTTCCACGTCGACGGAGGCGATGTCCTGCGTGGCGAGCTCGTAGGACTTCAGCCGCATCGTGTTGGGGGACGTCGTCACCACATCAACTCCTTTCGGCCGGCGTCTCGGGGCGCGATCCGGGTTCAAGGCCCGCACCGCCTCTCCGGGGCGCCACCGCTCACCGTAAGATGCGCCGGACCGCGCCGACATTTCCGCTGGAGATCGGGCGGTTTTCGGAATTTTCGCCCGAAGCCTCCCGGATTACGGCAGGAGCCCCCGGCTTTGGTCGCTAGGGTCGAGGAGGCTCAAGGGGAGGGGGCGACGTGCCGCACGCTTTTCGGCCCTCTCCGGCCCTCCACGCCCCCAGCGACGCGACCGGCCCCATCGCGACCGGGCGGTCTCGCCCCGCGGGGCTCTCACGCCGAGGAAACAGGGATGTCCCTTCTGGTCACCATCGACACCGACCCGCAATTCGCGCCGAAGCCTGGCCTGCCGCTGCCCGAGCGCCTGATCGCCGGCTCGCCCGAGTTCAAGACCTGGGCGCAGGACGAGTCCCGCGGCGAGACGATCAAGACCGGCATCTGGGAGGCCACTCCGGGCGAGACCCACTCGATCAAGGGCACCACCTTCGAATTCTGCCACATCCTCTCCGGCCTGGTCGAGATCGAGGAGGCGGGCGGCGAGACCAAGACCTACCGGGCCGGCGACAGCTTCGTGATGAAGCCCGGCTTCGTCGGCATCTGGCGCACGATCGAGACGGTGCGCAAGATCTACGTCTGCGTCTACGAGTGATCGCGGCCTGACGCGGGCCGGTTGTTCGGGAATGCGGGAAAGGCGGCCGGGAGGCCGCCTTTCTCGTCTCCGGGCGGCGGCCCGTCGCGATGGCGCCCGGCACGGCAGAATGTTTCGCGGCCGGGCGAGCCGCCGGCACGACCGGCAGGGATCACGATCCGTGGCACGCCCGTGGCGCGGCTCGCGAACTCACCTCACCCGCCGCCTTCCGCAATCCCGTCGTTCCCGATACACGGACGATCATCGAAAGGCGCAGGCCATTCGTCCAATTGCGATGGTGAGCGTATGTCATGCGCGCCGTTGCATCGCTCCTCGTCGACCCGGATGTGGGCACGACATCGTCCGCGGGCGCGCGAAGACATGCCTCAGGCGCCGCATCTCATGATCGACCCTGAACAGGACTGCCAAGCGACGACGCGGTGATGCGCCGCACAAATTTTGCCGGAACCGTAGATTCGCAATTTTGTGCCGTCCCTTTCCGTCGTTTCGGTGCAAATCGCGTTGCGGATGCGACACACTGCTTCCATCGAAAGCCGGACCGGTTCCCGATCTCCCGCAAGGGTCGCGGAGGCGGCGGCCAGGATCGGATGGCACCGGTGTTGTGTGCACCATTCGCCGACCTTCACCCGCCGCCGCTCGGACCGACGACGGCGTCGGACGGCCCTCCCGCCCAGGGCGCGGGGCGGCCGCTCGCCTTCGACGGCCCGCGAGATCGGATGTCGCCCCTGGCCGGGCTCTCACGACCGATCCGCCTGCGTCCTCGTCACGACCGTCGTCGCGGGATGCGGCCCGCCTCGACCCGTTTCCTTCACCCCCGCGTCGTCGGCGGATCACCGCCGCACCAGGAGCTTGCGATGAGCGACACGATGGCCAACTGGACTCCCGGCGACGACGCGATGGTGGAGAATGCCATCCGGCGCGGCGCCGACCGGCGCGAATTGCTGCGCATGATGCTGGCGGGCGGCGTCGCCCTCTCGGCCGGCGGCGCGATCCTCGGCCGCGCCGGCGCGGCGCTCGCCGCCGAGCCGGTGAAGGGCGGCCACCTCAAGATCGCCGGCTTCGCGGCCTCGACCGCCGACACGCTCGACCCGGCTAAGGCTTCCAATGCCACCGACTACACCCGCTGCTGCGCCCTCTACAACCGCCTGACCTTCATCAACGGCGCCGGCCTGGTGACGATGGAACTCGCCGAGAGCGTCGAGAGCACCGACGCCAAGACCTGGACCGTCACGCTGCGCAAGGGCGTGACCTTCCACGACGGCAAGAGCCTGACGGCCAAGGACGTCGTCTTCTCGCTGAAGCGCCACCTCGATCCCGCCACCGGCTCGAAGGTTGCCACCCTCGCCAAGCAGTTCGCCGAGGTCACGGCCACCGACGACCGGACCGTCACGATCACGCTCGCCGCGGCCAATGCCGACCTGCCGACCATCCTCGGCCTGCACCACTTCATGATCGTGGCCGACGGCACGACGGATTTCTCCAAGGGCAACGGCACCGGCGCCTTCGTGCTCAAGGAGTTCAAGCCGGGCGTCCGCTCGGTGATGGCGCGCAACGACAACTACTTCAAGAAGGGTCCCTATTTCGACACCTTCGAGTATTTCGCGATCGCCGACGAGCCGGCGCGTCTCAACGCGGTGCTCTCCGGAGACATCCATGTCGGCGCCAACCTCAACCCGCGCTCGCTGCGCGTCATCGAGGGCAACCCGTCGATCGCGCCGTTCATCAGCAAGCTCGGCAGCTACGGCAACTTCATCCTGCGGCTCGACATGGCGCCGGGCGACAAGGCCGGGGTGGCCGAGGGCTTCAAGTACCTCGTCAACCGCCCGGTGATCCAGAAGTCGGTCCTGCGCGGTCTCGCCGAGATTGCCAACGACCAGCCGATCCCGTCCTGGAGCCCCTACTACAACGCCGAGCTGAAGCAGCGCGAGTTCGATCCGGAGCGCGCCAAGTCCCTGTTCCAGAAAGCCGGCATCCTCGGCCCGGAGATCCGCGTCACCGTGTCGGACGCCGCCAGCAGCTCGGCCGACTACGCCGCGGTGCTCCAGCAGGCGGGCGGCAAGATCGGCCTGAACCTGGTGATCGACCGCGTGCCGGCGGACGGCTACTGGTCGAACTACTGGCTCAAGGAGGCGTTTCACGCCGGCAACATCAATGCCCGGCCGACGCCGGATATCATGTTCTCGCTATTCTACCAGTCGAACGCGCCGTGGAACGAGAGCCGCTACAAGTCGCCGAAGTTCGACGCGATGCTGCTCGAGGCCCGCGGCCTCCTCGACCTGTCGAAACGCAAGCAGATCTACGGCGAGATGCAGGCCATGGTCGCCAACGAGGCCGGTACCGTCATCCCGGTCTTCCAGTCGAACCTCGACGGCGTGTCGCCCAAGCTCAAGGGCCTGGTGGCGAACCCGCTCGGCGGCATGATGGGCTACACCCTGCCGGAATACACCTGGTTTGGCGCCTGAGCGACGTCGCCCGCGGCCCCGGGGGCTGACGCCGATGCGGCGTTCCCCGGGGGCCGCTCCCGTTCCCGCCGTCACGTGCATGGATCGTCCATGAATTCTCTCATCCTCCGCATGGTCGCGGGACGCTTGGTGGTCGCCCTGGTGACGCTGTTGATCGTCGCCGTCGTCATCTTCTTCGCGACCGCCCTTCTGCCGGGGGATGTGGTGCAGATCCTGCTCGGCCAGGCGGCGACGCCTGAGGCGGTGAAGGGGCTGCGGACCGCGATGCATCTCGACCAGCCGGCCGCCCTGCGGTTCCTGCTCTGGCTGAAGAACCTCGCGACGGGCGATCTCGGCGTTTCTTATGTCAACAACATCCCGGTCGCCGAGCTGATCGGCAATCGCTTGGGCAACTCGCTGAAGCTCGCGGCTGTGACGGCGGCGATCTCGGTCCCGGTCGCCCTGACCCTCGGCGTCACCGCGGCGATCCTGCGCGGCACGCTCGTCGACCGGATGATCGCGGTCTTCACCATCGCGGTAATCTCGGTGCCCGAGTTCCTGGTGGCGACGCTCGCGGTGATCGTCTTCGCGGTCACTCTCGGCTGGCTGCCGGCCCTGTCGATGACCGGTGACGTGACGACGATCAGTGGGCTGCTCAAAGCCTTCGCCATGCCGGTGATCACGCTGAGCTTCGTCATCTCGGCGCAGATGATCCGCATGAGCCGCGCCGCGGTGATCGAGACCTTGAACGCTCCTTACGTCGAGATGGCGCTGCTGAAGGGGGCTTCCCGCCGGCGCATGGTGCTGCGCCACGCTCTGCCGAACGCGCTCGGGCCGATCGTCAACGCGGTGGCTTTGTCCCTGTCCTACCTCCTCGGCGGCGTCATCATCGTCGAGACGATCTTCAACTACCCGGGCATCGCCAAGCTGATGCTCGACGCGGTGTCGACCCGCGACCTGCCGCTGATCCAGGGCTGCGCGATGATCTTCTGCCTCGCCTATCTCCTGCTGATCACCATCGCCGACATCGTCACCATCGTCTCCAATCCGAGGCTGCGCCACGCATGAGCGTCTCTTTGTCCAGCACGGAAGCCCCGCGCCGCTGGCGCATCGGCTACCGGATCAGCCCGGTCGGCGCGGTCGCCTTCCTGGTGATCCTGGCCTGGGCGGTCGTCGCGGTGATCGCGCCCTTGATCGCTCCCCATCCGGTCGGCGAGATCGTCGATTTCGATTTCTTCCAGCCGATGTCGGCCGCCTACCCGATGGGAACCGACTATCTCGGTCGCGACGTGCTCTCGCGCATCCTGTTCGGCGCCCGCTACACGGTGGGGATCTCGCTGGCCTCCGTGGCGATCGCCTGCTTTTGCGGCGTCACTCTCGGCATGGCGGCGGCGGTGATCGGCGGGTTCTTCGACGCGGCGCTGAGCCGCTTCCTCGACGCGCTGATCTCGATCCCGAGCAAGATCATGGCGCTGGTGCTGGTGGCGGCGGTCGGCTCCTCGATGCCGGTCCTGATCCTGACGCTGGCGGTGATCTACACACCCGGCTCCTACCGCTTCGCCCGGGCGCTCGCCGTCAACGTCAACGCCATGGACTACGTCACCGTGGCGCGGGTGCGCGGCGAGCGCCTCGGCCACCTCATCCGCGCCGAGATCCTGCCGGGCATCATCGGCCCGGTCCTGGCCGATCTCGGCCTGCGCTTCGTCTTCATCGTGCTGCTCCTCTCCAGCATGTCCTTCCTGGGGTTAGGGGTGCAGCCGCCGAACGCCGATTGGGGGGCGCTGGTGAAGGAGAATATCGGCGGCCTGTCCCTCGCCGCCCCGGCGGTGATCTTCCCGCTCATCGCCATCGCGAGCCTGACGATCAGCGTGAACCTCCTGATCGACAACCTGCCCCAGAAGATCCGCGACCGGAGCGCCGCATGACCCGCCTCGTCGAAGTCCGCGACCTACGAATCGAGGCGCGCACCGATGCCGGCCGGATCGTCGAGATCATCCGCGGCGTGTCGTTCGACATCGACGAGGGCGAGATCGTCGCCCTGATCGGCGAGAGCGGCTCGGGCAAGACCACGATCGCCCTCGACCTGATGGGCTATACCCGTCCCGGCTGCCGGGTCACCGGCGGCACCGTCACCCTCGACGGCGTCGAGATGGGGGCGCTGCCCGAGAGCCGGCGGGCGACGATGCGCGGTTCCCTCGTCTCCTACGTGCCCCAGAGCGCGGCCGCCGCCTTCAATCCGGCCCACACGATCATGGACCAGGTGGTCGAGGTCGTGCAGATCCACGGCTCGATGCCGGTGGCGGAGGCGCGCACCAGGGCGGTCGGACTGTTCCGGGCACTGGCGCTCCCCAATCCCGACACGATCGGCGACCGTTATCCCCACCAGGTCTCAGGCGGCCAGCTCCAGCGCCTCTCCGCCGCCATGGCGCTGATCGGCAATCCCAAGCTGGTGATCTTCGACGAGCCGACCACCGCTCTCGACGTCACCACCCAGGTCGAGGTGCTGCGCGCCTTCAAGTCGGTGATGCGCCAGGGCGGCATCGCGGGCGTCTATGTCTCGCATGATCTCGCGGTGGTGGCGCAGATCGCCGATCGGATCATCGTGCTGCGCCACGGCGAGATCCAGGAGGAGGGGCGCACGGCGGATATCCTGGAGCGCCCGCAGCATGCCTATACCCGCCAGCTCCTGGCGGCGTTCCGGCCGGGCGCGGCCCCGCGTCCGCCCCGCATCGACCAGGACGACGCCCCGCTCCTCGAGGTCCGCGGGATCGTGGCCGGCTACGGCAAGGCCGACGCGGAGGGCCTCCCGCCGATCCGCATCCTCAAGGATGTCAGCCTCTCGCTCGCCCGCGGGCGCAACCTCGGCATCGTCGGCGAATCGGGCTGCGGCAAGTCCACCCTCGCCCGGGTCATCGCCGGGATCCTGCCGGCGGCCCGGGGCGAGATCGTGCTCGACGGCCGGACCCTGGCGCCGGATTTCCGCCAGCGCCGTCGCGAGGACCTGCGCGACCTCCAGATCGTGTTTCAGTCCGCCGACACCGCGCTCAATCCCCGCCAGTCGATCAGCGAGATCTTGGGCAGGCCGCTCGCCTTCTACCACGGCATGGGCGGGCGGGCGCGCGAGGCGCGGGTCGACCAGTTGCTCGACATGGTGCGGCTGCCCCGGGCGTTGCGCCATCGCCGCCCCGGCGAACTCTCGGGCGGCCAGAAGCAGCGCATCAACCTCGCCCGCGCCCTGGCGGCCGATGCCAAGCTGATCCTGTGCGACGAGATCACCTCGGCGCTCGACACGGTGGTGGCCGCCGCGATCATCGATCTCCTGAAGGAGTTGCAGCGCGAGCTGTCGCTGTCCTACCTGTTCATCAGCCACGACATCGAGACCGTGCGGGCGATCTGCGACGAGGTGGTGGTGATGTACAAGGGCGCGAAGGTCGAGCAGCTGCGCCCCGACGTGAATGACGGACAGCCGACCCAACCCTATTCGCGGCTGCTGTTCTCGTCCGTGCCCCAGCTGCGCACCGGCTGGCTCGACGGCCTGGCGCAGGATCCGGAACTGACCCGGGCCTTCGCGCAGCGCTGATGCTGGCGCGGCCTCCGGCGGGAGCCGCGCTTCATGTTTCCCGGCCAGCCCTGCGGGGATCGGAGCTTCCTAAAGCCGGAACATCGTGTCGAGGGGCAGGTACGACCGCACGATCGGCGATTTCAGCACGACGTAGCTGAAATACTGCTCGATGCCGACATCCAAGTCCAGCAAGCGCTCCATCGTCGTCTGGTACTCGATCACGTCGACGGTCACGAACTTGAGCAGATAATCGTAGCCGCCGGAAATGAGGTGGCATTCCATGACCGACTCGATCTTCTCGACGGCGGCCAGGAACCGGGCGAAATCCGCCTGCCGGTGGTTCTTGAGCGTCACCTCGGTGAAGACGGTCAGGGCCTGGCCTAATTTCGACAAATTGATCTGTGCAGAATAATTTGCGATATAGCCTTCCGTCTGGAGCTTTTTCACCCGCATGAGGCATGGGCTCGGCGACAGATTGACCCGTTCGGCGAGTTCGACGTTGGTGATGCGGCCGTTCTTCTGCAATTCAGAAAGAATCTTGAGGTCGATCCTGTCGAGTTTCATGGGCCGCTATCTGGTTCGTCATCATCGACGGCGTCGAGTTTCGCCGCTTCTGCGGCAAGTCGCAATCGAGCGAGCGGGGCGAATGCCAGAACATTCCGCTCCCGTCCTGGGCCTGGCGGCATAAAATGCCCTCGATGGGCCGCAGGGCGCCGACGCCCGGCCGCCTCGCGGCGAGGCTCGGCCGTGGCGCGGACGCCGCGAGCCCCGAAACGGTCAGCCCTTGGCCGGGCCGGCTTCCGCCAGGAAGGCCCAGGCCGCCGCCTCGTCCGACAGGTCGAAGGTTCGGGTCTCGACCGGCAGGACCGTCCCCGACAGCGTGATCATCGCCCGGGCGAAGGCCGGCGCGCCGACGACGACGTAGTTCCGGATATGGGCGACCGAACGGGCCATCACCCCGGTCGCATAGCCGTCGAACCGCGCGCCCAGATCCGAGCCCTCGTAGTTCGACATGACGAGAAGCATGTCGATCGTCCCGTGCATTCGCATGGCCTCGTCGACGAGGGACGACATCCACGCGATGTCCGGCTTCGTGATCCGGTCCTTGATCTCGAAGGCCAGAAGATCGGGCCGCGGCGCATCGCGCCGGACGATCGAGCCGTCGGGTGCTCCGTTCATGAAACCGTCTCCGTCGTCGCGGGCGCAAATCGTGGTCGGAGAACGGTGGATGACCGTATTTGATCCGGAGAGAGACCGGCGGGGTCAGTCCCGTAACCTCTGCGACAAAGGGCAAAGCCCTTGACGGACGCCGTGCGCCTCTCAGGTTTGCCAGATGCGTGAACGAGTTCATCCCCACCGCATGCCCGAGATTCTCGCCCCCGCAATCCCGCCCTTTCTCGCCGGAGGTGGACGGATGGGCGCGATGATGCGCGCCCATGACTGGTCGGGCTCGGCCCTCGGGCCGCCGGAGACCTGGCCGGCCGGCCTGGGTGCGACCGTGAGCCTGCTGCTCGGCTCGCGCTTCCCGATGTTCGTGGCGTTCGGGCCCGAACTCCGCTTCCTCTACAACGATGCCTATGCGGAGATCCTCGGCGACAAGCATCCCTCGGCCCTCGGCGGACGCTTCCGCGACATCTGGTCGGAGATCTGGCCGGACATCGCGCCGCTCATCGAGCGGGCGCTCTCCGGCGAGCCGACCTGGTCGGAGGACATGCCGCTCGTGCTCCGCC
This sequence comes from Methylobacterium aquaticum, assembly GCF_001043915.1. Taxonomy (GTDB): domain Bacteria; phylum Pseudomonadota; class Alphaproteobacteria; order Rhizobiales; family Beijerinckiaceae; genus Methylobacterium; species Methylobacterium aquaticum. The sequence continues at coordinate 16,809 of NZ_LABX01000087.1, read as the reverse complement.
GGCACGGCTATGACGAGCGGACTTGGTTCACCTTCTCCTACTCGGCGTTGCGGGACGAGGACGGCCGGGTCGTCGGCATGTTCTGCGCCTGCACCGAGACCACCGGGCGCGTCGTCGCCGAGACGGGACTGCGCGAGGCGGAAGCCCAGCTGCGCACCAGCGAGGCGAGGCTGCGGCTTGCCACCGAGGCCGCCGAGATCGGGCTCTGGGACGTCGACGTGGTCGGCGACACCCTGTTCTGGCCGGCGCGCGTCAAGACGATGTTCGGCATCTCGCCCGAGGTGCCGGTCTCCATGGCCGACTTCTATGCCGGGATCCATCCGGACGACCGGGAGGCCACCGTCGCCGCCTATGCGGCGGCCACCGATCCCGGTCGCCGCGCCGTCTACGACGTCGAATACCGCACGGTCGGCAAGGAGGACGGGCAGGTCCGCTGGGTCGCGGCCAAGGGCCGCGGCCTGTTCGAGAATGGGGCCTGTACCCGGGTGGTCGGCACCGCCATCGACGTGACACCCCGCAAGCAGGCCGAGGCGGCGCTCCGCGGGAGCGAGGAGCAGTTCCGCGTCCTGTCGCAGGTGCTGCCCAACCTCGTCTGGTCCACCGACCCGGAGGGGCGCACCGTCTGGTTCAACGAGCGGACCTACGCCTATACGGGTGTCCTGCCGGGTGTCCTCGACACCGAGGGCTGGCGGGCGCTCATCCATCCCGACGACCGGGACCGCGTGACCGCCGAATGGCACGCCGCGCTGGCAGGCCACGCCGACTACCAGTGCGAGTACCGCCTGCGGCGCGCCGACGGGACCTATCGCTGGTTCCTGGCCCGGGCGCAGCCGGTCCTGTCGGACGAGGGCGCGATCACCCGCTGGGTCGGCACCACCACCGACATCGACGACCAGAAGCGGATGATGGCCGAGCTGGTGCGGCTCAACGAAACCCTGGAGCAGCGGGTCGCGGCGCGCACCACCGAGCACGACCGGGTCTGGCGCAATTCCCGCGACCTCCTGGTGGTGATCGGGGCCGACGGCATCTTCCGCGCCGTCAATCCGGCCTGGGAGGCGATCCTCGGCCACAGGCCGGCCGAGGTGGTGGGGCGCAGCTTCCTCGACTTCCTCTGGCCGGAGGATGCCGAGGCCACCTCCGCCGCACTCGAATCGGCCTTGGCGGCCCGCCACCTCACCAATTTCGAGAACCGCTACACCCACCGGGACGGGACGCCGCGCTGGCTCTCCTGGCACACCTCGGTCGAGGGCGGCCTCGTCTTCGCCAGCGGCCGCGACGTGACGGCCGAGAAGGTCCAGGCCGCGGCCCTGGCCCAGGCCGAGGAGGCGCTGCGCCAGTCGCAGAAGCTGGAGGCGGTCGGCCAGCTCACCGGCGGCGTCGCCCACGACTTCAACAACCTGCTCACCATCATCCGCTCCTCGGTCGATTTCCTGCGGCGGCCGGACCTGCCCGAGGCGCGGCGCAGCCGCTACCTCACGGCGGTCTCCGAGACGGTGGACCGGGCCGCCAAGCTCACCTCCCAGCTCCTCGCCTTCGCCCGGCGCCAGGCTTTGAAGCCCGAGACCCTCGATGTCGGTGCCCGCCTGCGCGTGGTGGCCGAACTCATCGACACCGTGACGGGGGCCCGGATCACCGTCGCCACGCAGGTTCCGGACCACCCCTGCTTCGTGCGGGTGGATGCGAGCCAGTTCGAGACCGCCCTCGTCAACATGGCGGTGAATGCCCGCGACGCCATGGAGGGCGCCGGCACGCTCACCCTGGCGCTCGCCTGCGGCGTCGACCTGCCGCCGATCCGGGGCCATGCCGGGGCGGTGGGGCCGTTCGCGGCGGTCTCGCTGCACGATACCGGCACCGGCATCCCGTCCGATCTGCTGGCGCGGGTGTTCGAGCCGTTCTTCACCACCAAGGAGGTCGGGCGGGGCACGGGGCTCGGCCTGAGCCAGGTCTTCGGCTTCGCCAAGCAGTCGGGCGGCGACGTCGCCGTCGAGAGCGTGCCGGGCCAGGGCACGACCTTCACGCTCTACCTGCCCGAAGTGGAGGCCGAGTTCGCCGCGGGGGACGCGGCGCCGGGAGATCCGGGCCAGGTCGATCCCGGCGGCGTGGGCCAGCGGGTGCTGGTGGTCGAGGACAACCTGGAGGTCGGGCGCTTCGCGACCCAGATCCTGGAAGACCTCGGCTACGCCACCACCTGGGCGGTGAATGCCGAGGATGCGCTGGAGAAGCTCGGGCCGGACGGCGCCGGCTTCGACGTGGTGTTCTCGGACGTGGTGATGCCGGGCATGGGCGGCATCGCGCTCGCCCGCCACCTCGCCCGCCGCTTTCCCGACCTGCCGGTGGTGCTCGCCTCCGGCTACAGCCACGTTCTCGCCGAGGAAAGCTCGGCCGGGTTCGATCTCCTTCAGAAGCCCTATTCCGCCGAGCAGGTCTCGCGCATCCTGCGCAAGGTCACGCGGCGCGGCCTCCGGCGGCCGGTGGGGGCGTGACGTCGGTTCGGTCCCCGGGCCGCTCGGCCGGACATGCAGCCGCGTCAGCGCCGCCGCAGACGCCTCCGATCCGACGTGCTACGGTCGCCCCGATAAGGATCGAGTCGCACGCTCGGCCGGTCCGATCGGAGGATGAACGCCGCATGGCAGGACCCATGGTGACACCCATGGCCGGAGCCCGACCGCGCCCGTTCCGCATTCCCGCACAGGCGGGACCGGTCACCGTCCGCCGTCGCATCCCCTCGATCCTGCGGGACCGCGTGCTCCGATCCCGGGCCAGGCCCGCCGGCCTGCACGCCGCGCGCCCGTTCACGCCTCCCATTCCGCATCGTATTGCGAGGTTCACATGACAGTGACCAAGTTCGGTCTCGGCCAGCCGTTGCGCCGGGTCGAGGATCGCCGGCTGATCACCGGGGCCGGCCATTACGGCGACGACCACGCCCCCGAGGGCTGCCTGCACGCGGCGCTGCTGCGCAGCCCGCATGCCCATGCGACCTTCACGATCACCGATCTCGACGCCGCCCGGGCGATGCCCGGCGTGCATCTCGTGCTCACCGCCGAGGACGTCGCCGGCCTCACCGACATCAAGTGCCAGGCGCCGCTGCCGAACGGCGACGGCAGCCAGAACCACGTCGCCCACATCCCGCTGCTGGCCAAGGGCACCGTCAAGCATATCGGCGACGCCGTCGCCTTCGTGGTCGCCGACACCGTCGCCCAGGCCCGCGACGCCGTCGAGGCGATCGGCATCGACTACCAGGTTCTCCCGGCCGTCGTCGGCATCCGCGCCGCGGTTGCGGGCGGCGCCTCCGCGGTGTGGGAGGAGCAGCCCGACAACGTCTCGTTCGACTCGACCATGGGCGACAAGGCGGCCGTCGACGCCGCTTTCGCCACCGCCGCCAAGGTGGTCCGGATCGAGGTCGAGAACCAGCGCCTCGTCACCAACTACATGGAGACCCGCAGCGTCGTCGCCGAGTACGATGCGGGCACGAACCGCTTCACCCTCACCATCCCGAGCCAGGGCGTGCACGGCCTCCGCAAGACCCTGATGGGCGTCCTCGGGGTCGGGAAGGAGCAGATCCGCGTCGTCACCGGCGATGTCGGCGGCGGCTTCGGCACCAAGACCTTCACCTACCGCGAATATCCCCTGGCGGCCGAGGCCGCGCGCCGCCTTCACCGGCCGGTGAAGTGGGTGTCCGAAAGGGCCGAGCATTTCGTCGCCTGCGCGCAGGGGCGCGACAACCTCTCGGTCGGGGAGGTCGCGCTCGATGCCGACGGCACCTTCCTCGCCATGCGCTTCGACGTGATCGGCGATCTCGGCGCCTACCTGTCGCAATACGGGCCCTACATCCCGTATCTCGGCGCCACGATGCTGACCGGCGTCTACAAGACCCCGGCGATCCACGTGCGGGTGCGGGGCGTCTACACCAACACCGTGCCGGTCGATGCCTATCGCGGCGCCGGGCGGCCGGAGGCGGCCTATCTGATCGAGCGCCTGGTCGACCGGGCGGCGCGGGAGACCGGGATGTCGCCGGCCGAGATCCGCCGGCGCAACGTCATCCCGCCGAGCGCGATGCCCTATACGACGCCGATCGGCGACCGCACCTACGACACCGGCGACTTTGCCGCCCATATGGGCCGCGCCATCGAGGCGGCCGACTGGACCGGCTTCGAGGCCCGCGCCGCGGAATCGCGCACCAAGGGGCTCGTGCGCGGTATCGGGCTCGCCACCTACATCGAATGCACCGCTTGGGGCGAGGGCGAGGACGTCAAGATCACCCTCGACCAGGATGGCGGCGCGACCGTCTATGTCGGCACGCAGTCGAACGGGCAGGGCCATGCCACGGCCTATGCCCAGTTCGCCGCCGAGCATCTCGACCTGCCGCTGGAGCGGATCAGGGTGGTCCAGGGCGACACCGACAAGGTCGCGACCGGCGCCGGCACCGGCGGCTCGCGCTCGATTCCCGTCGGCGGCATCTCGGTCGGCGCCGCCTCGAAGAACCTCGCCGGCAAGCTCAAGGAACTCGCCTCCGAGGAGCTGGAAGCCGGCATCCAGGATCTCGAGATCGCCGAGGGCGCGGTGCGCGTCGCCGGCACCGACCGGTCGATCGACTTTGCGGCCCTGGCGGCCCTGCCGAAGGCCACCGAGGCGATGCGGACCGGCCAGGGCGACTTCGTGCCGCCGAGCGCCACCTACCCCAACGGCACCCATGTCGCCGAGGTCGAGATCGATCCCGACACCGGCATCACCACGATCGTGCGCTACACCGTCTGCGACGATTTCGGCATTGTGGTGAATCCGCTGCTGCTCGCCGGCCAGGTCCATGGCGGGGTGGCGCAGGGCATCGGCCAGGCGCTCCACGAGCGCACGGTCTATGATGGCGACGGCCAGCTCCTGACCGCGAGCTTCATGGACTACGCGATGCCGCGGGCCGGGGACGTGCCGTTCTTCCACTTCGAGACGAAGAACGTGCCCTCGACCACCAACCCGATGGGCATCAAGGGCGCGGGCGAGGCGGGCAGCATCGGCTCCTGCCCGGCGGTGATGAACGCGGTGGTTGACGCCCTCGACCGTAGCGTCGGCCTGCGCGACATGGACATGCCGGCGACCCCGGCCCGGATGTTCGCGGCCCTGGAGCCGCTGCGCAAGTCGGCCGCCGCCTGACGGCGACGGTTCTCGCACTCGCGACATGCGGCGCCCGGCCTCGCGGCCGGGCGCCGTTTTCGTCGCTCTGCCAGGACCGACCTGCGATCAGGTCAGGGACAGATGCAGGACCGCGGGAGAGGCCGCCCGCGGAGCCGGCGGCTCATACCATCGGCCCAAGATGCTGACGCATCGGGCCGATGAACCATCTCAAATTTTCGATACTCAGCCAAAGGCTGAGCGAAAACTGGAGAACGGAACCAAGGGTCGTTTTCTTTCGACCGTTGGTATCAGGCTGCCTTGCCGGGCTTCGACTTCTCGGACTTCGACGCCTGTGACGTGGATGTCCCGGCGGGGGCTTCCTCGCCCTCCACGCCCTCGACGTTAAGGCGCTCGGCGAGTTCGGTCAGCAGTTGGTCGGCCTTCTTCTCTTCCTGAAGCGTCTCGTCGAAGAGCTTGGCGGCGTCCTCGTGGCCGAGCTGGAGCGCCCAGGTCTTCAGCGTGCCGTAGCGGGCGATCTCGTAGTGTTCGAGCGCCTGGGCCGCGGCGGCCAGCACCGCATCCGCGGCCGGACCGTCGCCGAAATCCTCCAGATCCTCCTCCATCTCGCTCGTCAGCCCCTGCATCGCCTCGCAGGTCTTGCTGCGGGCGGGCTTGCCGATGATCTCGAAGACCTGCTGGATCCGCTCGACCTGGGTCGCACTCTCCTCGGCATGAGTCTCGAACGCCTGCCGCAACTCCTCGTGCTGCGCCGACTTGGCCGCCTTCTTCAGGGCGCGAACCGATTGCTTCTCGGCATAGTACACGTCCTTGAGCGTCTCATGGAACGCGTCCTGCAATGTCTTCTGCTTGTTCGCCATACGCGCGCCTGCCTTGACTGGACGTCAATTGACCCGATCGACGGTTCGTCGAACCTCGATCGCAGGCGGAACGCATGGCCTCTGCCGGAGGTCCGGGCAGGATGGTGGAAAAATTTCGGCGCGGGATGGACGGTTGGACAGCGAGCGGCGCCGTGCCACCGGGACGCCAGCCCCGGTGGCACTGTCCCGCTCAGCAGGAGAGTCAGCAGGAGAGCTTGCGGCCCTCGCGGAAGCCGTGGACCTGGAAGTGCTTCCGGCCCGACTCCATCTTGCCGGCCATCACGGCGCGGGCCACGTCCGGATTGCAGCGCAGGTACTCGCGCTCGTTGAAGGCGACGCCGCTGTCCCGCGACCCGCGGTCCCGCGAGCCGTAATCCCGGTCGCGGCTGCGATAATCGTCGCGCCGTCCGTAATCGTCACGGCTGTCCCGGTAGCCGCGATCCCGCGGGTCGCGGTAGTCGCCGTCGCGGCTGCGATAGTCGCGGTCGCGGTCACGGTAGCCGTAATCGGGGCCCCAGGATTGGGCCGAGGCGGTTCCCACCGCACCGATCAGGCCCAATCCGATGACCGCCAGCACCCCCATCGTCCTCATCGGCCTTCATCCTCTTGTGCAAGGCGCTTCGTCGCCGCCCGGGAAGCTAGTGCAATCCGGGCCGTTGGGGATAGCGCCGACATGTCTCGGCGGAGGCGGTCGTCTACCGAGGCGCTGTCGCACCGGTCCGTCACGGCTCGCCATAGAGATGGCAGGCCACCGCGCGGCCCGGTGCCGCCTCCCGCAAGGCCGGGGCCTCGGCGCGGCAGCGGTCGAAGGCGCGCGGGCAGCGGGGATGGAAATGGCAGCCCGGCGGCGGCGTGAGGGGTGAGGGCGGCTCGCCCTCCTGGAAGCTCATCGCCACCGGCTGTTCCGGATCCGGCACCGGGGAGGATGCCTTGAGAAGCTGGGTATAGGGGTGCAGCGGCTCTCCGAAGAGCGGGCCGACCGGGCCCGTCTCCACCACCCGGCCGAGATACATCACGGTCACCCGCTGGCAGAAATGCCGGACCACGCCGAGATCGTGCGAGATGAACACGAAGGCGAGGGTACGGGCCTGCCGCAGCGAGTCGAGCAGTCGCAGGATCTGCGCCTGGACCGAGACGTCGAGGGCGGAGACCGGCTCGTCCGCGAAGATCAGGTCGGGCCCGAGGGCCAGCGCCCGGGCGATGCCGATGCGCTGGCGCTGGCCGCCGGAGAATTCGTGCGGGAAGCGGGACGCGGCGGTCGCCGGCAGCCCGACCTCGGCGAGGAGCCCGGCGACCCGATCCTTCAGCTCGGCCCCGCGGCCAAGGCCGTGGACCCGCAGGGGCTCCGCCAGTGCCTCGCCGATGCGCTGGCGCGGATCGAGGGAGGAGGCGGGGTCCTGAAACACGATCTGCATCCGCCGCCGCAGGCGCCGCATCGCGCTGGCGGGTGCGGCGAGCAAGTCCTGTCCGTCGAACCGCACGCTGCCGCCATCGGCCTCGGTGAGCCGCAGCGCCACCCGGGCGGTGGTGGACTTGCCGCAGCCCGACTCCCCGACGATGCCGAGCGCCTCGCCGCGCTGGACGGCGAACGACACACCGTCGAGGGCGCGCACCAGGCTGGTCTTCGCGATCGGGAAGCCGCGCCGGATGGTGAAGGTCTTGGAGAGGTTGTCGACTGCGAGCAGCGGCCGAGGCGGTGTCATGCTCATGCGGCCCTCACCCAGCAGCGCACCGCGTGGTCCGGCGTCCCTTTCAGCGGCACCAAGGGCGGCCGCTCGCGACAGCGCGCCTCCGCCAGGGGGCAGCGGCCCTGGAAGCGGCAGCCCTCCGGCATCTCCGGCAGGGTCGGCACCGTGCCGGGGATCGCCGCCAGGTCCTGCACCCGGTCGACCCGCGGCATCGCCTTGAGCAGGCCCTCGGCATAGGGATGGGTCGGCCGGGCGAAGAAGGTGCGCACCGGCGCGCTCTCGACCACGTCGCCGCCATACATCACCATCACCCGGTTGGCGACCGAGGCGACGACGCCGAGATTGTGGGTGATGAGCAGCACCGCTAGCCCCTCGCGGCGCTGGATCTCGGCGAGCAGCGCCAGCACCTGCGCCTGGATGGTGACGTCGAGGGCCGTGGTCGGCTCGTCGGCGATCAGCACGCGGGGCGAGCAAGCCAGCGCCATCGCGATCATCACCCGCTGGCGCATCCCGCCGGAGAAGTGGTGGGGGTAGGCGTCGATCCGCTCCGCCGCCGAGGGCACCCGCACCCGCTCCAGGAGCGCGATCGCCTTCTCGCGGGCTGCCGCCTTCGACAGGCCGCGATGGCGCCGCAACGCCTCGGCGATCTGGAAGCCGATCGTCAGGACCGGGTTGAGCGAGGTCATCGGCTCCTGAAAGATCATCGCCAGGCGGTTGCCGCGCATCGCCTCGCGCTGAGTCTCGCTGGCCGCCCGCATGTCGGTGCCGTCGACCACGATCGAGCCGGCCGCGACGCGGCCGACCTTCGGCGCCAGCAGCCCCATCACCGAGAGGGCCGTGAGACTCTTGCCGCAGCCCGATTCGCCGACGAGGGCCAGGGTCTCCCCGCCGGAGACCGAGAACGACACCTCGCGGACCGCATCGTACCAGGTGGCGCCGACGCGGATCTGGGTGGTCAGGCCATCCACCCGCAACAGGTCCATCGGCGTCATCGAAGGGGTTTTCATGGGGCCCCCCGCGGGTCGGTGGCGTCGCGCAGGCCGTCGCCGATCAGGTTGAGGCCGATCATCACCGCGAGAATGGCGAGGCTCGGGAAGATCGACAGCCAGGGCGCGTCGAGCAAATTGTCGAAGCCCTCGCGCACGATGCTGCCCCAGGTGGCGGTCGGCGGCGGCACGCCCAGCCCGATGAAGGCGAGGGTCGATTCGGTGCGGATCGCGGTGGCGAGCCAGAGCGAGGCCAGGACCACCACCTCGTCGAGGATGTTGGGCAGGATGTGGCCGAACATGATGCGGATGTCGGAGTAGCCGAGCGCCCGGCAGGCATCGACGAAGTCGCGCTGGCGCATGGCGAGCGTCGAGCCGCGGGCGATGCGGATGAAGGCCGGCACCGCCGTGATCGCGATGGCGAGGATCAGGTTGCCGAGGCTCGGCCCCAGCACAGCCACCAGCATCAGCCCCATGATGAGCTGCGGGAAGCTGAGCAGCACGTCGGTCGCCGCGGTGATGAGCCGGTCGGTCCAGCCGCCGAAATAGCCGGCCACCACCCCGATCGCCGTACCGACGACGACGCCGATGACGGTGGCGACGAAGCCGACCGAGAGCGAGATCCGGGCGCCCCAGATCACCCGCGAGAGCACGTCGCGGCCGAAGAAGTCGGTGCCGAACCAGTGCTCGGCGGAGGGGCCCATCAGGGCGGCGACCGGGTCCTGGTCGTTGGGATCGTAGGGGGCGATCCAGGGCGCGAGGAGCGCCAGGGCCACGACGGCGATCACCGTCACGGCGCCGATCATCAGGCCCGGCGAGCGGGTGGCCCGGCGCCAGGCGCTCGGGGCGGCGGAGGCGGCAGCCGCGCTCACTGGGCCGAGACCCGCGGATCGACGAGGCCGTAGGCGATGTCGGTGAGCACGTTGGCGACCACGATGGCGAAGGCGGAGACGACCATCAGGCCCTGGAGCAGGCTGTAGTCGCGCTGGGTGAGCGCGGTCACGATCAGCTTGCCCAGGCCGGGGCGGTTGAACACGATCTCGGTCAGCACCGCGTTGCCGATCAGCACCCCGAGATAGAGCCCGACCACGGTGACGACCGGCACCAGCACGTTGCGCAGCGCGTGGCGCCAGACCACGACCCGCGCCGGCATCCCCTTGGCGCGGGCAGTGCGGACGTAATCTTCGCCGAGCGCCTTCAGCATGCCCGAGCGGGTGACCCGGGTGACGTAGGCGACCATCAGCAGGCCGAGATTGAGCGCCGGCAGCACCAGGGCGCCGAGCCGGTCGAGGAGGCCGCCGGTGCGCGGGGTCGAGATCACCGGGAACCAGCGCAACTGCACCGCGAAGGCGATCAGCAGCAGGATGCCCGAGACGAAGGCCGGGAAGGACACGCCGGCAAGCGACACGATGCGGGCGAGCCAGTCGGCGACGCCGTCGCGCCGCCGCGCCGCCATGACGCCGAGAGGGACGCCGACCCCGACGCCGATGGCGACCGCCGCCAGGGTCAGTTCGATCGTGTAGGGCAGGACGTGGGCGACGTCCTCCAGCACCGGCCGGTTGGTGGTGAGCGAGCGGCCGATATCGCCGGTGGCGATCTGGCCCATGAAGGCGAGGTACTGGACCACGATGGGTTTATCGAGGCCGAGCTTGCCCCGCAGGTCGGCCCGGGCGGATTCGCTCGCCTGGTCGCCCAGGATCACGATGGTCGGATCGCCCGGGACCACCCGCACGAGCACGAACACCACGGTCAGCACGGCCACCAGCGTCGGGACCGCCAGGAGGAGGCGCTTGAGGATGAACTGGAGCATGGGCGGGCCGGGGGTTGGTGTGGCTCGGCTCCCCTCTCCCGTGTGGGAGAGGGGTCGGGGGTGAGGGTGCTACGGTGCGGTGTAAAGCTCAGTCGTCACGCTGCCGGTACGGCGTGCAGCGCTTGATCCTGAAGCGTGTCACCCTCACCCCCTACCCCCTTTCCCATACAGGAGAGGGGGAAATTCGCCCTATTTCTTGTCCGTCGCTTCGGTGATCACCGGACCGAGATGGATCGCCCCCTTGAAGTCGTAGCCGTAATCGACCGACTTCTTGTGCGCCCAGACCTGCAAGCCTTCCGAGAGCGGCACGGCGCAGACCTGCTCGATGATCTTCACCTGCGCTTCCTTCCATAAAGCCTTCTGCCGCTCCGGATCCGGCTCGGTGCGGGCCTTGCGGATCTCGGCATCGGCCGCGTTGCAATGCGAGAAGTTGGTCACCGCCGTCGGCGTGGCGACCGTCGAGGCCGAATCGAAGAACTGCGTCAGGTAGGTATCGGCGACGGGGAAGCGCGCCGCGGCGTAGTAGACCGCATCCGACAGGTCCTTGCGGATCTGCGCGTGGAAGGTCTGGTGGTCGACCACATCGAGCTTCAGATCGATCCCGGCCTTCTTGAGCTGGCCCTGCACGATCTGCATCGCGGTCAGCATGGTCGGCAGGCTGGTCTGGATCGCCGTGAGGGTGAGGCCGTTCGGGTGGCCGGCTTCCGCCAGCAGGGCCTTCGCCTTGGCGAGGTCGTAAGCCGGCAGCGGCGCCTTGTCGTCGGTGCCGAGATAGCCCTTCGGGATGATCGACACCGCCGGCTCGGTGACGCTGGCCCCCTTGAACTGGACGATCTGCGCCTGGCTGATCGCGTGGGCGATGGCCCGGCGCACCCGCACGTCATCCAGCGGCTTGTGGCTGATGTTGAGATGGAGCAGCGCCAGTTCCGCCGGCCGCACGATGTCGACCGAGACGTCGGGCTCGCGGGCGAACCGCTCGGCCCAGCGCTGGTCCTGGCGGCCATAGACGATGTCGAGCTCGCCCGAGGTGAAGGCGAGGTCGCGGGCCGCGTCCGCGGGGATCAGCCGGTACAGGATGCCGCCGAGCTTCGGCGTGCCGCGAAAGTAGTCGGGATTGGCGGTCAGCCGCACGCTCTCGTTCGGCTTGTACTCGGCGAAGGCGAAGGGCCCGGTGCCGATCGGCTTGAGGCGAAAGTCGTTGCCGAGCGCCTCGACGGCCTTGCGGCTCAAGACGTTGCCGCCGTGGTAGTTGGCGACCAGCCCGAGCAGCGACGGCACCGGATGCTTGAGGGTGATCCGCACCGTGGACGGGTCCACGGCCTCGACCGTCTCGAAGGCGGCATAATCGGTCGAGAACGACGAGGTCTTGGGATCGGCGGCGCGCTTGAGCGAGAACACCACGTCGTCGGCGGTCATCTCGCCGTAGCCGCCATGGAACTTCACGCCTTTTCGCAAGGCGAAGGTCCAGGTGCGGCCGTCATCGGAGCGGGTCCAGGATTCGGCGAGGTCCGGCTCAAGGGTCTCCAGACTGGTCGAGCCGGGCTTGAAGCGCACCAGCCCGTTGAAGATCCAGGACACGACCGGCTTGTCCTGGGTGCTGGTCGCCCGGAACGGATCGAGCTGGCTGACATCGGCCGCCGCCATGCCGATGGTCAGACTTTTGCCCGTCGGCGCCTGCGCCAGCGCCGGCCCGGCGGCGAGCAGGGCGAGGGTGGCCGCGGCGAAGAGGAAGCGTCTCATCGTGGTGATCCCCCTGATTGGTTTTTCTCGCGTCAGTGCTCGATCTCGCCCTCCGACCGGTACGGCCCACGCCAATCGGCGAAGCGCTCGATCCGGAACGGATGGAGAGGGGAGGCGGAGCGGCCTTGCGTCACGAGTTCCGCCAGGATCTCGCCGACGACCGGGCCGAGTTGGAAACCGTGGCCGGAGAAGCCGAAAGCATGAACCAGGCCGGGCGTGGTGCAGGAGGGTCCGATGACCGGGATGTGATCCGGCATCTCGCCGTCGAGGCCGCTCCAGGTGCGGATGACCTGGGCATGGGCGAGGTCCGGGATCAGCGCCAGGGTCTTTTCCATGGCGCCGAGCGAGGTCGCCGCCACCGGCCGGGCAAGGCCGTCCGCGACATCCGCCGTGCCGCGCCCGCCGCCCAGGACCACGTTGCCGCGCCGGGTCTGGCGCACGTAGACATCGCCGCCGACGACGCCGATCGATCGGGTGACGAGAGGGGGCAGAGGCTCGGTCACCACCATGTTGGGGCTGAGCGGCGCCACCGGGGCGGCCTCGCCGAACCACCCCGCCACCACTCCGCCGAAGGCCCCGGCGGCATTGACGAGGCTGCGGCTGCGCACCGTCACCCCCTCGGCCTCGACCGTGAAGCCGGCCCCGTCATGGGCCGCATGGCGCACCGGTGCATGCTCGCGCGGCTCCGCCCCGAGGCGCCGGGCGAGCCGCGCGAAGGCGGGGCCGACGACCCGCGGATTGGCCTGTCCGTCGGTGGGCGAGAGCGAGGCACCCATCACCGCCGAGCCGAGCCACGGCATCTCGGCGCGCAGCGCGTTCGGCCCCAGGAGCTGGAGAGCGAGGCCGTGCTCGGCCGCGTCGCGGGCGTAAGTCTCCAGAACCGCCATGTCGGCTTCCGAGCGCGCGAGCTTGATGTGGCCGGTCGCCTCGAAGCCGACATCCTCGCCGAGCTTGGCGTTCAAGCCATCCCACAGGAGGCGGGCCCGCTGCGAGAGCGGCAGCTCCGCCAAGTCGCGGCCCTGCTGGCGCACGCCGCCGAAATTCACCCCGCTCGCCCCGGCGCCGCACAGGCGCTTCTCCAGCAGGGCCACGGTCAATCCAGTTTCCCGGAAGGCGACGGCGGCGGCGCAGGCGGCGGTGCCGCCTCCGATGATCGCGACGTCGACGGTCAGGCGCTCCATCACACCGGCTCCCGCAGCGGGATCGGCTTGATCGGGGCCTGTCCGCGCAGGCGCCCGACCGTCTCGACCGGCACGGTCAAGGTCCGGGCCAGGATCTCCGCGGCGGCATGGCCGCAGACCCGGCCTTGGCAACGGCCCATCCCGGCCCGGGTCAAGGCCTTGAGCCGGTTCATCTCATGCGCGTCCCGCTCGGTCGCGGCCCGCCGCAGGGCGCCGGCGGTGATGCCCTCGCAGCGGCAGACGATCTCGTCGTCGGCGATTGTTTCGACGAGGTGATGCGGGTATGGGTAGGCCGCCTCCAGCGCTGCGCGAAAACCCGCCTGCCGGGCGAGCAAGCGGTCGAGCCGGGCTTCGCGGGCCGCGTCGCGGGGCCGGCCGAGATCGGCGAGCACGGTGAGCGCGGTGCGCTCGCCCTGCAACTCGGCCACATCCGCCCCGCCGATGCCGCTGCCATCCCCGGCGAGGTAGACCAGCGGGTGCGAGGAGCGGCCCTCGGGCGAGCGCTCCGGCTGCCATTGCCGCGTCACCGGCTCGAATACGAACCGGCACCCGGCGAGATCCGCCGCCTGCGCCTCGCTGCGCAGGCCGAACGAGGCTGCGACCGCGTCGCAGGGAACCCGATGCCGGCGGCCGCGCGCATCCTCCCAGGCCAGGGCCTCGACCCGGCTCGTGCCCTCGACGGCGATCGCCCGCACGCCTGCGCGGACCGGCTGCCCGCGCAGCGCGCCCGCCAGCATGTACCAAACCCCCTTGGCCAGGGTGGCCGGCATGGCGGCGAGCCGAGGCGCCGCTCTGACCTTCGCCCAGACTGGTGTGACGTCGAGCACCACGACCGGCGTCGCTCCCGCCTTGGCGTATTGATGCGCGACGAGCGGCAGGAGCGGCCCGGCGCCCACCAGGGCAACGCGCCGGCCGATCGCCATGCCCTGCGCCTTGAGGGCGATCTGCGCCGCCCCGAGGGTGAACACGCCCGGCAGGGTCCAGCCCGGGAAGGGGAGGGCGCGGTCCATGGCGCCGGTGGCGAGCACCAGCCGGTCGGCGGCAATCCGGCCGTGGCCCTGAGGCCCCAGGCAGTTGAGCGCGAAGCCCGCAGGCTCCCGCTTGGCGATGCTCCACACCATCGTGCCGGGGCGATAAGCGATTCGCGGCGCCAGCGCGTCGGCGAGGTCGTGCAAGGTCTGCGCCCGGCCGGCCTCGAAGCCGTAGAGGTCGGAGGCCGGTCGCTCGGCGCCGGGCGGCGGCCGGCGGTAGACCTGGCCACCGGCGCGGTGCCCCTCGTCGATGAGGAGCGGGCACAACCCCGCCTCGACGAGCACTTGCGTCGCCCGCAGGCCCGCCGGACCGGCCCCGACGACCGCAACGACCGGTTCAGCCACCGACGCCTCCCGTGACCACCGCCATGCCGGGCTCGACCAGGGTGGTGCAGGCCCGCACGCGCCGCCCATCGGCCAGGCCGATCCAGCAATCCTGGCAGGCCCCCATCAGGCAGTAGCCGGCCCGCTCGCCGGGCCCGAACTCGAACCGGCGCAACGCGCGCCGGTGCAGCAGGATCGCCCCGAGCAGCAGGTCGCCCGCCCGCGCCTCCGCCGGCATGCCGTCGATGGTGAAGGGAATGGCGGCGCCCAGCCGCGGCGCGAGGCGCTGAAACAATCCGCTCACAGCATGTCCTCGTGCCGGCAATTGAGCAGCAATTCCGCGACGCTCGCGGTGTTGGGCAGTCGCACCAGCGTCTCGATCATCGCCGCGACATCGTCAGGCCGGGACATCAACTCCCGCGGCTGCGTGGTGACGTGGGCGGTCATGTCGGTCTCGACGAAGCCCGGGCAGACAGCGGTCGCCCGGATGCCGTGCTCCCAGCCCTCGCGTCGCACGGCCTGGGTCAGGCTGACCAGGGCGGCCTTGGCCATGGCGTAGCCGGCATTGTCGTTGCGAACCCGCTTGCCCGACAGTGAGGCGATGTTGACGATCCGCCCGGCCTCGGCGGCGACGAGGTGCGGCCATGCCGCCCGGATCACCCGCATCGGCGCCTTGACGTTGACGGCGACGAGCGCATCGAACGCCGTCTCGTCCGGATCGAGAAAGCGGGCCATCGGGTTGATGCCAGCGGCGTTCACCAGCACGTCGATCCGGCCGAACGCTGCCAGCGTTGCGGCGGTCCAGGCGTCTTCGCTGCCGGCTTCCTCCGCGTCGTAGCGGCAGGCGTGCCACTCGGATGGCGCCCGGCGCGGATCGCGCAGGCCGGCGCTGACCCGATAGCCGGCCCGTGACAGCCGCTCCGCCACCGCCCGCCCGATCCCGCGCGAGGCGCCCGACACCATCGCGACCCGTCCCGCCGGCTCAAGCATCGCTGCCCCGCTCCCTCGGTGATCGCCGCATCGGCACCCTGTCGCGGCCTCGTTCGAGAGGATCGATCGTTGCCGCCACGCAGGCAACAGCTATTTCGGTAGGCGAACGAATTTGCCAGAATTATTTCGCTGGATGAAAAAGATGAGTTCAACTGACATGGTGGACCGGGCTGAAACGAAATCATCCGACCGATCCGGGCCGACGCGGATCGCCGGGCTGCTGCGCCATCTCGGCGAAGCGGGGCCTGGCGGCGCGCGCTTGAGTGCCCTTGCCGAAGCGACCGGCCTGCCGGCGCCGACGGCTCTGCGCCTGTTGCGCGCGCTCGTCGCCGAGGACCTGGTCGATCTTGATTCCACGACCAAGACCTACCGGCTCGGCCTCGGTCTGTTTCGCCTCGCCGCCAAGGCCGGCAACCCGCTGGGTCTGCGCGACCTTGCCCGCCCGGCGCTGCTGCGGCTCACCGGAGCGCTCGGCGAGACCGTCTTCCTGCTGGTCCGCAGCGGCTACGATGCGGTCTGCATCGACCGCACGGCCGGTCCGCTGCCGATCCGCTCCTTCACCGGTGATATCGGCGGCCGGGTGATGCTCGGCCTCGGTCAAGGGGCGATGGCGATCCTGGCCTATCTGCCGGCGGACGAGCAGGAGGCGGTGATCCGCTACAACCTGCCGCGGATCCGCGACGTGACCAGCCTGGACGAGGCGTTCCTGCACACCGAGATCGCCCGCACGCGCCAAATCGGCTACTGCGCCGCGGCATCGGGCCTCATTCCCGGCATGGCCGGGCTCGGCGTGCCGATCCTCGATGCCGACGGCCGGGCCGTGGCGGCGCTCAGCGTCGGCAGCACGGTCGACCGCCTTGCCGGCGAGCGCCGCAACGCCATCGCCAGCATGCTGCGGCGGGAGGCAGCCGGGATTACCGCCCGCCTGAACCCTTTCGATGAAACCCTGCGCCGGGCCGGCGCCGCGATGGAACGTTCCGACCCGTGACGCGAGCGGGCCTCTGAACACGACATAGCCCGCCGGGCGTGAACCAGGCGGGCCTTGGTGTTGGCGTCGTGAGCGAGGGAATGTTGC
>NZ_LABX01000086.1 GCF_001043915.1 Methylobacterium aquaticum | reverse complement strand
TGGCGGGTACAAGAAACGGTTCATCGATGCCGTTCAATCCGGGTTGAAACGTGCGGTCGAGGTGGTTCTTCGACCAGAGGGGTCGAAGGGCTTTGTTCTCCTGCCGAAACGATGGCGGGTCGAGCAGAGCATTGGCGTTCTCACGGGCTCGCGCCGCCTCAAGGTCGACTATGAAACGTTGCTCCACGTCTCGGCCGGTACGATGCTTTTGCATCAATCGGGCGGATGCTCGCATCAATCACTATGAGTTAACTCTTTCCTAACGGACTCTCAAAGACTTCCGCCGCATCGCCACCCGCTACGACAAGCTGGCCCGCAACTTCGCCTCGGCTCTCGCTCTAGCTGCCGTCATCGCGTTCTGGTGCTGATTGAGTCTCAACCCTAGTCGACGCCAGTGCGCCCGTGAGACGGATCGACTGGAAGTTCGTGTTCTGACGAGGCAGCTACCGTGAGCACGAATACCCCTGACACCAATGCCGCGGGTCGATGTCTCAGCCCTTCTTCGAACGAAACGATCGCACCGAGCGTCGGCATCTTCTGGGGCGTGCTGGACGGCGGGCGCACCGTGCTGGTCACCGACCGCACGACCATGACCGAGGCGGAGATCTACGGCGACTGCCTCACCCACCCGCGCGGGCACCACGAGGTCTGGGAAGCATGGCGTAAGCTCGGATCCACGGCGCTGCGCCGCCGTGGCCTGCCGCCGGCCATCGCGAGCTACGAGTACGAGGCATTTCCGCGCGGGCGGGTGGTCTACATGCGCGAACCGGCGCTTTTCACCCTCTACGCGG
This sequence comes from Methylobacterium aquaticum, assembly GCF_001043915.1. Taxonomy (GTDB): domain Bacteria; phylum Pseudomonadota; class Alphaproteobacteria; order Rhizobiales; family Beijerinckiaceae; genus Methylobacterium; species Methylobacterium aquaticum. The sequence continues at coordinate 6,856 of NZ_LABX01000086.1, read as the reverse complement.
ACCAGCGCCTGCAGCGGCCGGAGACGGTCGCCGAACTCGTCCAACTGTTCGGCCTCGCCAGCGAGCGACACGCGGTGCGCTCAGACGCACACTATCGCACCCGGGGCGGAGGGCAGCTCACATGACCGGCAGCTCAGCAGACGTTGAGGCGCTACTGGTTGACGTCAACGATCTGAGCAACCCGACGCCCGGCATGCTGCCGGCAATCTTCCGCGACATCGTCGGACGCCTCGACGCAGCCGGTCTCGCCTACGCCGTGGTCGGCCGCATCGCCCTGGCGCTTCACGAACAGGCGCGGTTCGTCGGCGAGATCGAGATCGTGGCTGATCTCGGCGCGGGCGGGCGCGAGCGCGGCGCGGAACTCGAACAGGCGACGCGGGCACGATTTTCAGCTCACATGGATCCGAGCCTGTGCGCTAAGCCGATCTTACTGACGCTGCGTCCCTGCATGTGCCAGCTTGAGGCAGGGCTGCTGGCTGAAGCGACCACCCGCCAGTGGTTCGGTGTCCAGGCACGGCTGGCAAGCGCGGAGCACCTCCTCTGGCTGTGGTGCCACACCGAGGGTCCCGACCATGCCATGAACGCGAGTGCGCTCATCATGGGCGGCACAGTCGACCTCTACTACGTACGGAATTTGCTGCGCGCGACGAACGACGTCGAGGAAAGCGGTCAGCGGCGGCTGCGGCTGGCAATCGGCGACGCGGTTCTGTCGGCAACGTCCTCGTTCAGCAGGTTCATGGCGGAGCGGCGCATCCGGCTCGACCCGAACCGCGTGCCGATCTGGCGCCTGCGCCAGTCGGAGACCGCGAACGGCGATGACGGCTGAGAGCATGGTCGTCCACCAGGCCACGGGCGTATAGCGCTACGAGGGGCGACTGGGTCCACGGCCCCAGCCGACCCGGACCGTCGCAGGTTTTCCGCTGATCCCGACCGCGCCAAGTGTTTGAGACTTGGCACCTCCCGACGGGCTAGCTCTGCCTTCATACGGCCTCGACAGCAGCCGGCGACCTGTAGCTCGCCCCCCGCGAGAGACGAGGGCACGCTCCCGTGGAGCTCGGCGGGGCTGACGCGAACTCATGACCCATTTCAGACTCTGGACATCAGTAAGCAGAAGGTCCGCTATAGGGTACAAGCTGCACGATCCGGCGGCCGAGCACAGTTCTGGGCGAGGCGTGGCGGGCGGCCGACGACATGCGGACCGGCATGAACTCGGCTAAGGTCGAGATGCCGCGGCGTCCCTCGCGGGGGGGTGGGCGCGAACCATGCGACATCGTCGCTTCGATCTGCCGGGTTCGAGCACGGTGCCGACGCGCCGCGCCGATCCTCCGGCCATACGGCCGGAGGCCTTCGTCGAAGCGGAGACGCGTCTCGCCCTGGTGATGGGCAACGGCCGCTATCGTGACATGCCTCTGGCGAATCCGATCCGCGATGCCGAGGACATCGCCTGGGGCCTCGAAGGGCTGGGCTTCTCTGTCCGGCTTTTGAAGGACGCCGCGCTCGCCCCGATGCAGGAGGCCCTGGTCGCCTTCGCCGACGCGGTGGACGAGGCCGGGCCGGAGGCGGTCGCCGTCGTCTACTATGCCGGTCACGGCGTGCAGATGGAGGGGACGAATTTCCTGATCCCTGTCTCGGCCGAGATCACGGCCGCCCGCCATCTCGCGACGCGGGCTCTGCCGCTGGAGACCCTCGCCCGGGAACTCGGGCGGCGGTCCCGGAAGGCCACGGTGATCGTCCTGGATGCCTGCCGGGACCGATTGGTCGGCGACGAGTCCCAGGATGTCTCCGCGACGCAGGGCATGGTTCGCAGCCGCCTGCCGCGCCCGACGCAACTCGTCTACTCCACCGCCGCCATGGCGAGCGCTCAGGACGGCTGGGGCGGGCACAGCCCCTTCGCCCTCGCGCTGATGGAGGAGATGCCGAGCCTGTTGGTGCCCGGCACGCGCATTCAGGACGTGTTCGACACGGTCGCGGCGAAGGTCAGCCTGTGGACCGGGGAGGCCCAGACCGTCGCGGTGTACCGCGAAGGTGTCCTGCCCCCCTTGACGCTGACGGCAGAGGACGAGGCGCGGCGGCAGGCGTGGAGCCGGCGGCCCTACCGGCTGGGCCGCCGGCAGATCGCCCGGCGGGCCGCCGCCGCCGCCGCAATACTGGCGCTGCTGACGGCGGTCGTCCTGTGGATCTCCGCCTATCCCGAGACCCGGACCGGGCTCATGCTCAGGGCCGGGCTGCTCGACAGGACGCAGTACGACTTCGCCTGCGCGCCGCCATGGGACGAGACGTCCGACCGCTACGGCCTGACACGGCGCGACTGGTGTCTGAGCCTGAGCAACGACGCCATCGTCGGGAGGGTGACGGCGGCCGGGCTCTGGCAACGCGCCGTCGAGCCGGGCTTCGCCGAGGGCGATCCCAAGGCCCTGGCTCTGAAGGCCATGGCGGCAGACGAACAGGGGCGTGCGCCCGGGCATGACGAGGCGGCGCGGGCGCGGCTCCTCGCCGAGGCCGGAGCCCTCGCCCGCCGCGCGGCGGCCACGGACCTGCCTCGCGGCCGCCTGCTCGGCTGGATGCTGGGCGACCGCCTCGCGGGGCTCGACTTCAACCTGGGCGCCCTTCTGGCGGATCTCGATATGGCCGGCGCCCGGGGTGTCCTCCTCGCCAAACTCTTGCGCCAGAGCACGGCCCGGAATGTCGCGGGAATGACCGGCAGCGCGCATGGGGCCGATCCGACGGCTGGGGTCGAGGCGGCGCTGGTGGAGGCCGACGCGCTCGACCCGAGCGGCGAGACGGCCTACGGCGCGGCGCAGCTCTACCGCAGCGGGTCCGCTTTCACCGGAGGCGCCGTGCAGATCCCCCGCTACCGGGCCTGGCTGCGCCGGGCCGCGCGCGCTGGCGTGCCGGCCGCCGCCGCCGAGTGGCTCGTGCGCGCCCAGTCGGACCCGGATCTGCGCCTGTCGGCCTCCGAGCGCCGCGACCTGATGGCGGTCGCGGCCAAAGCCGACGATCCGCCCGGCCTCTATTGGCAGGCGATGCTCCGGGTGGAACGGGACGGGCTCGATGCCGCCGCGGCCCTCGGCGCCGAGCCGACCGCAACTCTGCTCAGGCGATCGGCGGAAGCAGGCTATCCGGACGCGATCCAGCTCTTCATCGAGGCGGCGCTTCGCCCGGGCGCGGGGCGCAGCCCCGACATGGCTGAAGCCGTCACGTGGCTGCGCCGGGCCGTTGCCGCCGGCAACCGGCGTGCCGCCGAGCGCCTCGCCACGCTCCTGGCCTACGGCGCCCACGGCTCGGACGGCGCGGTCCTCGTCTCCCCCGATCCGGCCGCCGCGCGGGACCTCGTCGAGCGTCCCGAATGGCGCGACGAGCCCTGGGCCCTCGGCCTGCTCGCGGACCTGCTGCGCTACGGCCCGATCCCCGGCCGCGATCCCGCCCGGGCCTTCGCTCTATGGCGCTTCATCGAGCAGCGCATGCCTGATCCCCGGGTCGCCCTCCGGGCGAGGACGGAACTCGACCGGGCCTGGACGGAGACGAGCCTCGCGCAGGGCGCCGCCGCCGACCACGCCTTTGCGAGCGGCGCGGCGGACGCGCCTGTCACGGTCACGGCCTTTGTCGCGGCAGATTGCTTGGGATGCCGCCGCTTCCTCTACGACGTCCTGCGGCCGACCATTGCCGTCTTTGCCCCCGCGAAGGTCCGCTTCGAGGTGCGGCCTGTCTGGCGCGACGATGATCCGGGCGCGCTCGAGGCCGCTTTGGTGGCGGCTTGCGCGGCAAGACCGGAGGACCGGTTCCGCCTGTTCGTCGCCTTGACCAATGCCCAGGCGGATTGGGTGCATCTCACGACGACGCCGGAGCGGCTCGCGGCCTTCGGCCGAGCCATCGCCGGACTTTCGGGAGCGCCGGACGATCCAGCCCGTTGCGTTGCCGACGAGGCGGCCCGGGTGAGCCTGACCCGGCAGCGCGATGCGGTCCGCGCTCTGCCGATCGCCGTGACGCCCATGGTCTTCGTCGGCGGTGCGGCCGGCGATACCGAACAGGCAGAGCCGCTCAGGAGGCTGATCGCCAGCCAGCTGCCGCCCTGACGGCCGCAAGCCGGCGGACCGGTCGCGCGCCATGCTCTGCGCGCGTCGTCGTGCATGGCTTCCCCGATCCGGCGGTCAGCCCGTGGGCAGTTCCGCGCAAGTCGGCCGGCGCAGGCGGGCGTAACGGCCGAGCCCAGTCACGAGCGGCATCTCGTCGATCCGGTACGTCCAGCCGCCATCCCGGTGCGTCAGGGCGACGGCGTAGACCGGGCCGCCGGGCTGCCACGGGCTCCAGCGGCCGGCGGTGCCGTTCCGACCGATCGCGACCTGACGCACCGAGCCGGCGCTGTAGGTGAAGCGGCCCGCCCAGCGGATCCCGTTGCGTCGGTCCGTGGGCGTGGTCGTCTCGCGAGCATCGAGGTGCAGATCCGCCAGGGCGACGTACAGGGTATGCCCCGTTCGCGCCGCCGCAGGGCCTGCGTCGAGCGGGTCGGCGAAGCCGCCGGTTCTGGGCGGAACAACGTCGATGGCCACGACGGCGACCTGCCCGCAGCGGGCCCGATAGGTCCCGAACAGGGCGTTGGCGCGGGCCGTGCCGTCGCTGCGCGGGTCGGCGGGCACGGCTTCGTCGGTCTGCGGCGTGAGGCCAGCCTGCAGCCGGCCGGAGCCGAGGGCAAGGAGGACGAGCGCGGCGGCGGCGCAGGTTGCGGCGATGACGGTCTTCATGGTTCCGGCCTCGACAGGGGCGGGATCTCGGGGAGATCCGAGGCCCGAGACCTATCGGGCCTCGCGGCCATTGGCTGTTGCGCGGCGTTGTCGGGCATTGCAGCCGGGCGCGGCGTGGCGGGGGCGCCGGTGGGCAGCGGCCAGACCAGATCGAAAGCCATGAACATCGCGGTCTGAACGCAAGCGGGAAAATCCCGAACGCGCCCACCCGCGGCTGTGCAGTGCAGCGCGTCGACCTCATGGTCCTGCTGCGCGCGCAGCAGTGCCAGACAGCCGAGCACCAGCGTGTGAGCCGGCAGGCTCACGCCGGTCTCGTACAGGGCCATCTCCATCTGACCCGCATGGTCTCGCACCCGGTCGACCAGCGCGCGGAGTTCCGGCGGCGGGGTCCAGACGCTGTCGACAAGGCCGCGTCTCAGCACGGGATCCTCCCAGTCGAGCCGGGGCGCCAAGGCGAGCAGGAGGTCGCCGAGCGGCTCCGGCTCCGGTTCGCGCGCGTCGCAAGCGTATGCGGCCCAGTCGAGTCCGAGGGCCGCGAACACCCGCACGGGCCTCCAGAAATGGCCGTCGGGCGGAACCCGTCCGGATCTGATCATGAGCAGGGCGCCGAGGAGAAGGCTCTCGGGCTCGCGGCGGTGCTCGGCGCAAGCGTCGCGGATACGCCGGGAGGTGCGCGCCCGCGCGCACAGGGCCGCGAAGGCCGGCGGCGCCTCGGACCAGGGGGCACCGCGCAGGGCCGCCTTCAGGCCGGGCGCGGCCCAGTCGAGGCTGCGGGCAAGGTCCACGAGGTCGGGACCGAGCGGCGGATCGGGCGGCTCCGGCGGGTAGAGGCCGGGGTCCGGCATGCCGGTCGGCTGGTTCCAGGGCCACCGCCCCCTCAGCAGGCGCTCGACCCAATCCCGCCACGCGATCATCTCACCCTCCCGGCCGTCTGACGCGCAGCCGGGGCGCCGGGGCGATCAGGGGCACGAGGCGTCCGCCCGAGGCGGTGTAGACCGTGTCCGGCGCGATCCCGTCCTGGCCGACGACCCCCCAGAGCCATGTGCCCCTCGTCACGTCCTGGGCGATGAGGAGCGCGCCGGGCCCGCCGCACACGCTGCCCCTACGCACCACAACCACGGCGTCGCGCCCGCCCTTGGCCGCGACGGCGTGGCGGCTCCAACCGAGGGCGAGGCCGCGGTCGCCGCAGATCGCGTGGCCGGGTTCCACCGCGATGGCGACCCCGTCGTCGTCGGCGGTCGCGCTCCCGCCGGGCAGGCCGACGATGGCGAGGCCCCCTGCGCCGACCCGGGCCGTGCCGCCGCCGGCCGCCTGAGCACGCAACGGAGTTTCCTCGATCATGCCGGCCCAGGCGATCCCCTTCGCCCCTGCCTCGGCCCGGCCGTGCTCGCACAGGGCGATACCCCGCCGGAGCGTCCGCGCCGCTCCCGCCTCCATTCCCCAGGCGATTCCGTCCTCGCCCGCATGCGCCTCGCCGCAGGAGGCCGCGACGCCGCGGTGGCCGGCGACCGCGAGGGCGGGCCGGCGCAACCGGGCCGGATCCCCGGTCAGGACCGGCACGTCGAGCTCGTAATCAAAAGGGATTTCGTCGGGTTCGACGGGCAGGTCGTCGTCGTCGATGACGCCCTCGGAACGGATCCGATCGACGGAGTGGACTTTTGCGGGATGAAGACGGACCGCGGCATCGTCCCCCACGAGGCCGATGTCGATGTCCATGCGCGACGGGTCGACGCCCATCGCGGCGAGGGCCGCGACCGCCCCGCGAAGGTTCCCCTTGTAGAGGACGTCGCCGCTCTCGACGCGCACGTCCCCGTCAGGTCCGACAGGCGTGCAGCAGGCGCCCTTCGCCAGCAGCAGCGAGCAGGCGCCGCCCTCGGGAAGGGAACCGGCGCCGCGCCCCCAGGCCAGGCCGGTTCGCGGGCGGACGAGCCGCCAGGCCTCGTCGTGCGCCGAGTCGGGCACTGGGGGCGCCAGGACGACGGTGTCATCCTCTAAGATCAGGAAATGGTTGCAGCGAGCGTCGGGATCGTGGCGGACCGCGACCTCCCACCAGGGCGAGATCCACCAATGCGCGCCGGGCGGCGCGGCGACATCGGGCACGGGCGCGGCCGGCCGCG
>NZ_LABX01000085.1 GCF_001043915.1 Methylobacterium aquaticum | reverse complement strand
CAGCGGCGGGGTATCGTCAACCTTGGCGGGCATGGTCTCCGCGAGCGGCTGGTTTTGAGTGTCGCAGCCGAAATCTATGGCCGATCAGCGGCTTGCACCATGCCCGTCACCCCGCATGAATAATCCGGGCTAGCGGACGATCATTGGCCAGGACGTCACACCAATCTGCCGCCTTTCGGCCGCTCGATTGGCGTCACTGGCGGGTCGGGTCTCCGTGACGGGGAAAACGCCCCGGCCCGCCGCTCAAGGTATGAGCCGTTCAATCGTATTGCCGGCGATCCTCTGGGAAGCAAATGATGTTCCGTCGCGCTGCACCCGTCGATCGGCAAGGTCGGTGGGCCAGATCTCCGTAGGCAGAGTGAACGCCTCAGCCCGCTGCACTCAGGTCCTGCCGTCCAGCCGCGCTGTTGGGTGATCGAGCGGACGTTCGGGTAGATCAGTTGCTGCCGTTGGCTCGCCCGCGATCACGAAGCAACCGCGTCCTCCGCTCTCGCCTTCTTCGTCCTGGCCGCCGCCGTGATCCTCGTCAGGCGACTCGTACGAGCCTTCTGAAGCGGGGTCTGAACTATGCCCCAGACTCACATAGCACACGTGACATGTGAAACTTCCGAGTGCGTTAGTACATTATTAACCAGATATCGAACAGGCCCTTGTCACGCGGACCATAGCATGTAATACTGGATGTAATATGTTAACCTTCTCGCGTATTATGTTTTGACCCCTGGTTTAGCTTGTGGTCCTAGTGTTCTATCGACACAAGGATCACAGGCATGCGCTTTTTCATCGGTAAGCTTCTGACCGTTCTCGCCATTCTGGCATTGGCAGCTTTCCTGCTCTTTGAGCTGGTCCCACCTGTCACCCGAGCTGATACCATCGGCGTCAAACTTGTATCGGCCTCAGAACTCTGGTCAGCCAGCGTGGAAGGTTTCACCCCACAGGACACACCTTTCATGCGGCGGCTTGAACTCGCTCGCCAGAACATCGCAGCACTCGGTATCGATCAACAGATCTGGTGGCGGTACGTCATTCTGATTTTCATCTGTTCCTTAGCATTATACTCCCTACTACCGCAACGGTTTCGGTTTATGCGTCCTATTGCTGACCTTTTCGATGAAGCTGGTCAGAAAAGTTCTATATATACAACTTTGATGCAAATATCTAGAAATCAAATATTCTTTATTATTGTAATTGCTTTAGTAATTGGAATATGGATACAGAATGAAATTCTTGATACACCTGGAGGTGTCCCTGCTCTTATCGCGCAATACTGCAGCACAAATCATCCTTGCAGCGTCTGGTCCCGGCCGTTCCTTATGAACCCATTCTGAGAACCTGCCGATTTCTGTAAACAAGCAGAGACCGGCATCGACTATATCCATCTTGTCGTACGGCGGGTCTTCTGCGAGGGGTTCAATTGTTTTTATCGCAGGTAGGCCCATTCCGACGCGACTTCAACGTTCAGGCGAAGCGCCTTGTACTTGCAGCCTCGAAGTAGGTAGGTCGCTCTGTTGTACCAGGGTAGCTTCCAGTTTCGCTTGACGCTGTTGCCAGATTTGGCGGTTCCAGGACATGAGAAGGGAGAGAAGCGGCCATCGTGGTGGCGTGGCATCCACTTGGTGCAGACTACGGGCCAGCGCCTTCGCTGCCGTCATGGCTCGCACGATCCCGAGCCCGACCTCCGGCTCTCTCAGATCGACTACCCCGGTGCGCACGAAGGCAAGCCGGTCGTAATTACCCAGGGGTGTCGCGCGGTCGTGGTCTGGGGGCGGAGCGTGTGCAGGGCGCCCCCTTGCGGTGAGGGGGTTTCGCTGATTCCCTCGTAGGATGAGCCGCAGCGAGCTGGAGCGTCTGAGCAAGGAAGAGTTGATCGAGCTGGTGCTGAAGCTGCACCGGCCCGAGAAGACCTCGCGCACCTCGTCCAAGCCGCCTGCGAGTGATCGCAAGGAACGGCGCGAGAAGTCCCGCCCTGGCGGGGCCAAGCCCGGGCACGAGGGGCACAAGCGCGCTCTGACGCCGAAGCCTGATGCGGTTGTCGAGCATCGCCCCGAGCACTGCCCCGGCTGCGGTGCCCCGCTGTCGGCGACGCTGGCGGCCGAGGTCGTCAGCCTGGCCGAGCAGATCGACCTGCCGCAGGTGGTGCCGCACGTGACCCAGCATCGGCGCCTGGCGGTGGCCTGTCCCGGCTGCGGGACGCGCGTCGCCGCTCCGGTTCCCAAAGCGGCCTGCGGCACGCCGTTCGGGCCGCGGCTGCATGCAGTGGCGACCTATCTGAAGACCTTCCAGGCGCTCTCCTACGAGCGGTTGCAGGCCGCCTTGTCGGATCTGTTCGGGCTGCCGATCAGCCAGGGCGGGCTGATGAACCTGTTGCGGCGCGCCCACGGCCGCTTTGCCGAAGGCCGGGACGCCGCGCTGGCGCGGCTGCGCCGGGCCGCGGTGGTGGCCAGCGACGAGACCGGCGTGCGCATCGAGGGCAGCAACAGCTACCACTGGGTCTTCTGCTGCGACGAGGCGGTGGTTCATCGTGCCGCCCCGACGCGGGGCGCGAGCGTGGTGCAGGAGACGATGGCGGGCCACCGGCCTGCCGTGTGGCTCTCCGACCGCTACACCGCCCAGCAGGGTCATGCCGCCCGGCATCAGACCTGCCTGGCGCACCTCTCCCGCGACGTCGCCTATGGCGTCGAGGCCAGCGACGATCCGGTGCCCTGGCGCCTGCACCTCTGGCTCGGGTCGGTGTTCGCCCTGGCTGAGCGGGTCACCGATCTGGCTGCGTCCACCTTGTCGGCCAAGCGCCGCAGCCTCGATCGGCAACTCGGAGCGATCCTGGCGACGCCGAGCGGCTGCGCGGTGACCCGCGAGTTGCAGGCCAAGATTGGCCGTGCGCGGGATCAACTCCTGGTCTTCCTCGACCATCCCGGCCGCGTGGCGGTGACGAACAACGGGTGTGAGCGAGCCCTGCGCCTGGCCGTGGTGCAGCGGAAGGTGACGAACGGCTATCGGGCGATGTGGGCGGCCGCTGGTGAGGCGGACGTGCGCACCGTCGTCGACACCGCTCGCTTCTCGGGCGCGAACACCTTCGCCACCCTCCTCAAGACCATCGGCGCCTGATCGCTGCCCACGATCCACATCGTCGCCAACAAGGTCAGACGGCTCGCGCACCGCGCCTAACCCCCTGGGTAATTACAGCCGGTCGACCACGTAGTCGGACACGTTCGCCTTCTCCCGGTAGCGTCCAGCCTCCGCGAACAGCCGCTCAAGCAGCATCGACTCCGTTGGGGCGAGTCGCGCATCCGCCTGTCGCTGTCGGCACAGCGCGTCGAGACGATCCTGCTCCACGACCACCTGGGCTTCTTGCCGATGGCGTGTCAGACCTACGTACGTCTCACGTGCGTCGGCGGAGCTGCCCACGTACAGAACCGCTGCGGCGCTGGTTCGACCTTGCGCCGCGTGCGCCGTGCCGGCCAGCGCGGGCGTGATCCGCGGGGGCCGGTTCGGACCGAACCGTGGCGCGCGGGCCAGCCGCTCCCAAACCTCCTCCAGGATCCGCCCGTCCTCCAGTTCCAGGCGCAGCCGCACCTGGCCGTCGGCTGCCACCGTCACCCCCCGCACCTCTGCCCGGTTACCGTTGCGCACCCCGAGCTCCGGCAGCGTCTCGCCGAACCGCAACCGGTCACCTACCGCCAGCGGCAGCACCACCCGCCGGTCCTCACGGTCGAGCGCGCTCACCTCGACGAGATCGGGCCCGAGCCGCCTCTCGATCCGTAGCACCTCCCGCGCAAGTCGGTTTAGCGCCGCCGCATCACGGTTGCGGCGGGTCACGATCAGTACGTCCTCACCGTGCCGCACGCGCAGCTCGCGCCACAGCGCGATGACCCGCGCCTGCGCCGCCTCAGCTCCAGAGACCAGCTCGACGCAGCCTTGTCCCGCGTAGGCGCGCAGTCCCGCCTCGGTCTCGCCCCGCGCCATTAGCTCCGAGGCGGCCCGCTGCCATGGCACCTGCTGGCGCCGCACCTGCCCCAGTATGGCTTGGCGACCGCATACCTCCGCCACCGCCCGCAGCGCGCTCGCCCCTGCAACCGAGGCAAGCTGGCGGCGATCGCCCAACAATACCACCTTCGCGCCCGCAGCGTGCGCTGCGCTCAGCACGGCCTCGAGGTCGCGCGTGCCGACCATCCCGACCTCGTCGACCAGAACCAGGCTGTCGGCTCCGAGAGCCGCGTCATGGTCCGCTGGGGCTGCCGGGCCGCGGGCCTGATCGTAGCGCCAGCGCGCGATGGCTCTCGCGGGAATACCGGTGCTGCGCGCGAGTTCATCGGCCGCGACCCAGGACGGTGCCAGCCCAACAACCTTCAATCCAGCAATCCTGGCTGCCTCCACCAGAACGCGAGCCGTGGTGGTTTTACCCGTACCCGCGCCCGCTTCGATCAGCGATACCCCGTCCGTACCAGCTGCCAGGCGGACCGCCTCGGCCTGCTCGGGCGCGATCTGGGTAGCCTGTTCGAGCGCCGCAGTGACTGCCTCAGGGCTAATCCATCTCCGTTCCCGTGGTCGCTCGGCGGCGCGCAGCAGGGCTGCTTCGCAGGCCGCGATGCCAGGCGTGGTCCAGCACGCCCCCTGGCTGGGTTCGAGCGCGGCGGAGGACAGGCGCACCAGCGTGCCTTCGTGCTCGAGTCGCGCGAGTTCAGCCTCGACGGCTCCGATGCCGAGCCCGTGCAGGCTTGCCTCCTCGAGGCTGGCCTGCAGCAATGCCGCCCGGGTGATCACGTTCTCGTGCCGCAGCAGCCTCGAGGCGGCTCGGGCGACTGGCGTGGCGCCCGAGATCTCAGGCGGATCGAACACGAGATCGTGCTCCGGCTCGATCTGCTGCGCGAGCTCGGGATCCCGGGCTGCCTCACGGGCATTTCGCCAGGGATCCGTTCCGAGCTCCGCCAGCTCGCGTTGCCAGCGCGCCTCGAGCTCAGGCCCGCTCGGCAAGAGGTCCTTGGCTCGCCGCGTGGCCAAGGCCGCGACCTCGCGCTGGGCGCTCGTCGCTCCGGAGCCGACCCGCTCCCGGATCTGGGCGGAGCGCTTCGAGAACGTCTCCAGCACCCTCTCGGCGACCCCTGCCACCTCCCACTGTCCGTTGCCGGCCGGACGGAAGCGCCAGCCGAATTGGGCATGCAGCTGCTCGGCCAGGGCCGCCCTGTAGGCGGCGCCCACCCCACGCTGCTGCTCGAATAACCGAGCGGGGTCGGTCGTCAGATGACGCAACGACTTGTAGCGACCCCTGCTCTCCCCTGGATTGCCAGCAACATTCAAAAACACGCAGTGCGTGTGTAGATTAGGATCACCCTCGCGGGTTGTGTAGTGGTCGAAAGTCGCCGCGATCAGATCGGCGGGACGGCGATGCTCGCGCCCCCCGGCCCCGGTACGAACCTCGATCAGGCCCTCACGCTCGACGAACCGCAGGGCCGCATCGACTGCCGCCCGGTGCGCCTGCTCGATCGCGGCGCGCTGATCGGCATCTCCCGCCGCCCACAGCACGCTCACGGATTTGCCGGGCGTCATCGTGCAATCGGTTCCGGCATGGTGTCCGGCACCGGCGCCGCGCACGAGGGGGCGACCTGTGCCCGGGTCGAGACCGGCGCAGAGGTCGCGGAACGAGGAGCCGATAATGGTCGCGCCATGGCGAACCACGCTCCCGCCGCTCGACCACCACACCCCGCTGCCCTCGGCTTGGTAGTAGGCCTCGCGCCGGTCCGGCCGAGCCTCGTCCTGGGCCTGGGTCAGGTAATAAGCTGCCGCCTCGGGCCCGGGCCGCAGGCGCTGCAGCGAGGCAGTCACGGGGTCCCAGCCGGATCGCGATCGGGCCGGTAGCGGCACAGGGCACCGGGTTCAACAGCCTCGGCCGCCGCCTCGATCTCGCCGACGGTCTGGGCGAGCTGCAGCAGGGCAGCGTCGACCTGCTCCATGCGCTCGAGCACCACGCGGTGGCGCAGGGCAACCTCGAGGTGCTGAGCGAGGCAGTCGAGGGCGAGGCTCTCGGGCGTCCAGCCGCGCTGGGCAGCCTCCTGCCGGAGCGAGGCGGCGAGAGCGGCTGGGAGGGTGAGCGAGAGGGTGACGTCGGTTGTCATGCGGCGGCGGATCCGGCACGAGGAGCGCGGGTAGTCCTGGCATGGGCATAGGAGCCTCGGCGAGCCTGATCAGGGCTGAGGGTTAACGGATCAGCACTTCAGTGCGTGTGGTGTGATCCCTCTTCTCCTGCCGTATGCGCTACCGTGACGCTGCCGTCCGCGACCGTACGCAACCGTCCTCTACCGTAGCCTAACGCCAGCTTACCTCCCTGCCTGGCCTTCGAGCGGTCGGCTCCACGGGGTAGCAAGGACCGATCGGTTAGGGCAGGCCATGGCTCAACGCCCCCGCCTCGACCTGCGCCGCCTCGCCCGTGACGCCGACGCCGCCTCCGGCGGACGGCGGGAAGCCCTCGCTCCCGGTGGGCGGCCTGCCACCGGCTTGATGGAGGCGGTGCGCGCCAACCTCGACGCTCTCCTCGCCCTTCAGGCTGGCGGGCTGACCTGGGATGCGATCGCCACCGCGCTGACCGCGCAGGGGTTCACCACCGCGCAGGGCCAGCCGATCACGGGACGCAACCTGACGGGGATCATCTCCAGCGTGCGCCGGCAAACTGCGGCACGTGCAGCCAGGATGGCGGCGCGCGCCGCCCGCCCCGACCGGCCGGAGTTCTCCCAGCGCCCGGCGGAACCGGCTCGGCCCGCGTTCGCGCCCTCCCGGCTCGCACCGGAGCTGCTCCACGAGCGCGCGGCAGAGGCTCCGGCCGGTGAGGACGCACCGCTCAGCGAGACCGAGATCCGCCGGCTGCAGGCCGAGAAGCACGCCACTCTGTTCAAGAAGGACTGATTGATGCCCCGCCTCCTCCTTGTCGCCCAGGAAACCGGCGGCGTCGGCAAATCGACCGTCACCCGCGGCTTGGCCGAGGCGGTGCCGGACGCCGCGATCCTGGAGATCGAGGCGGTGCCGCGCCTGACCGAGTTCACGACCGCGCGCGGCTCCAACGAGCCCGGCCGCGTGCAGCACTTCGCGATGCGCGCCACGCGCGAGGCGATCGAGGCCAGCGGCGGCAAGGCGGCGCGGGCGGAGTTCGACCAGGTGATCAACGCGATCTACGCAGCGACCATCCCGAGTCTCGTCGACATCGGGGCCAACACCGCCGCGAGCCTCGTCGACATCCTCAAGGAGGAAGCCCCGGCGCTCAAGGAGAGCGGGATTGAGCTCGGGCTCGTGGTGGTGGTCGCGGCCGAGGCGGCCGCACTCGCTGATGCGGGGAAGCTGCTGCAGGGTTCGCGCGAATGGGCGGGCGCCCGCTTCGTCGTGGCCAACGGCGTGCGTGGGCCAGTCGATCCCGCGATCCTGAAGCGGGTGGCGGGGGATGCAACGGTGACGCAGTTGCGCGCCTTCGAGTTCGAGGACGTAACGCGCGAGATCCTGACCGCCGGTCAGCTGCGCGGGGTCGGGCAGCTCGACCGGGCGAGCCTGGTCAAGCAAACCTCGCCGGCGCAGGCCGGGCGGATCCTGCGTGATCTGACAGCGTTCCGGCTCGCGGTGATGGAGGCGGTCAAGCCGGCGGCTTTCTGGCTGGTTGGGGAGGACGCCGCCCCCGCCACGGTCAGCCCGCGCAAGGGGGGCGGTCGGCATGCCGGCAACGCCTGAGGACGTCCGCGCCCGCATCGCGGGTGCAGCCCGCGCGGCCCGCGCGGCTGCGGCAACGGCCGAGCGGGAGAGCAAGGCCGCGCTCGATCGGCTCATACAGCGCCCGGCGGGTGATCGCTTCGCCGCGCTCGAGAATGGTGCGCCGCAGCTCCTGCCCGAGCACCGGCTCGAGCTCTTACGCTCCGTGCGGCTTGCCTCCGGCCAAACTGCACCAGCTGCGCGGCCGGTGGTAGGCCACGCGAGCGCTTGGGCGGTCTGGCGCGGGCGCCTGCCGTTCCAGGCCGGTCGGCTCACCCGCGACGCGCTCCTGACCGGCTGCGCCCTGGCGGCGCTCGTGGTGGCCTGGTGGCGCACGCCCGAGGCCTGGATCGAGATCCGCAGCGACCGGGACGTCGCCGCGAGCTGGATCATGCCAGATGGACGGCCCGGCGGGGACCGGCTGGTGGCGGGACGAGCCTACGGCCTGATGCGCCGGGCCAACAACATGGCGGAACTGCGGGACTGGCACCCGGGCGTGGGTTACGCGGTCACCCAAGTGCCGGTCGAGGGTCTGCGGACCAGCGCGGCTCCGCGCTGAGCAGCGAGACACCGGAGCGGGCTCGAGCGCCTGGTGCGAACACCGTGAGCCTGCAGCAGCAACGTTTCGGTCCTGGTACCTCCAGCACCTGGGACTGCCCGTCTCCCGACCTTGCATCGGGAGACGGACGGCAGGAGCGGGTGATCCTCAGCGGGCGTGACCGACGGGCGGTACCGGCGTGATCAGCTTGCGGAACCGTGGATCGGTATGCGCCACCGTCTTCTTCAGGCGCAGCGGGTGGCGCGCGTGACCGCCGCTGTTGGGAAACACCAGGAGTTCGTCGCTCGGCATCGCGATCAACGCCTCCTTGCTCATCAGCCGTGCGCTTTGCGAGGATCGCGTCGTGGAGGGGCTGCCCTTGGCATCACCGCTCGGTGCCGAGTGGGTCTCGACGAAAGCGGTGTAGTCGCCGATCGCCCGCGACCAGCGCTCACTCTCGTCCGGATCGACCGCCGGCACGTCGAAGACGGTCACGACCTCGGCGGTGTTGAGCAGCACATCCGCCCCCGCCTCGCCGTAGAGGCCGACGAGCTGGGCGCGATCCTGCCACATCGTCCAGAGGCTGGCCCCGTAGCCTGGCAGCTCGCCGGCCGCAGTCAGGAGCGCGTCGAAGCGGCCGAGCACGGCGGCCTCGTCGACGAAGACCACCAGCCGCTCGGCCGGGCGGTGACGGCGCACCGAGGTGAACAGGTCGGACAACAACCAGCGCAGGAAGGGGGCGAGCACGGTCTTGTACTCGGTCGGCACCGCGACGAAGAGATCGACCGTGCCAGTGGAGAGCTCGGACAGTTCGAAGGTCGAGGCGCTGACGAGGTCGCGCAGGCGCCGGTCGGCGAGCCACTGGAAGGCCTGCAAGGCGGTGGACTTGATCGGGTCCTTGGTCTTGGGATCGGATTGCAGGATCTCGATTGCGGCGTAAGCGGCTGGCTCAGGCCAGTGCTTCACGTACTGGTTCAGGGTGCCAAGCAGACGCAGCTCGTCGTTGATGAATTCCTGGACGAGCACGACGGATCGCTCCTCGGGCATACGCAGCACCACCAGCATGGCGCCGACGATGAGATCGACCGCGCGGTTGCGGAAGTAGGCCGACGCCTCGCTGTCGCCGGTGGCCTCGGGCAAGAGGGCGAGCGCGCTGCTCTGGAGATAGAGCACGTCGTTCGGGTCGCGGCCTTGCAGCGGGTTCCAGCAATCGGTCCCGCCAGCGAGGTTGAGGGGATCGAGGCAGACGACGCGCCGGCCGAGGGCGCGCCGCCGAGCGGCCACGGTGCGGTAGACCTCGCCCTTGGGATCGAGAACGACGGCCGGCCCACCCCACCCTTGCGGCTCGGGGAAGGCGAGGTTGGGAATGAGGAGGCCGGAGGTCTTGCCCTTGCGGGGCGGCGCGATGGTGACGAGGGTGCCCTGAACGGCGACCCGCACGGCCCGGCCGGTCTCGGGGTCGCGACCGAGTTCGAGGCCCTCGCGCAGGCGCGTGCGCTCGGTCGAGGTCGCGAAGCGGGCCGATCCGAACAGATCCGAGGTGTCGCGCTTCGGCTCGATCCTGGTGCGTCGTAGTAGCTTGGCTCCAAACAGAACGAGGAGAGGTGCGAGAGCGAGCACCGGTCCTAACGACCAGCCCGCGTTAGCGAATTCCGGCGCCCGGCCGATCAGGATGCGGTAGGACATCGCAAGGGCATCGGCGACTTGCCAGGACAGCAATGTGGCAAACCATGCACCGGGGTGCATGACCTCACTGGGCCAGAGGGTCGGATCCAACCCGTGCTGGATCAAGCCGGCGATGGGATAGAGAAGAACGAACGTGGCGACGAAGCTCAAGACCAAGCGCATATTTTGCATCGCCCAACAATAAATCGACGCGTCACGCGCCCGTGACAAGCGCGTTGCGACAACAACATTCACTCAATTGATACGGAAATCACATTGAAAAAATGGATATCGATTCCATAAAAATTTATCAATATAATTGATGTTTGTGTCGCATAAATCCCAGACAAGAGATATTTTATATTTTATATTTTCAACATCTTACGCAATCAGGGGGGATGTACCTCGCGTCCAGCCGAACCTTGAGCCTGATCTGGGAGACATGGCGCTCGAGGGTGTGATCCCCGTCCTATTCTGGTCGGTGCGCTTGGGTGCGACACCGCTTATCGGATATCCATGCCGTCAGGCTTGGCTGCTCGGTGCCGATGCCTTGCTCGAGCCGAGCAGACGGTAGACGCTGGCCCGGCCAATCCCGAGCTGCCGGGCGATCGCCGATGGGCCCAGCCCCTCTCCTGCCAGGCGCCGCACCTCGTCGGCCTCGATCCGGGTCTTACCGCCCTTGTAGACCCCGGCAGCCTTGGCCTTGGCGATCCCTTCCATCTGGCGCTCCCGCCGCAGGTTAGTCTCGAACTCGGCGAACACCCCGAGCATGTCGAGGAAGGCCTTGCCGGCGGCAGTCCCGGTGTCGATCGGCTGCTCGGTGGCGACGAGGGACGCGCCCTTGGCCTTGAGCTCGCGCACGATGTCCTGGAGGTCACCGAGGGATCGGGCGAGGCGATCAATACGGGTGACCACGAGGGTGTCGCCCCGGCCGATGAAGTCGAGGACGGTGCGCAACTCGGCGCGTCCGGTGACGGTGGATCCGGTGACCTTCTCGGATCGGATGACGCCGCACCCGGCAGCGGAGAGGGCTGCGAGCTGGAGGGCGAGGTCCTGATCCGTAGTGCTGACGCGTGCGTAGCCGATCCTGCTCATCATTCGTCTCGCCAGGGTCTAGAAGTTCGTCTCTATCTGTCTCATGGTCTATTTTACAACCCTGTTGATACAGCCACATCTGTCTCACGCATATGCCTCAACAGGGTATACCCGGTGGCACAAGGGTGTACGCCGTGTGGGCCTGTCGCAAACGCGAACCGACCCTCGTTTACGAGTCGGCAACCATATCTGCCCAGCCTGCCGCCTCCGCCCTGGGCCGGCCTATGATCCTGTCCGCCATCGCCGCCAAGCTCAAGCAACGCGCCAAGGCCGACTTCCGGGGCCGGCACTTCGAGGCGGCGCTCATCGTCCAGGCCGTCTCCTGGTACCTGCGCTACCCGCTGAGCTATCGCGACATCGAGGAACTGTTCCTGGAACGAGGTCTGGACGTCGACCACTCCACCCTGAACCGCTGGGTGCTCGCCTACGCGCCGCTGATCGAGAAGCGCCTGCGGCCGTTCCGTCGGCCTCACTGCGGCTCCGTCCGGATCGACGAGACCTACATCAAGGTGCGGGGCCAGTGGCGGTACCTGTACCGGGCCATCGACAAGTA
>NZ_LABX01000084.1 GCF_001043915.1 Methylobacterium aquaticum | reverse complement strand
GGGTCTCGGGTCTTGGAAGATCCGCCGGCTAACGGGTAGGCGGCGGGGCGGGTTCCGGATCAGGAGTGCCGGGAGCGCCCTTGCACGTCCTGCTCGCGCTCGATCCTCTCCAGGACGTCCGTCTGCTTCTTGCTCTCCTCTCGCATGATCCTGACGCACTCGGCGATCCGGCGCTGCAGCTCGACGCACTCGCGCAGGATGTCCCGGATCTCTCGCGTCATGTCGATGTAGGCCACCGTGCCCTGGAGGTGCATGGCGCCATCGGGGGCGGCCAGCGTTGCCCCTGCCGATGGGGGCGGTGCTGCCGCAGCGTCCTTCGCCTTGTCGGCCTTTAGCATCAGCCTCAGGCCGAAAATCACGATCAGCGCCCCAACAGCCGCCTGCAGGACCGGAAACCCGGACAGGCTGTCATAGATCTCCTTCAGGAACCCAGCCTCAAGCATCGGTGGCCTCTCCCCTGTGCGCTCGCGGCTTGGGCGTCAGCACCAGCCCACTCGCGGCGGCCGACGCCTTCAGGTCTTCGATCTGACCCTCCAGGGTGTCCTTGCGCCTGACCGCGTCCCGCCGTGCGATATAGCAGGACAGCAGCTCGAACATCGTCAGCGTGCCGAAGACCGGAATGTTGAGCGAGGGCGAGTTGGCGTGGAAGGCGTCCATGAACAAGGCCAGGGTGAGCTGGCCCCAGACCACGGCGCTGAACAACGCGCACCAGGCCCGGATGTAGGCACCCGAGGGAAAGACCCGGCCGTTGTTGATGTGGCCGTTCATGTAGAGGGCGAAGCCCCGGGCGATACCCACGACCGCGTAGAAGGTCGCCATGTTCTCCTCGGTCGCGCCGAGCGCGGCGATCGGGCGGAGGGCTGTTCGCTCCAGCGTGTCGCCGGGCATCGCCAAGGTCACTGCGATCATGACCATCATGACCGCTATGGCCCACTCGAACAGCCGCTCCGAACTGTAGGGTCCGGCCGGATGCGAGGGGTCAGGATCGGACAGACCCATCACAGCCTCCTGCCGATCACGATGCCGTCACCTTCGGGCTCGGCACGGCATCCGCCAGCGGCGCCGCCGAGGGTGCGACGGTGATCCGGTCCACCTCCGGCAGCGATGCGGCCGACGCCAGCAGCCCAGCGGGACGACGGACCCACACGCCATAGGCGAAGCTACCGATCGCCATGGCGCCGCCGACCACGGCGGTCAGGGTGCCGATG
This sequence comes from Methylobacterium aquaticum, assembly GCF_001043915.1. Lineage (GTDB taxonomy): Bacteria > Pseudomonadota > Alphaproteobacteria > Rhizobiales > Beijerinckiaceae > Methylobacterium > Methylobacterium aquaticum. The sequence continues at coordinate 2,810 of NZ_LABX01000084.1, read as the reverse complement.
TCGGTCAGATACGAGACCTGCTCGGCGGTCAGCCAGCCCCGGGCGACGAGGATGCCGCCGAAGAAGATGAGGAGCGCGCGGAAGGCGCTCGCGACCTGGATCGCGTTCATGGTCGTGTCCTGATTGTCGGATGCTCGGCTGGCCCGGCCGGCGCGGGTGAACCGTTCGGGAATTCCGAAGAGTTGGTCAGGCAGCCAGCGGCCTGCCGCAGGCTGGGCAAGTCGGCACAGCCGGCGCCGCGGCGATCATCGCCAGCGCGTCCTTCCGCACTCCGGCGACGCGGCTCGACCAGCCCTTGCCGAAGGTCGGCCAGGTCGACAGCGCCCCGAGGAAAACCAGCCGGGCGTCGCAGAGCGAGCCGATCAGCTTCTGCCTGTCCTGGCCCGCCACAGCCTTGAGGGTGATCGGCCCGATGTGCCCGTCATCCGCTACGCCGACGAGGCGCTGGAGCGCGATGGCAGCACGGGCGGGCCCGCTGTTCACCGCCCAGTCGAAGACTGCATAGTCGAGGCCCGCTGGCAGGTCGTCGCCCTCGACCGCGTCCCAATAGCGCTGCCGGTAGACCGGCGCGACCTTCGTGGGCGTCAGCGCCTTCACGTCGGCCTTGGTCGCCGGGCGCCCGAGAACAGCCGACAGCGTACCGATCGTGACGCCCAGGTTGGTCGGGCCGCCGGGATCAGCAGGATGATCGACATACCCTCCCTCGTGCTTCAGGACGAGCGCAAGCGCCCGCTCGAATGTGCTCGCGGTCATCGGGGTCTCCAGATTGTCGAGGTGTCAGGACCGGGCCGGGTGGCGCATCGCTCGGGTGGATGGCTACGGCACGACCTTGAGGACATTGCCGGCGGAGGTGTCGCGCCAGAGTGCCCCGGACGGCAGGCCGGTCGCGGAGGTCGGGAGGCCAGGCAGGGTGACGTAACCCGCCGTGGTCAAACCGAGCAGGACCGTAGTCCCCACCCCGAAATACGTACCCGCGTCGTTTCGGACGCGCAGGGCGTTCGTTGGCGGACCGGCCAAGATGCCGGACAAGCCCATATACGAGCCGATGTCGGCGCCGGCCGAGTTCAGGAAGCGGATCGTCCAGTCGCCGCGGTCCTGGAGGTCGATGTAGGTCGGCTTTAGCTGGCCCGCGACGGTGGTGGCGGCCAGAGCGCTTGCCCCCGCGACGTTGAGGCTCGCCAGGGTCGCGGCCCCGGTCGAGGTCAGTGTCGTGAAACGGCCGGGCGCGGCGGCGGTCGCTCCGATCGACGCGCCATTGATGGCGCCGCCAGTGATCGCCGCGGCAGCGTTCTGGGTCGCACCGGTGATCCGGCCGTCGTCGCCGGCCGCGACGGTGCCGGCCGTCGTGCCGACGTTGGCCGCGGCCGCCGTGCCGAGCGACGGCCTGCCAGTCAGGTCCGCATAAGCGCCCGAGGTCGCGACGGTGGCGATCGCCGTCGATCCGGTCCCGCCCTGAGATGCCGGGAGCGGCGTCCCGAGCGCCAGCGTGCTCGCGGAAAGGGCGCCGACGCTTGCTGGCCCCGACACCGCGAGCTGCTGCGTCGTGACCCTGGCGGCGAGTGCCCGGATCAGGGTGTCCAGGCGCTGCTCGGGCGTCTGGACACCAACTTGCGCGATCGCGACCGAAGGCACTGCCGTGCAGGCGACAGCGGCCAGGAGGAGGGCCCTGTGCATGATCAGGCCGCCCGCAGGGGAGTAAAGGGCATAGCGAAGATCCTCGGGGCCGTCACGTACCGTTCCAGGAGGGACACCGTCGCGCGGTCGTGCCCGAGCAAGTCGTCCGCGAAGAACAGCACATCCATGATCGGGCCCTTGAGGAGACCGGTGGACCCATTGTCGAGAGACCCCATGCGCGGAGCATTGGTCGGCTGGACATTGTTCGTTGGGGTCGGTCCCCCCTCCACCCCGTTGATGCGGGCCCGGATGTTGACGGTGTCGGAGGAGAGGATGACGAAGGTGTTCTGCCCACGGGGCGCGGGCATGGTCAGATCCCCGGTGCCATGCCGGAACGACACGGCATCGCCGTTCTGGAGGATGCCGGTGACCACGGAATTGCTGTCGTAGGCCGCCAGAGGCGCCTGCAAAGCCACGCTCGGATCAGCCCGATAGAGCACGGCCATCGTCCACGGATTGGTAAGGATCCAGGATTTGTTGAACTGCGCCAGAAAGTCGTTCGCGCCATCGAACAGGATCCCCGGTCGACCGTTGACCTGACCGTTGGCGTATTTTGGGCGGGACGCATCGCCAGTAAAGTTCGAGAACGTGCCGCCGGTGCCCTTGAGGTTGAGCAAATCGATGACCGGTGCTCCCTGCTGAGTGTTGCCCGGATTGAGGTTGTCCGGCGTCGGACGATGCCAGGAGACGAGACTTGGCAATGCCTTGATCTGCGTGACCAGCGAGGTTGCCAGCGGCAGGGTGGGATCGTTGTTGTCGCTGTTGATGATGATCATGACACAGTAGCCTCGAAGCCCACCAAGTAATGGCGAATGGTTGCAGGGAGGGTGGGATAGGTCTCGCGCGCGCGGCTCGGCACCCCGCTATCGGCGTAGACAAGACCGCGCTCACCGAGCCACGAGCCGGTGGGAGCGGGGGAGCCGAGCGCGTAGCGGAGCCGGCGATTGGCCCCGGTCGGCGCGCTGGAGAGGGTGATGACGATGCGGGCCTGCCCGACCGGGGCACCGGAGCCGATCGCGACCGATGCGATGGCTGGCGGCGAGCCGCTGTCGTCGGTGTAGGCAAATCCCCATTTTCCATCGGCCGGGGCCAGTACCCAATCGGTGTCCTGGGCGATCGACGCCAGCCCGGGCGGC
>NZ_LABX01000083.1 GCF_001043915.1 Methylobacterium aquaticum | reverse complement strand
GCCGCGAACTGGGCCGGGGTCGAGGGCGTGTATTTCCGCTCGACGACCGGCGTCGGGGTCGGCGGCATGGTCGTGATCGAGTTCGAGCCACTCATCCTGTTTCGCGACGGCAGCTACTACGAGATCGACGATGCCGCCCTCGAGGATGTCGACCTCGCCGCCGAGCGTGCCGCCAGGCCGCGCCGCTTCGGCCGCTGGATCCGCTCGGGCGACTCGTATGTCCTGACCGGCACGGGCGGGAAGCCGCAGGACTACACGCTCCAGGACGGCTCGTTCTTCAAAGCCTACCCGGCGGAGGCCGGCGAGCGGACGATCGCCCGCTCCTACCGTCGCATGTCGGGCGGCGGCAACACGGCGATGGGCGGCGACGTGATGATTGCCGTCTCGAGCCGCTACGACTTCCGCTCCGACGGCACCTACGGCCGCGGCGGCTCGGCCGGGGCGACGAATTCCGGCGCGACCAGCGGCGTGAGTTCCGCGATGAGCCGCCGGCGCCCGCCAGAGGGCGGGCGCTACGGCCTCGACCGGCACACGCTCACCCTGACCGGCCCCGACGGGCGCAGCCGCCGCCTGTTCTTCGCCTACGGCTCGGAGAAGGATCCGCCGCAGGTCGACCGCGAGATGGCCTTCATTGGCGGCAGCGTGTTCACGAATCCGGATTGAGGGTACGGGCCCCTCGGGATGCCGCCCGGACCTGCGCGATCGCATCGAGCACCGCGCGCGTCCCGCCCCGCACCCCCTGCCCGGCGATCCAGTAGCCGCCGCCATCCATGCCGTTGAGCCGCGCGTGCCACCGGCCGCGGCGGCTCCAGGGCAGGTGATCGGCGAGACCCGGCCGCACCTGCAACTGGATGAACCCCTGCGTGCCTATGGCGATCTCGTCGACCACCGCGATGGCGTGCCACGGGATCCAGTCGGTCGATCGCCGGCGGTCGAATACGCCCTCGGGCGAAACCGAGACCACCGGGCCACGCCGCACCGACTCCCGCAGAAGGACCGGGATGCCGAGGCCGAACAGGACGAGGCCGCAGGCGACGAAGAACTGCTTGAGGCTTCCCGGCGCGGCGAGCGGCCGCTCGCCGGATTCACAAAGGAGCATCCAGGCGCAGGCGGCGGCAAAGCCCGCGGCGAGCCATGCCACCTACGCCACGCCGCCGACGATGCGCGCCGCCGAGCGGTTCATCGCCTTCAGCATGTGCGTGCTGACGCTCCTGAAGCTGTAGGACGTCGAGAGCTTCTCCTCGATGCTGTTAAGCAGACTTGCGTTGGCAGACCTGCGCTTTGTCCGCCTAGGGCATTTTCCGACGAAGTGGATACCGGTTCGTCGTAGAAAATGCGGCAAAATAAAAGAGATAGAGAAGCTTCGCGTTTGCAACGCGATCGTGAAGCGCTCTAGGTTCCTGTGTTGTCGCAGATTTTCGTTGCAAAAGCCGGCAAGCACTTTTGCGAAATCTGCTTATGCGACGACCTGCTCAGGCGGCGCAGGGTCCGCTCTGCGCCAACAGACGACATCAGCATTCCACCAACGTAACGTCCGCTTTCGATATCAGCGTGGAACCTCGTGCGGCATTCGCAAGATCAGCCCTTGATGAGTTCGACTTGGTCGGAAGGAAGCGTCCGCCACCAGGCATCCGGCGCGTGGAAGGCATCGTATGCGAGCCTCAGCACGGTCTCCGGCTGGCGATGCGACGGGTCGAAGGCACCGCGCTCCTCGTTGCGGGCCTGGAGCACCTCCCAGGGCACATCGAAGACCTTCCACTCGGTAGAAAGTCCATGCCGTCCGATGACGTCGATCTCACGCTCAAACACGGCTCGGGTCAGGTGCGTGTCCGCCATGACGACGCTGAAGCCTTGGGAAAGGGCGGTCTCGAGCGCGGCCACCTTCACCGCATGAAGGAGCTGTTGAGCCTGCCTGTCCCGACCTCCGCGGCGCACCTGCCAATAGACCTGCCGGTCCGGCGGCCAGAGCGCTTGCCGGAGGTCGTCCAGGGTGAGGTGTACCCATCCGTCCAGCGGGTCGAACCGACGCGCGTAGGTCGTCTTGCCCGCCCCGGGACAGCCGATCAGGCCAACCACCCGCTGACGGATGGTGTCAGGCATGGTCGGCAACGGCCTCATCCTCATCGGCTTCGATATCGGCCTCGATGATCTCGCCCCGGAGGTACCGGGCCTGGATTTCGGCGATGCGTCGGGCCGCTTGGGCGTGACGGCTGGATACCGAACTGGCCGGCCGATATTCGCCGCCGTGCTTGACCGCGAGCAGGTCCGGATCGCCCCAGCGGTTGAGCAGGACCTGGAAGGCCGCGTGCCGGCCGGCGTCGAAGGCGATCCGCTGACCCAGCATGTCCTTGTAGGGATGGGCCGGATGGATGGCGGCACACGGCACCCAGCCCGCGGGGATCGGCGTCGTCGCAGCATGCGTGCGCCCGCTCCGCAGCAGCTTGGGCAGAACGTGGGTGTGCGGACCTGCGGGGCTTGTACCACCGGGGCCCGGGATCGGGGCGTAGACCTCGATGCGGCCGACCTTGGCGAGGAACACGCGGTGCGGGCTCATCGCGACGAGTTGCCGACCGATGGGGTTCGCGTGATCGAACAAGGGCCGTCCGACGCCCGACCGGAGGCAGGCGATGGCCTCGGGGTCGCTCGTGCGGACGCAGGCATCGACCGCGAGAAGGTCGAGTCCGAGATCAAACAAGATGCCATCCCGGTCCCGTTCGCGAGCCGCATCCCGGTCTGGACCGAGTTCGGTCACGACGCCGCGCCGGCTCATGGCGCAGGACGCCTCCGGAAGGCAGAGAGCGATGGCGTGGTTCCAACCGGACGCGACCGCGGTCTCGTAGGCCACCGGACGCAGGTCGGGGCACGGGGTCAGGGCGATGGCGCCTCGGGCGGTCGCCATGCCCAGGCGACCGTCCGGCAAGGCCATGACGGCCTCGTCCGGATCGCGCATGAACTCGGCGATGGCGCCGAAGCTGCCGAGGCTCCAGGCGGTTCCGACATCGGCCAAAGCCTCGCGCAGCAGGGCCGTGACCGCCTCAACCGGGGATGATGGCGCCATCGCTCTTCTCCGTCTGCACCCCGGATCGTGCCCAGGGCAGGATGTATCGGGTCCCGTCCGCCGCCCGCCCCCGCTCCACCGACACGCCGAACACGTGGGCGAGCAAGGCATCGGTGAACGCATCCTCCGGCCGGCCGTCCGCGACGATCCGGCCGCCGGACAGCACGAGGATACGGTCGCAGAACCGGGCCGCGAGGGCGAGGTCGTGCAGGACCGCGACCACGCCGCTGCCATCGCGCGAGGCGGCGCGAAGCAACGCCATGGCGTCGAGTTGGTGGGCGGGATCGAGGGCCGTGACCGGCTCGTCGACGAGGAGCCACTCGGCCTCGACCGCGAGGGCCCGGGCGAGCAGCGTGCGCATGCGTTCGCCCGAGGATAGGGACGGCTCGGTCCGACCAGCAAGATGGGAGACATCGGTGCGCGTCATCGCCCGCGCGACCGCAGCCTCATCGGCGTCCGACAGCCCGGCGAAGGCACGGCGGTGCGGCAATCGTCCAAGCGCCACGATCTCCCGCACCGTCATCGGCCACCCGACGCCAGCGCCCTGGAACAGGGCCGCGATGCGCCGAGCCCGTGCGTCGCGACGCATGCCGGACAGCGACTGGCCGTCCAGGGTCACGCGACCCTGCGCCGGGGAGACCAGCCCCGCCAGGACGCGCAGGAGCGTGGTCTTGCCCGCTCCGTTCGGACCGACGAGCCCGACGAAGCGGCCGCGCTCCAGGGCAAGGTCGATCTCCGGCAGGATCATCCGGCCATCGAACGTCACCTGGACGTTCTGGAGGCTGAAGCTCATGCCCGCCTCCCGCGGTTGCGCAGAAGCAGCACGATCAGGAACGGTGCGCCGACGAGCGCGGTCACGACACCGAGCTTGAGTTCAGGCCGGGTCGCGAGCAGGCGCACGCCGATATCCGCCGCCAGGACCAGGACTGCCCCGGCAAGCCCGCTCGGCAAGAGGCTGGCGCCGGGACGGGCCCCGACGAGCGGCCGCATCAGGTGCGGCACCACCAAGCCGACGAAGCCGATGGCACCGGAGACCGCCACCCCGCTGCCGACCGCCAGCGCGGCACCGGTGACGAGGCGCAATTGCACCGAGATGAGACCGACCCCAAGGCTTGCGGCGGTGTCCTCGCCGAGTGTCAGGGCGTCGAGCGCGGAAGCGGTCGAGAGCATCAGGCCCCAGCCGATCCCCATCAGGGGCAGGCAGAGAAGGACGTGGTCCATGCTGCGGTCGCTGAGCGATCCCATCATCCAGAACACGATCTCCAGGGCCGCGTAGGGGTTCGGCGACAGGTTGAGCGCCAACGCGGTCAGGGCGCCGGCCAGGCTCGACAGGCCGACGCCGGCCAGGATCAGCCCGAGCGTGCCGCTGCCACGGGCAGCCAGCGCATTGAGGAGCAGGGCCGCCACGCCCGCACCCGTGATGCCGCCGAGCGGCAGCGCGAGGCTGAGGGCGGCGGCGAGCCCGCCGTAGAAGGCGAGCACGGCACCGAGCGCGGCGGCCGAGGAGATCCCCAGGATGCCGGGATCGGCCAGCGGGTTGCGCAGGTAGCCCTGCATCGCCGCGCCGGTCAGGCCGAGACTGAAGCCGACGAGGCCGCCGAGGAGCGCCCGCGGGACGCGCAGCTCCCACAACACCATCGCGGGCAGCGTGGTCTTGCCAGCCACCAGGTCGACGAACGCGGCCGGCACGTCGAAGGGCGCGTAGCCGATGGCGATCGAGGCGATCGTCAGGGCGATCACCGCAAGGGCGAGGACGACGACGACCGTTCGGCGAGCACGCGGAGTGCCGAGGCGCCATGCGCCAGGCTTGGCGACGGCCCGAAGCGGCGCGGTCATGGCCGGGGAGCCTGTGCGTTCGCGGCTGCCGCGAGCCGCGCGACGACCTCGGCAAGCTGGGGACCCGGACAGGTCCAGAAGCGGTTCGGGATGGAAACGGTCTTGCGCGCGCGCGCGAGCGCCCGGAAGACAGGATGGTGCAGGAGCGTGTCGGCGAGCGAAGGCATGCCCGGCGCGCCCTCATCGACGACGATCAGGTCCGCGTCTGCGAGAATGGCGGCTTCGAGCGGAACCTGCCCGAATCGGTCGCGTCCGATCTCAGCCGCGACGTTCACCAAACCAGCAGTGCGGAGGAGCGCATCGCCGAGGCCCCCGGGCGCGACCGTGAAGGCGTTCGGGCGCATGACCAGGGCCCGCAACGGCCGGGCCGCCGGCACGATGGAGGCGAGCCTGGCGTCGAGCTCCGCGACCATCGCCCCACCCCGCTCGGGGTGCCCGAGCGCCGTCGCGACCTGCCGGATCTGCGCGCGCACGCCATCGAGGTCGGCCGGCACGCCGAGTTCGAGCACGGGCGAGCCGACGCGCTTGAGCATGCCGACCGTCGCGCGCGTGGTGAAGGCGCCCGCGATGACGAGGTCCGGCCGGAGCGCGACGACCTCCTCGGTCAGGCCGCGCGTCACCGGTAATCCCGCGGCCTCGGCCGCGACCGTCGATCCGCGCGGGTCGCGGGCGAGGTAGGTCACGGCCAGAACCTGCGCGCGGTCGGCCAGCCTCAGGACAAGCTCGTCCGCGCACAGGTTCATCGAGACCACGCGCACGGGCCCCTCGGCCGGGCCGCCGGCGGCCGGCATGGCAGCCAGGACGACCGTGAGTGCGAGGAAAGCCCGCAGCGGCATCGTCACCTCAGAAGGTGGTCAGGCGCACGCCGCCGTAGACGGCGAGCCCTGCTCCCAGGAACCCGGTCGGGTTCTGGTAGCGCTGGTCGAACAGGTTATCGATGCGGGCAAACAGCGTCAGGTTGTCCGAGTAGGCGTAATGGGCCGAGAGGTTGACCAGGGTGAAGCCGGGGTTCTTCAGCCGCGGCACCGAGAAGTCGCGGTTGCCGTCGACGAACGAGCCGATCGCCACCAGCGTGCCGGTGAGCGTGAGCTGCGGCATCGGGTTCCAGATCGCGGTGGCGCTGACCTTGTGCCGGGGCCGGCGCAGGAGCTCCTGGTGGGCGATCTCGTCCTTGGTGACGGTGTTGGTGTAATCGACCCGGCCGCTCAAAGTGTCTGTGAGTTTGACCGAGACGAAGCTTTCCGCCCCGTAGGCCACGGCGCGGCCGACATTCACGCTGGTCGAGAAGGTCGGGAAGTAGGCGGTCTGGATCAGGTTGCGGAAGTCGGTCTCGAAGTAGGTTGCGCCGACGAGCACCCGGTCGCCAAGGGGCTGCTCGAAGCCGCCGTCGAACCCGAAGCTCTCCTCGGGCCGCAAGGCCGGGTTCCCGAAGGAGCGGAAGGCCGGATAATCCTGGTAGAGCTGGCTCAGGGTCGGCGGCTTGAAGCCGGTGCCGACGCTGCCCTTCAGGCGCGTCTCCGTGGTGGGCAGGATGTAGCTTGGTGCGATCCGGAAGGTGGTCGCGCCGCCGAACTGGTCGTTCTCGTCGTGACGGATGTTGGCGACCAGGAAGGCGCGGTCAGTGATCGCCGATTGCAGCTCGGCGAAGCCGCCGGTATTCCCGTTCGACCTGTCGATGCCGGTCGCCTGGAAGCGTTCGTCCTCGCGCTGAGCCCCGAATAGCAGCAGATGGCCGGGGCTAAGCTGGACGTCACCGCGATAATCGAAGCGGGTGCGCTCGCCGAGATACGTCGAGGGCGTCGGCGGCGCGAGCGGGTCGAGCGGTCCGGCGAACAGGCGATCGAACTTGGCGTAATTCGCCCCGAAGACGTTGTGGAAGCCCGGCAGCGGCGTCCACTCGGCCTCGCCGCGCATCAGGAGCTGCTGCTGGTCGTTGAGGTTGCGGTAGGGCACCGGCCGATAGGGAAAGCCGCCATCGGCCTGGTCGAGATAGGCGCTGTCTGAGAAGCGCAGGATGGTGTTCAGGCGGAAGCTGTCGGTGAGCTGCGCGCCGAGCTTGGTCGAGACGGATCTGATGTCCGTGAAGGCGGTGCGAAGCGGCACACCGGGCGGCAGCAACTCGAACGGCGTGACCGGCAGGGCGGCCTGGCGCAGGTGCTGCACGGAGAACGAGTAGTCGAAGATGCCCGACGCGCCCGACAGCCGGCCGCCCTGGTTGAAGGTGCCGTACGATCCGCCCTCGGCAAAGGCGGTGACCTTCGGCGGGCCCTCGCCGCGCTTGGTCACGAACGAAATGACGCCGCCGATGGCGTCGGCACCGTAGAGGCCGCTCTGGGGTCCGCGCAACACCTCGAGGCGGGAGAGGTCCTCGGTCTGAAGCTGGCTGAAGTCGAAGGAGCGGTTCGGCGTCGAGGGGTCGTTGACGTCGATGCCGTCGATCAGGACCTTGACGTGGTTGGAGTTGGTGCCGCGGATGAACACCGAGGTCTGGCCGCCGGCGCCGCCGGTGCGGACCACATTGAGGCCTGGCACCTGCTGCAGGGCGTCGGGCACGGTGCGGACCTGCTGGGCCTGGAGCAGGTCGGAGGTGAGTACGGTGACGCTCGACCCGGTCTGTGTGACCGGCGTCGGCACGCCGGTGGCTGACACCGAGATCTCGGCGAGCGGGATGGCGGCCTCGCCGCCTCGCGGCACGTCCGCGACGGGGGCGGCGACCTGCTGGGCGTGTGCGGCGGGGGCGGCAAGCAGGGCAGGACCAGCGCAGGAGAGAGCCAGCACGCTCCGGCGAGCGCGATGAAGGGGATGGGGCACCGGAGACAGACCTCGGGTAACGGCAGTGGCACGTCACCGCGAACGAGGTCTCGGGTCGTCCCCTCCTCGCAGGATTGGCGGACCCTCGACACCCGCCAGGACACCCCGCCCAGCGCGTTTCGCGTGTGACCACGACTGACGGCAGGTCTCCTGGCTCGCGGGTCGCTGCCCTCTCACCGTCTTCCCGGGCCAGGCTGCCCAGTGACATGGTGGCGGAAGGCTCGCCGCTTACAGTTGCGGGGGCAGCCGCGGCATCGGGCTCATCGCCCTCACCGCGTTCCCTTTTGATCCCCGAGGGGAACCGTCCCGGCCAGCTAAGCGACGCGGAGGCGCGCGGTCAATCGCCTTGCTGCAACGCTTTAGAATATTCCCGAGGCCAGTACACGGCTGTCCCGCGCGAAGAGCGTGGCTCGGCAGTCGAGGGGGCGCCGTCCCGCAACAGCGCGCTCACCGAGCCGGTTCGAGCCGGTCGTACCCCTTGGCGCGGTAGATGATGACCGAGGCGATCCACGCCACGACGAAGATGCCGACCACGGCGAAGCCAGCCTCGCCGAGATTGTCGTTGAGCGTGCTCACCGCTTGCCACAATCCGCCCGTGAGCCCGAGCTTGTCGCCGATCACGCCGAGGGCCTCCAGGCCGCCGATGAACAGCGCGACCGTCGCGGAGGCTGCCGTGATGGTCAGGTTGTACCAGAGCTTGCGGACCGGATTCGCGAGTGCCCAGCCGTAGGCGCCGGTCATCAGCACGCTGTCGGTGGTATCCAGGAGCGTCATGCCCGCGGTGAACAGCGCCGGGAAGATCAGGATCGCCCAGAACGACAGGCCCTGCGTGGCCTGCGTCGCCGAGATCCCGAGCAGGGCGACCTCGGTCGCGGTGTCGAAGCCCAGCCCGAAGAGGAAGCCGATCGGGTACATGTGCCATGAGCGCGAGACCACGCCGAAGACCCGGCGGAACAGGCGCGCCAGCAGCCCCCGTCCGGCCAGGAGGGTGTTCAGGTCTTCGTCCACGATCTTGCCGCCTCGCCGCACCCGGGAGAACGCAGCCCAGACGCCGCGCAGGATGAACAGGTTGGCGATGCCGATGACGAGCAGGAACGTCGCCGAGACCGCCGTGCCGATTAAGCCGCCGAGGTCGTGGAACTGGTCGAGGCTGTCCTTCATCGCCGCGGCCGTCACGGCGATCAGGCCCGAGGCCAGGATGACGATGGTGGAGTGGCCGAGAGAGAAGAAGAAGCCGACCGAGTGGGGCTTCCGACCCTCCTGCATGAGCTTGCGCACCACGTTGTCGATGGCCGCGATGTGGTCTGCGTCGAAGGCGTGGCGCAGTCCGAAGCTGTAGGCGAGGAAGGCGGTCGAGAGCAGGACGGGCTGATGGGCGAAGGTCGCGAAGGCCGCTGCCCAGGCCGCGATGTTGGCGGCGATCAGGACGGCGTAGACGAGCCCGACCTTCACCTTGAGACGGGCAGGCTGATCGTCGAAGGGGTTCGGCAACAAGGGTCCGCTCCGGATGGTAGGGCTCGTCTCAGCCAGGACTGCCCATCAGAACCGTCCCGCCAGGGTCAGGCGTACGGCAGTCGGCTCGACCGGATGGAAGTGGCGGTCGGCCACGGCTGAGGCCTCGCCGGGCAGGCGGGACTCGTAGTAGTAGGTGATCTGGTCGGCCTTTGCGTTCGTCAGGTTGAGCACGTCGAGGGCGAGGCTCACACCAGCGTCGAAGGCGTAGCCGATCCGACCGTTGAGCAAGGCGGTCGGCTTCGAGCGCACCGTGTTGTCCTCGATCAGCGGCCGGGGCCCGAAATACCGGAAGCGCAAGCTACCGAACCATCCCTGGCCCTCGCCGAAGGTGACGCCCGCCGACGCGATGGTGGTCGGCGCCTCCGGCACGCGCTGGCCGACGGGGTCGCGGTCGGAGAAGCGCGCGTTGGTGATCGTCAGGTCGCCCTCGAGCCGCAGCCAGGGCGTGACGGCGTAATGGTTGCTCCACTCGATGCCGAAACGGCGGGTCGGCCGGCTCGGCTCGGTGGAGCCAGTGTCGCCCTGGAACAGGTTCTCGGAGGCGAAGTCGAGCCGGAACAGGGCGAGGCTGGTTTCCAGGCCGGCGATGGAGCGGTTGCGGATCCCGACCTCGTAGCCCGTCGAGGGGACCAGGAAGGGCGAGCGGCTGATGTTGAACAGCGGACTCGCCGGATCGACCGTCGCGGTGACGCCGCGGGCGTCGTTCGAGTGGAAACCGCCGCCGTAGTTCAGATAGATCTCGGTATCCCTCCACGGCCCGAACACCGCTCCGAGCTTCGGATTGACGATGCTGTCGCGAGCCCGGCCCGAATTTGCGGGCGTGTCGGAGCGGACGTCGGCGTAGTAGCCGTCGGCCCGGAAACCGACGCTGGTGCGCAGCCAGTCGGTCCAGCGCACCCGATTCTCGTAGTATAAGGCGGCGCTCGCCTCCAGCACATGATCGTCGAGCACGGTCGAGCGGTACTGCCGCGCCGTGGCGTTGGACAGGCCGACACGGATATTGTCGGTGCGGGTCTGCACGCCGATCTCGTTTTCCATCGGCAGGCCAAACAGGTCGCCCTGGAAGACCCTGGAGATCTCACCGCCGCCGAGCACCCGGGCGTCGCGCTGGCGGAACTGGTCGCCGTCGACGGGGTCGTTCAGGAAGTAGGTGAAGTTGTTCCAGAGGTTCATCTGGTAGCGGATCACGTAGGCCGAAGCCCGGGTGATGCCTCCGGCATCCGACTGGCTCCAGCGTCCGGACAACGAGAAGCGTCCGGTATCGCCGCCGTCTGTCGGGTCCAGCGTGCCGTAGCGGCCGATGATGCCTTCCGCCACCGCCCGCTCCGGGATCTGGTTGGTGGCGTTCCACTTCGCCCAGTAGGCCATGCCGCTGACGGCGAACCCGTCAGTCGCGGTGCCCTGGCTGTAGCGGGCGACGCCGTTGAGCTTGCGAAGGGCATCAGGCACGACCCACGGCCCGTCATAGGTCTGCGCCTCGCCCGCCACCAGGAGGTTGCCCGCCCCGAGCGGCACGGAGGCGGCCGAGAGCCCGCGCTTGAAGCCGAAGCTGCCGAGCGTCGTCAGCGCGATATTCCGGTCCAGCTTGTCGAGGTAGTCGATCCTGACCGACCCCGCCGAGGCGAAGTCGCCGTCGCGGACGAAGTAGGGGCCTTTGTGGAACTCGACCGCGCCGACGAGTTCCGGAATCAGAAAGTTGAGGTCGGCGTAGCCCTGACCGTGAGCGTGGGTGCGCATATTCACCGGCATGCCGTCGACGTGGATGGCGATGTCGGTGCCGTGATCGAGGTTGAAGCCGCGCAGGAAGAACTGGTTGGCTTTGCCCTCGCCGGAATGCTGGGTCACGATCAGGCCCGGCACCTCTTCCAGCACTTCGCCCGGGCGGGTAACGGGGCGGCTGTTGAGCTGCGCGCCCGAGATGATCCCGGCGCTGGCGGAATTGACGGTGGTGAGGGTGCCGCCGATGCCGGTAACGCCGCCGACGTAGCCGGCGCTGGCGGCCGTGGCGCCGAACGAGGCAGGCATTGGGGCGAAGACCTCGATCTCGTCGAGGCGGATCTCGCCCGCAGCCTCCTGGGCCTCGGCAGGAGGAGCCACGAAAGCGGCGACGCAGGTGAAGAACGTTGAAGCGAGCGACAGGCGGGAAGCGGGCACGGTCGGGACCTGGGTAACGGCAGTGGCACGTCACCGCGAACAAGGCCGCCCGGATCCCGAAGACCCGTGCCGGCACCCGCCAGGACACCCCGCCCGACGCGCTTCGCGCGTGACCACGACTGACGGCAGGTCTCCTGGCTCACGGGTCGCTGCCTTCTCGCCGTCTTCCCGGATGAGGGCCATCCAGTGACGCCGTGGCGAAAGGCTCGCCGCTTACAGTTGCGGGGGCAGCCACGGTCTCGGTGCGTGCAGCACCTCACCGCGTTCCCTTTTGATCCCCGAAGGGAACCGTCGTGCGATTGGTATTTCAGGGTCCCGAGTCGAGTCAACGAGATCGGAGGCAGGAGCCCCGCGGCCTTCGTGCGTGGGCGCTGACGACCGACGAGCGCCCGACAGATCCGTTCCCACAATCCGCGCTAAAGGTCCTTGAGCCAAACGATGTCGCGTCGCGACGCCTTGAAGCGCGAGAACGAAGCCGTCGGCAGGTAGAGAGCCCCGATCAGCCCGGGTACCACACATCTAGCGCTGAGCGGGGAGCAGACCCTGAAGTTCGCGGCCGACGCTGTCGGCCAGGACCAAAAGGCCATACACCGGGAGAGACCTTGGCCATCACAGGATGATAGCGCGAATCTCGTCCTCGGCTGCCCGTCAATCCCCACCTTCAAGAACCGATGGATGGTGAGGCCCCCTCCCGCATCATAGGAAAAACCGACATTTTCGCCGACGGCGGAAGCATCCTATCGCGGTTGCATGGGCACGCCAGTTTCATCCAAGGCGGGTCGACCGAAGGCCGGCGTGGAACACGATAAAGCTTCGCTATCGAGAGTTGCAGAAACCATTAATGATCGCGACCATGTTTTATTTGCGATGGACGGCGAAGCCGATGAAGAATTTACATCGACTTTGGCCACAATCGCCGCGATGCCTCCCACGATCCAGGTCTGTATTGCGACACTCGGGCACCAACAGCCCATTGCTGACGAGCGCTGGGCCGTCGATGAGGTCGTAGGACCTCTGCCATGTGAGGCGCGCCACGCTGAGACCCGGTCTCGTGTCAGGCTGGATCCGTCACGTCCGCTCCTTGACCAAAGCTGACAGCGCCGGATCGAGCCCGCGGAAGGACACTGGGATGACTAACTCGCGACCCATCGCGTCCTTGAACGTCAGGCGACCGGGATCGCTCGACGCCCGCCACTGCTTCAGCACCTCCTCCTTCACGGGCACATCCGCCACGCAGCCCGCCGGTATGCACCGCCGCCAGCCTAGATCCACTCCGGCGTTCTCGCTGCCCTCCTTCTCCGCCACACCCAGCCGCACGCTCGATGGGAAGCTCACCGAAACAGGGAGCACCACTGTCAGGCGCAGGTCTGCCTCCCCAGACAGCCGGCTCACCGCAAGCTGCGCCAGCGGGCCCGTCTGTCCCTGGAGCTGGATCGCCTGCGACACCTCACAGGCCCGCGTCATCTTCTCCCCGTCCCCGAAGCGCTGGCAACGGAGTACCCAATCTCCGAAGCTCGCCGTCGTCACCGCAGGCTCCGACGACACCGGAGGCAGGCTCGGCGGTGGTTTGGACGCGGATTTGGGGGCCGTTTGTGCGCCGGCCCCGTCGGCGACAAGTGCGAGGGTTCCAGCCAGGGCTAATCCCACCACGATTCGCTGCATGGTTGATATCGGTCTCACGCGGCCACTCCTACGGTTTAAGCTTTGCTCGCAGCGGTTGACGCCGCGAATGTCAAGGTGAAGTCACCCACCGCCTGCAAGCTGACTAAATGCGCGTGGATCGGCCCCAGCCAGCCCTCACAGCGTAGGGACAGGAAGGCTTCATCGCTAAGACCCGCCAGCGCGCCTTCGTCCACCGCCAGTGCTCCGTACAGGCTATGGCTCTCGCCCGTGGCCAGATCCTGCCCCTGTAGAGTCACGCCGCGCAGCAAGCCCAAGTCCTGCAGCGCCCGCCCCAGTGCCGCCGTCCGCCGCGCTGCCTGCGCATAGTCCGACACCAGCCGGACCCGCTCCTGCAGCAGCGCTGTCTCGGTGCCGTCCGTCTCAAACAGCGCCACGCGCTCACCGGCCTCCTCGCCCTCATCCGCCAGCAGCACCCCCTCCGCCGTATCGTCCAGGCACACCAGTGGAGGCTGGCCGTCGCTTTCGCCTAGGATGAACGGGTAGCGCCGCAGATAGGCCGGCAGGTAACGCCCGCTCCAGGCCCCGTCATCGGAAACCAGCGCGCTGCGCCCGGGCACCAGGCCAGCCAGGAAGACAGGGGTCGGCCCCAGGCTCTCGGGGAGGAACAGGATCGGCAGGTGGCGGCAGGCGGCAGCGAATTCGTCCACCACTGCCGGGATCAGGTGACTGGTGCGCGCGAAGCCAAAGCGCTGCGGATTGCGCAACCCGAGCCCGGTGTGCGCGTCCCGATTCAGGGGAACGACGCTGCGATAGAACAGGGGAAGGGAACTCATCGAAACCTCGTCACTGGCCGGGATCAGGGAGTGGGAGAGGAGGAGAGCGCAGCCTGCGGGCCAGGCGGGACGAGGGCGCAGCTGATCGGGGCCGTGCTGCAGATCACGATGTTACTGAAGCGCGGATCGCTCAGCAGCCCGCCAATCAGCGCCGAGGCCGGCAGCGGCAGCGGGCTGTTAGGCTGTGGGGTGTTGAGCTGAAGGACTTCGGCGATGGTGCTGGCCGAGGCCGTGGCATCGGTGGACGCGGGCAGGACAATCAAGTCGGCCCCCAGGACGGTGAGGCTGTAATTGGGCGGCGCGGCCAGGCTGCCCTGAGTGATGCTGTAGCGGCCCGGCAGGCTGATCGGTGTGGCGGTGGTGGTCAGGGTACCCGTGAGCGTGCCACCGTTGACCAGACCGTCGGGGCCAAGGGTGTAGGTGAGAGGCGGGTTGAGCTGGCCTTGCAAGCGGTCCTGCGGGTCGGCGGCGATGCTGAGCGGGCGGAGGGTCACTGCCAGCCGCGCGTCCTGGTAGCTGACGGCGTAGT
>NZ_LABX01000082.1 GCF_001043915.1 Methylobacterium aquaticum | reverse complement strand
CCGAAGATGCTGACGCATCCGGCCGCTGACCCAATCTCGAATTTTCGATGCCAAGCCAAAGACTTGGTCAAAATTCGAGACCGGCACCAAAGGTCGTTTTCAACGACCGTTGGTATCAGTCTCGGCCGAACCGACGACGAACGAGATCGACCAAGGAGGAAACGATGACCGACTCCCTCATGCACCGCATCGACGTCCAGGCGCTCCTGGACAAGGCGGCCGGGCTCGACACCGACACCGGCGACAGGCGCCTGAAGCAGATCATCCGCCGCGTCCTGGCCGATGCGTTCCGCACGATCGAGGAGTTCGGTGTCACGCCGACCGAGTTCTGGCGCGCGGTCGACTACGTCACGCGGCTCGGGCAATCGAACGAGGCGGGTCTCCTGGTCGCGGGCCTGGGGCTGGAGCACTTCCTCGACATCCTGATGGACGAGGAGGAGCGCAAGGCCGGATTGCAGGGGGGAACGCCGCGCACGATCGAGGGCCCGCTGTGGCTGGCCGGCGCCCCCTTGGAGCGCGGGGAGGTCCGGCTGGACCAGGACCCGGAGAGCGACGCCGAGACGATCGTCATGGACGGGCAGGTCCGCGATCCGGACGGCAACCCGATCCCGGGCGCCATCGTCGATGTCTGGCACGCCAACACCAAGGGTGGGTACTCGTTCTTCGACTCGTCGCAATCGGCCTGGAACCTCCGCCGCCGGATCGAGACGGACCGGGACGGGCGCTACCGGTTCCGCTCGATCATGCCGGCGGGCTACGGCTGTCCGCCGGAGGGGACCACCCAGGCGCTTCTCGACCGGATCGGGCGGCACGGGCAGCGCCCGGCGCACATCCACTTCTTCGTCGAGGCACCCGGCTATCGCAAGCTCACGACGCAGATCAACATCGCCGGGGACAAGTATCTCCACGAAGACTTCGCTTTCGCGACCCGCGACGAGCTCATCGTCGAGGCCCGGCGCGAGGCCGACCCGGAGGCGATCGCGCGGCACGGGCTGAACGCCCCGTTCTCGACGCTCACCTTCGACTTCACGCTCAACCGGGAGGCGGACCACCTGCCCGACGCGGTGGTCCTGCGCGAGCACGCGACCGCGGCCTGAACTCTCGAACTCGCGGCGGCGCTCCCGGCCGCCGCGACCCTCGCTCACAATCATCGGACTTTGCGTCATGCTGCCTATCGCGAGAGACATGGACGCTGCGGCGCAGCGCGACCTGGTCGTGCAGGCGATCGAGACGATCATCGTCGACGTTCCGACTTTGCGACAACACAAGTTGTCGCAAACCTCGGTCACGGCCCAGAACTACGTGCTGGTGCGCTTGCGCCTCGCCGGCGGCGCGGAGGGCATCGGCGAGGCGGCAACCCTCGGGGGGCCGCGCTGGTCCGAGGAGAGCGTCGAGGCAATCAAGGCGAATATCGACGCCTATCTCGGTCCCGCGATCCAGGGGATGAGGGCCGACCTCTTCGAGGAGGCCGGGCGGCGGATGGATCTCGCCGCCAAGCGCAACAACGCCGCCAAGGGGGCGGTCGAGACGGCCCTGTTCGACGCCGTTGGCAAGGCCCTCGGCGTTCCGGCCTCGACCCTGCTGGGCGGCGCCGTGCGCGACAGGATCCCGGTCCTGTGGACCCTCGCCTCGGGCGATGTCGGCCAGGAGATCGAGGAGGCCCGGGAGAAGCTGCACCGGCGCCTGCACCGGACCTTCAAGGTGAAGATCGGCGCCGCAGCGCCGGAGGTCGACCTGGACCGGATGCGGCGGCTCGTCGATGCGCTGGCGGGACGCGCCGAGTTCATCGTCGACGCGAACCAGGCCTGGGACGAGGCGGCCTCGGCGCGGTGCCTGCCGGTGCTCAGGGAGCTGGGCGTCCGGCTCGTCGAGCAGCCGGTGCCCGCCTGGAACGTGCCGGCCATGGCTCGCCTGCGGCAGCGCCCGGACGTTCCGCCGTTGCTGGCGGACGAATCGGTGTTCGACGCCCACGACATGCTGAGGGTGGCGAGCGCTGGCGCCGCCGACGCGGTCTCGCTCAAGATCGTCAAGCATGCCGGGCTCCTCGGCACTCGCAAGGTGGCGGCGGTCGCCGAGGCCGCGGGGATCGGCCTCTACGGCGGATGCTTGCTCGAAAGCTCGGTCGGCGCGGCGGCGCACCTCCAGGTCTTCTCGACCTTCCGGGATCTGGCCTGGGGCTGCGAGCATTTCGGGCCGCAGATCCTGAGGGAGGATCTCGTCCGGGAGCCGCTGCACTTCGCCGATTTCCACGTCCACATCCCGAGCGGACCTGGTCTCGGTGTCCTCCTCGACGAGGGACAGATCGACAAATTCGCCAGGCGCTGAGCCGTCCCGCGGCAGCCAGCCTTCACGACCCACGAGAGGGATCCAGCCCATGCTTTATCACGTCAGGATGGACGTTCATCCGCCCGTCGATCATCGCAGCGTCGACTTCGAGCAGCTGAAGGTGGAGGAGAAGCGCATCGCGCAGGAGCTTCAACGTGACGGCAAGTGGCTGCACCTGTGGCGCATCGCCGGGCATTACGCGAACGTCTCGATCTTCGATGTCGCAGATCACGACGAGCTGCATCGGATCTTGACGTCCCTGCCGCTCTTTCCGTTCATGAGCATCGACGTGACACCGCTCGCGCAGCACCCCTCGTCGCTCCGCTGACATCATGACCGGTCCGTGATCTCGTGAACGCGCGGTCGGTCGGCCGCGGAGGCGGGCGACAGGTCGACCGCCCTCGCGGACCCTCGAGAAGGGATGGTCGCGCGACCTGCTGCCGGGCGCAGGCCCGGATCTCGGGGTCGACCGCTCAGCCCGCGGCGCTGCCGCGGGCGCCATCGACTCCTCGATGGCCGGGATCAGGCTGTCGGCCTCTCTCGTCGGCCGAGGAAGGGGCCGAGCTGTGCCAGCACCTCGTCCGGCGCGTCCTCCGGTTGCAGATGGCCGCCCGGTATGCCGCGACCATCGACGTCGTCGGCCCAGCGGCGCCAGATCTCGACCGGGGACGGACGCCCGGAGATCGCCTCGGCTTCGGGCCAGAGCACCCGCACCGGGCAGGACAGCCGGTGTCCTGCGGACCGGTCCGCCGCGTCGAGCGCGAGATCCTCGTCGAGGGCCGCCCGGTAATCCTCGCAGATCATGTGACGCACGACAGGATCGCGAAAAGCGCTCCGATAGGCCTCGCGGGCGGGCGCCTCGATGATGTCGCGACCACCCGTCATCCGGTCGAGGGCCCGATCGAGGAAGGCGTCGGGATCAGCCGCGAGCAGGCGCTCGGGCAGGTCCGCCTCCTGGGCGAACAGGAACCAGTGGAAGTTGCGCGCGGCAAAGCGATGGTCGACCCCCGCCAGGGCATCGAGCGTCGGCACGACCGTCAGGGACGCGAAGGCGGTGACGCAGCGCGGGTGGTCGAGGGCGAGGCGGTAGCCGACCCGCGCGCCCCGGTCGTGACCGACGAGGTCGAAGCGGTCGTGGCCGAGACTCCGCATCAGCGCGACGAGCGCATCCCCGACCCGCCGCTTGGTCCAGCGCAGGGCGGACCCGAGCGGCCGGCTGGCGCCGTAGCCCGGCAGATCCGGGACGACGACTGTGTGGCGGGACGCCAGGGCGGGAGCGACCTTGCGCCAAGCGACATGGGTCTGCGGATAGCCGTGGAGCAGCAGCACCGGCGGCCCGTGACCGCCGATCGCACCGGCGAAGCGAACCGTGCCGGCCTCGACGTCGAGGTGGCGGAACTCGGGGAAGAAGGCGGGTGAGGTGTCGGGAGACGGACGCATCGGGGAGAGATCCTGCTCGGGAGCGCGACCGGGGGCCGGGTCCGTGGGACGGCGTGAGCGGCAGCATCGCCCCCGGTCGGAGAGGCGCCGTTCGGCCGCCCGCGCTCAGCCGGCCGCGAAGGCGGCGAGTTCGCGGTTGAAGCGTTCCGACCGCTCGTAGAAGGGAGCGTGCGCGGCGCCCTCGTAGACGGAGAGGCGCGCGGCTGGATTGAGGGCGAGCAGGCGGGCCGACATCTCGCGACGCACGTGCCGGTCCTCGTCGCCCCAGGTCGCCAGCAGGCGCGGCACTGCGGCCCAGGCTTCGTCCAATCCCTCGTGGCCGATGCGTCCGACCGCCTGATGCATCTCGCGCGGCACCATGGCGTTGAAGGCCAGCATGCGGCGGAACTCGGCTTCGGGCGGGGGAACGGCAAAGCAGGCCGACAGGAAGCTGGCGACGGCGTCGCAGCGCGTCGCCAGGTCGGGCGAGGCGAGCGGATCGCGGTGCGCGAGGGCCGCAACGCCGAGAAGCTCGGGCGCCAGCTTCGTGACCGCCCCGACGACGTTGACCGCCGCGACGCGGTCGTGGCCGTAGCGCAGCAGGTAGTGGCCGGCGACGAGCGCGCCGAGGGACCAGCCGACCACGATCGGGCGGCGAAAGCCGGCGGCCTCGATCACGGCGTGGAGATCATCGGCCCAGAGCGCGGCATCCTCGTAGGCGGCGAGGCTGTCCGGCTTCGACGAGTTCCCGTGCCCGCGCAGATCGTAGGCCACGAGGTGACAGGTCTCCGCCAAAAGCCCTTCGGTCTGCCGCGACCAGCTGAGAGAGCTCTGGCCGAGCCCGTGAACCAGGACGATCTCCGGACCGGACTGGTTGCCGTGACGCTCCGCCACGAGCTCAAGCCCGTCGACGGTGCGGATGCCGAAGCGCCCGCCGTGGGAGGAAGGGACCATCGTCGCCTCTTGTTTGTAGTGATCGCTAAACGATATCGGCTTGTGCGGTCCGGTCAAGAGGTCTTTAGTGATCGCTATGGATAAAAAGGTCCGCGACGGGCGAAGGGGCCCGCGCAGCTTTAACCGGGACGGCGCCGTCGAGACGGCGATGCGCCTGTTCTGGCGACACGGTTACGAGGGCGTCTCGGTCGCGGATCTGACCACCGCGATCGGGATTGCGCCGCCGAGCCTCTACGCCGCCTTCGGCAGCAAGGCCGGGCTCTTCCGCGAGGCGCTCGACCGCTACGCGCTGCGCCCGGGCGCCCTTGACGGTCTTGCCGCGGCGAGGACCCTGGAGGAGGCCGTCGGCGGGCTCCTGCGGGCGGCCGTGCGGGCGGTCAGCGATCCGGACGGCGAGCGCGGCTGCATGGTCTCGTCCGGCCTGATCCAGTGCGCGGCCGAGCACGACGACCTGGCGCGCGATCTTCTGGCTCGGCGGCGCGCGATGCGGGATGCCATCGCCCGAAGCCTCGCCCGCTGGATCGACCCGCCGGAGGCCGGCGAGATGGCGAACTACCTCGCCACGGTGCTGCAGGGTCTCGCGGTGCAGGCTCGCGACGGCGCCGACCGCGCCGCGCTCGAGGGCATCGTCGCGCGGGTGATGGACGGGATCGGCGCGCGTCCTCCACGGGACGGTGCGGCCGGTCCCGGCCCGCAGGGGCGGAAGGGTGCGCGCAGCAGCCGTCCCTCCGGGCAGGATTGACGCCGCCCGCCCGGCACCGTCCCCGGGGGAGGCTGGTGCCCCCGGAAGGTCCCCCTCCCCTTCCGGGATCAGCGGGTCGAGCCGACGGCGACCGGCTCCGTGGCGGCCGGCGCGTGACCGGTCGTGCGCGCCTTGGTGGCCGCCGCGACCGCCGCGAGGGCGATCGGCATGGTCAGCACCAGGAAGATCTGGCCGAAGCTCCAGCCGCCGGCGAGGATGAGGCTCCCGACCGTGGCACCGAAGATCGCGCCGAAGCGGCCGATGCCGGTCATCACGCTCATCCCGGTAGCCCGCATCTCGGTCGGGTAGAACGCCGCCGCGAGCGCGGTCCAGCCCGTATTCGCCGAGTTGATGCAGAATCCCAGGCCGAACAGCAGGGCCGTCAGGACATGGCCGTCGGCCGGCGCCGCGCCGAGCAGCAGGGCGAAGAGTCCGGCGCCGCACAGCATCCCGACGAGCGTCGCGTGGCCCCCGAAACGGTCCATCCCCCACCCGATCGTGAGATTCCCGAGGGTCCCGCCGACCTGCATCATGGCGCCGATCACGGCCGCCTCCGACAGGCTGAAGCCGGCATCCCGGACCATGATCGGCAGCCAGCTGTTGAGCCAGTAGACCGTCAGCAGGTTCATGAACAAGCCGGCCCACAGCGCCAGCGTCGGCAGCCGGTTGGGCGGCGCCACGATGAGGGCGACGGCGTTGCGCCGCCTGTCGGCCGGCTCGGAGACGACGAAGACCGTCCGCTCGTCCGCGGTCCCGGGCGCGATGCGGTTGACGACGGCCACCAGGGCCGTGCGGTGCTCGGGGCGCAGCACCAGGAACCGGATCGACTCCGGCAGAAGCCCGATGCAGACGATCCCGAGCAGGATCGGGAGGATCCCGCCGACCACGAAGACGGACTGCCAGCCGTAATGGCCGACGAGCGCGGCACTGAGGAACCCACCGCCGGCGGCGCCGAGCGTGAGGCCGCTGTAGAGGAGCGACACGAACAGGGAGCGCCGCCGCTGCGGGGCGTATTCCGCCACGAGCGTCGCGGCATTCGGTTGCGCCGCACCGAGGCCCAGCCCCGTCAGGAACCGGAACAGGGCGAGTTCCCAGACACCGGTGCTCAGGGCCGAGAGCAGGCTCATCGTGCCGAAGACCAGCATGGCGGCGATGATGACGCGCCGCCGCCCGACGCGATCGGCCGCGGGGCCGCCGGCGATCGCGCCCAGGGCCATGCCGAGCAGCCCGGCGACGAGAGCCGGTCCCAGGGCCTCGCGCGAGATGCCCCACGCATGAGTGAGCGCGGGCGCGATGAAGCCGACGGCCGCGACGTCGAGCCCGTCGAGGACGAGCACGCCGAGGCACAGGGCGAAGACCCGCCACTGGAATCGCCCGACACGGCGCTGGTCGACGAAATCCTGGATGTCGATGCGAGCTGATGCCGCCATGACAGACTCTCCTCCCGATTTATTGTGAGAACCGGCGGATACGAACCACCGCGAGCGTGAGCACGCCGATCGCAAAGCCGGCGCGAGCCTTCGCCACCGGCGTGACGGATGTCAGGGCGAAGGGACGATGCCGTCCGGCACCGGTACCTCGCGGCCCGTCGCGGCCGCCTCCTTGATCGCCAGCGTCACGGCGAGAGACCGGGTCGCGTCCTCACCCGTGACGCGGGGCGAGGCCGCGCCCGTCACGACGTCGAGGAAATGAGCGGCCTGGAGGGCGTAGACGTTGGCGCCGACCCGTCCCGCCTCGCGCACCTCCAGAGGCTGATGCCATCCGGGCTCGCCGCCGAAGCGGAAGCGCCGCAGCCGCGGGAGGGTCAGCGATCCCTCGGTTCCCATGATGAAGTGCGTGTCGTCGGTCCCGCGGCCGATCAGTCCGGGACGATCCGCGATCAGGTCGAACTCGCCCGACACGAGGTCGTAGGACCAGGGTGAAGCGACGCAGTCGGAGAGCGAGATCGTTCCGAGCGCGCCCGAGGCGAAGCGCAGCAGCACGACCGCGGTGTCCTCGACCGGCAGGTGCCGGACGCCCGACGAGGCGATGGCCTGGACGCTGACGATCTCGCCCAGGATGAAGCGCAGCTGGTCGATCTCGTGGATCAGGTTGATCAGGATCGGACCGCCGCCCTGCGGCTCGCGGTGCCACGGGATGTCGAAATACGTGTCGGGCTTGCGCGACGCGTACATCACCGTCACGGCCGTGACGCGCCCGATCTCGCCGCGGGCGACGTGACGGGCCGCGTCCTGCACGACGGGATTGTAGCGGCGGTGATGACCGACCAGGAGCGGCACGCCCGCCTCGGCGGCGCGGCGCGTCAGGAGCGCGGCATCGGCGACGTTCGCGGCGATGGGCTTCTCGACCAGAACGGGAATACCCCGTGCGATGCAGGCCGACGCGATCGCCAGATGGTCGTCGGTCGGGGCAGCCACCACCACGGCATCCGGCCGCGCGCCATCGAGCATGTCGTCGAGATCGCTGTAATGCGTGATGCCGAGGCTCCTTGCCGCCGCCGCGGCCCCTGCGCCCGGATCGACGGCCGACAGGACGACGGTCGGATCCGCGATGCGCAGAACCCTGACATGGGTTCGACCGATCGCGCCGAGACCGACGATGCCGATGTGAAGCGTGCGGGGCGTCCTCACGTGACGTTTCCTTCTCGATGACGGCGCTACCGCGGCCGGGCGTGGATCGAGGCAAGGGTCGGGTGGCGCGGCGCACGCCCTGTCGGCGTGTCTCGAAGCCGTCTGCCGCCTCGCTGAGGCGCGGCGTCCCGACCACGATGCTTGTTTCTATTTATGAACTGTTTCATATGAAGAACGCGCCGTCAAGGCTGGCTTGGACACCTGCCATTCTGGACACCTGCCATCCTGGACACCTGCCATCGAGCGGCAGCGGACCCAACCGGAACGGACGTGATGCAAGTCCACGATCGGCGCGCTCGCCTCGTCGCTCCTGCCCTGCCGCCCTTGAGCCGTGGGTGATGCCGTCGCACCCACGGAATGGACATTTGCCAGGCTCCACCTCATTGACAGGAGCGGCGACACTGATCATACACAGAAATTGTTTTTATATATGAACTATGAGGCGAGCGGATGAGCGACGTCGAACACGGGCCCGGGAGCGAGGCAGCGGATCGCCGCCAGATCCGCGACCTGTTGCAGGACTGGGTCGTCTGGCGGGATGCGGGCGACTGGGAGCGGTTCCGCACGGTGTGGGACCCGGAGGGCCGCATGATGGCGACCTGGACGCAGGGCACCGCCGACGAGTTCATTGCCATGAGCCAGGCGGGCTTCGCCAAGGGCATCAATATTCTGCATTTTCTCGGCGGGATCTCGATCGATCTCGCCGGTGTCCGCGCGATCTCACAGACGAAGATGACGATCTCGCAACGCGCCCGGGTCGAAGGTGTGATGGTCGACGTCGTTTGTACCGGCCGCTTCTACGATTTCCTGTGCAAGCGGCAGGGGCGATGGGGGATCGTCTTGCGTCAACCGATCTACGAGAAGGACCGCATGGATCCGGTGACGCCAGGCGCCGTGCCGATTCTCGATCACGCGCTGCTCGCGAGCTTTCCCGAAGGCTACCGCCACCTCGCCTACCTGCAGACGCGCATCGGCTACACGGTCAAGCGGAGCATGCCGGGGCTGACCGGGCCGGAGGTCGCGGCGCTCTACCGCCATGGCGAGGCTTGGCTGCGGGGCGAGCCGCTGGCGCTGTGATGACTTCGCCGCGGAGGACGTCTTGGAGTCGCGCGCGGATCCAGGCCCCCTCACGCACGATGCCCGCCTCGGGGCGGTCGCCCGAGATTCGCCGAGGAAGGATCCGATGTCCCTGCTATCGCTCGCGCATTTCTCCGTGATCGATGCCGATCCGCTCGCCCTGATCGACGCCGCGGCTGATGCCGGGTTCGACGGGGTCGGCCTGCGGCTCGTCGCGCCGCCCGGAGCGGCGCCCATCGTTCCGGTCGTCGGCGACGCCGCCCTGCAGCGCGCGATCCGGGAGCGGCTGCGGGCGCGCGCCGTCGCACTCCGGGACGTCGAGGCGATCTGGATCACCCCCGAGACCCGGGTCGCGGATCTCCTGCCGGTTCTGGAGGTCGCCGCAGCGCTCGGAGCGCGCTCCGTCATCGTCTCGGGCAACGATTCCGACGAGTCGCGCCTGGTCGACCATCTCGGGCAACTCTGCGAGGCGGCCGCCCGTTGCGGCCTGCGCGTCATGCTGGAATTCCTGCCCTACACGCAGGTCCGGACACTCGGCGACGCCCATGCGCTGCTGACCCGGGTGAGGCCGGCCGACGCGGGCATCCTCGTCGACGCACTGCATCTGAGCCGATCGGGGAGCAGCCCGTCCGATCTCGCCCGCTACGATCCCGGTCTGTTCAGCCTCGTCCATCTCTGCGACGCCCCGGCGGCGATCCCGGCACGTGCGGCGCTGCGGGACGAGGCGCGCGGCGGCCGGCTCCTTCCGGGCGAAGGTGGGCTGCCGCTCATGGCCCTCCTCCACGCCGTACCGCGGGACGCCGTCATCGCCGTCGAGGCGCCATCGGCTGCCGCGGCCGGCCTGCCGCCCGCCGCGCGCGCGAAGGCGGCCTTCGCGGCCAGCCGGAGCCTGCTGGCCCGTCTCGGCCGCTGAAAGACGCGCAAGCTCTCGACGAGACCCGTCACCGGGCCGTCAGGCCGCGTCCTGCCGCACCTCGCCCTGCACCGCTTCGACGGCCCAGAGCAGCGCGGCGGCGATCTTCTTGCGCAGCTTGTCGTCGAAGCGGACGGACGGGACCGCGACGTTGATCGAGGCGATCACCTCGCCGGACCGGGACAGGATCGGGCGCGCGGCGCCGGTGATCCCGGGCGTCCACTCGTCGAACGAGAAGGCGACGCCCTGTCGCCTGATCTCGTGCAGCTGGTCGCGGAGCACCTGCGCGGAGTGGATGGTGGTGGGGGTCGCCCGGACGAACGCCACCCGACTCAGGTATTGCTCCTGACGCTCCGGCGACAGGTAGGCGAGGATGACCTTTCCGCCGGAGGTGGCGTAGAGCGGCGCCACGTCGCCGAGCCGCATGTGCGACACCAGCCGCTGCGGGCCGAGCACCGTCGCCACCACCTCGGCCCTGTCGTCCTTGAGCACGTTCATCGCGCTCGACTCCGAGGTGCGGGCCGTCAGTTCCGCGAGCACCGGCCCGGCGCACTCGACGAGATCCCGCGCCCGACCGGCGCGGCGCGCCAGCCTGGTGAAGGCGTCCCCGAGAGAGTAGCCCTTCGTGCTCGGCGAGTAGGCGAGCCAGCCGCGCCCGACGAGGTTCTTCAAGAGCTGCGTCAGGCTGCTCTTCGGGATGTCGAGCGCGGCCGCGATGTCCGTATGCGACATCTCGCGGCTGCCGGTGCCGAGCAGCTCGAACAGGGTCAGGACGCGGTCGGCGGATTTGACGGTCGCAGGGGTGTGATCGGCGTCGCGGCTCATCCTGTTCATATATCTGAATTTCGGAGGCGCGAGCAACGGCGTGCCGCCGCGGCCGCCCGCATCATGTCGAGGCATCCGCAACGCCCGGCCCGACAATCACCTCGCGCAGGCAGCGGCACTCTCACCGCCCCATGCATGACGGAGCCCCGGCGGCGGGCCGCTGCGTCGCCCCGGTCCAGCGGTGGGTAAAGGCGTTCGCCTCGAAATCGGCGGCCACGAAGGCGATGAAGGACCGGACCTTGGCCGAGAGGTGCTTGCGGGTCGGGTAGGCGAAGTTGATGCGAAGCCGCGGCAGGTCCCAGTCGTCGAGGACTGGCACGAGGCGCCCCGCCATGACGTCGTCGTGCACGATGTAGGTCGGTTGCACCAGGACGCCGTGTCCGTTCAGGGCCGCCGCGCGCAGGATCTGGCCGTCGTTCGATTCGAGCAGGCCGTGGGCCGGCACCCGCACCGTCTCGGCCCCACGGGTGAAGCCGAGCTCGTTGGGGTTGTTGGCGTAGACGTAGAGCAGCAGGGCGTGCTGCGCGAGATCCAGGGGGTGGAGCGGCATGCCGGCCTTCGCCAGATAGGCCGGGGCGGCCGTGAGGATGCGGCGGGTCTCGGCGAGGCGCCGGATGGTGATGGCGCGGTCGGGCTCGAACTCGCGGGTGCGGATGGCGACGTCGATCCCGGCATCGATCAAGTCGACGTAGCGGTTCGAGACTTCGACGTGGACGCGCACGTTCGGGTAGAGGGCGTGGTAGGCCGGCAGCCGCGGCGCGATGTGCAGCAGCGCGAAGGAGAGCGAGGCGCTGACCCGGAGCAGGCCGCTCGGAGCGAGCGCCGCGCCGGTGAGTTCGGCCTCGCTGTCGGCCACGTCCGCCAGGATGCTGCGGGCGCGCACCAGGAGCTTGCCGCCCTCGTCGGTGAGCGAGAGGGTGCGGGTGCTGCGCCGCACCAGCAGCACGCCGAGCCGCTCCTCCAGGGCCGCGAGCGTGCGGCTCGCCGCGGCGATGGACATGCCGCGGGCCTCCGCCGCCCCGCTGATGCTGCCGATCTCGGCGACCGCCACGAAGAGGTCGAGCTGGCCGAGACGATCCATTTTCTCAGATCCTGCAAAACTGATTCACGCGCGGACCATCTTATGACCCGGCAGCGAAAAACTTAACAATCGGGGAACGGAGCTGCCACGCAACGGGAACGGGTCGGATGATCAAGCACATCGTGATGTGGCGGATGGCCGGCACGTCGCCGACCGCAAAGGCGGCCAATGCCGAGCGGGTGCGCGCCGCCTTCGAGGGCCTGCGCGGCCGGATCCCCGGGCTTCTCCACCTTGAAGTCGGGCTCGACGAGAGCCGGATCGACGACGCCTGCGACGTCGTCCTCTACACCGAGTTCGACAGTCCCGCGGCTCTCGACGCCTATCGCGACCACCCGGAGCACGGCCGTGTGCGGGCCGAGCTGGAGGGCCTGCGGATCAGCCGGCATCAGGTCGACTACGTGGTGGGGGCCTGAACGATGGAGGGGTTCCGCTTTCCCGGCCTGCCGACCCGCGTGGTGCTCGGGCACGGCACCCTCGCGGAGGTGCCGCGCGAGATGGAGACCCTCGGGCGCTCCCGCGCGGTCGTGCTCTCGACGCCCGGCCAGCGCGGACAGGCCGAGGCGCTCGCCGGCCTGCTCGGGGAGCGCGCCGTCGGGGTGATCGCGGAGGCGGTGATGCACACGCCCGTCGCCGTGACCGAGGCCGCGGTGGCGCGGGTGCGGGCGCTCGACGCCGATTGCGTGATCGCGGTCGGGGGCGGCTCGACGACCGGGCTCGGCAAGGCGATCGCGCTGCGCACCGACCTCGACCAGATCGTGGTGCCGACGACCTATGCGGGCTCGGAGATGACGCCGATCCTCGGCGAGACCCGCGACGGGGCCGAGCCGGGCCAGAAGGTCAAGACGACGCAGAAATCGCAGAAGATCCTGCCGGAGGTGGTGGTCTACGACATCGACCTGACGCTCGGCCTGCCCTTGAGCCTCACGGCGACGTCGGGCCTCAACGCCGTCGCGCACGCGGTCGAGGCGCTCTACGCTCAGGACCGCAACCCGATCGTCTCGCTGATGGCCGAGGAGGCGATCCGGGCGCTCGCCCGTGCCCTGCCGGCGATCGCGGCCGCACCGCAGGACCGGACGGCGCGGGCGGACGCGCTCTACGGCGCGTGGCTCGCCGGGGCCTGCCTCGGCACAGTCGGCATGGCTTTGCACCACAAGCTCTGCCACGTGCTCGGCGGCTCCTTCGATCTCCCGCACGCCGCAACTCACGCGGTCGTGCTGCCCCACGCCGCCGCCTACAACGCCCCAGCCGCGCCGGAGGCGATGGCCCGGGTCGCCCGCGCGCTCGGGGCGGCGGACGGGCCGCAAGGCCTCCACGATCTCGCCGCCTCGCTCGGCGTACCCACCGCCCTGAAGACGATCGGCATGCCGGAGGCGGGGCTCGACCGGGCGGCCGAGGCGGCGGTGGCGAATTCCTACTGGAATCCGCGACCGCTGGAGCCGGGCGCGATCCGCCGGCTGCTCGACAACGCGTTCCACGGGCGCCGTCCGGACGCGGCGGTGTAAGATCATGGGCGGGCGCGGGACAGCGCCCGCGTGGGAACGCCCAGGACGGGAGAGGCGCCGATGCGCGACTTCAACGAGCACACCATCACGCAGGCCGTGGTCGACCGCTTCGCCGAGACGCCGGACCCGCGCCTGAAGGCGATCCTGACGAGCCTCGTGCGCCACCTGCACGACTTCGTGCGCGACGTCGACCTGAGCTTCGAGGAGTGGCAGGCCGGCATCGCCTTCCTGACCCGCACCGGGCAGCTATGCGACCAGCACCGCCAGGAATTCATCCTGCTCTCCGACACGCTCGGCGTCTCGATGCTGGTCGACGCCATCAACCATCGCATGCCGGAGGGCGCAACCGAGACCACGGTGCTCGGCCCCTTCTACGTCGCGGAGGCGCCCGAGCGGCCGAACGGCGCCGACATCGCCGGCCCGCTCGAGGGCACGCCGCTCCTCGTCACCGGCTCGGTCGCGTCCGCCGACGGACGGGCGCTCGCGGGCGCCACCGTCGACGTCTGGCACGCCGACGACGATGGCTCTTACGACGTGCAGCAGCTCGACGCGCTCGGCGGGCTCGCCGGACGGGCGCAGTTCCGCACCGACGCGGAGGGGCGCTTCCACTTCTGGACCGTGATGCCGGCCTGGTACCCGATCCCCGCCGACGGGCCGGTCGGCGAGATGCTGAACGCCACCAGCCGCCATCCGAACCGGCCGGCGCACGTGCACTTCATGATCGCGGCGCCCGGCCACGAGACGCTGATCACCCACGTCTTCGCGGCGGACAGCCCGTGGCTCGATTCGGACGCGGTATTCGGGGTGAAGACCTCGCTGATCGCCGAGTTCGCCGAGCATCCGGCCGGACGGGCGCCGGACGGGCGGGCGATGGAGCGGCCTTTCCGCCACCTCACCTACGATTTCGGCCTGAAGGCCGCCTGATCCGGCACGGATCGACGGGCAGGGGCCGACCAGAAGTGCGATCGAGCCCATCGCGGGTCCTCGCCGGATGCGCCGCCCTGCACGGCACGTTCTTCCAGCAGATGTTCGGGACGACGGCTGGCGCGCCGTCATCAGGTCCGGACTGCGCCAGATGCCGACCTTCGATCGCGGGTACGCGAGTGGCCGCTCGTTGCTCCACAACGGACCCTCAAGCGTCGCCGGCCCAGCGGCAGCCTTTCCACTCATACCATCGGCCCAAGATGCTGACGCATCGGGCCGATGAGCCATCTCAAATTTTCGATCCTAAGCCAAAGGCTGAGCGAAAATTGGAGAACGGAACCAAAGGTCGTTTTCTTTCGACCGTCGGTATCATTCGTTTGAGGATGGTGCATGGACCATCCGCCGCTTACGTCATCGAAATTCCAGGCTTACGTACTGCGCTACGGCCCGCCCGCGATCCGGCACCGTCATGCCAATCCTCACTCACACCTGGACAGCTTGAGCAAACCCCAACACCCGCGAATTTGCCCGTTTACCGCTTTGCCCGCTTAGAGCATTTTCCGACCAAGTGGACACCGGTCGGTCGCAGAAAATGCGGCAAAATCAAAGACCTATAGCACTGCCCGATTGCAACGTGATCGGGCCGTGCTCTAGGTTCTTGTTTGATCGCAGACGTTTTTTCTCCCGAACTGGCGACCACTTCGGCGAAATCTGCTTAGGGCACCTGGACCCCATCCACCACACCGCCGATCAGGTTGCGGCCGAGCAGGAACTCGGCGCTGAAATCGGTGCGGATCAGGGGCTCCATCGCCACCGGGCCGGCGAGCGCCTGGGCCTCGGCGCGCCGGGCCGCCACGGCCTCGGCACGGTCGACGGCCCGGAAGCGGATCCGGGTGCCGCCCTGCGCCTGCGCGAGCCGCCCGAGATCCGGGCCGATCACCGTGGCGATCTTCGGATAGCCGCCGGTGGATTGCCGGTCGGCCATCAGGACGATCGGCCAGCCCTCCCCCGGCACCTGGATCGCCCCCATGGCGATGCCGTCCGAAACGATGTTGTAGCCCTTGGCGTGGGTGAGCGGCGTGCCATCGAGGAAGCAGGCCATCCGGTCGCCCTTGGTGGTCACCGTCCAGGGCCCGGCCAGGAAGGCGGCGATCTGGTCCTCGGCGAAGAAATCGTCCTGGGGGCCGAGCACCACCCGGATCTCCTCCGGCGGGCGGACGAGCCAGGGCGCGACCAGGGCCTGGGGATCGGCCGGGCCGGGGCGGGCCTCCGCCACCGTCAGCCGGTCGCCCGCCCGCAGGGCCCGCCCGTCGAGGCCGCCGAAGCCGGAACGAGTATGGGTCGCGGTCGAGCCGAGGGTGGGTTCGAGATCGAACCGGCCCGCCACGGCGAGATACGCCCAGGCCCCGGCCCGGCCCGGCCGCACCACGAGGTGGCTGCCGGGATGGAGCGTGAGCGCGCAGGAGGGCGGCAGGGGCGCGCCGTCGAGGCTGACCCGGAACTCGCCGCCTGCGAGCGCGAGGCCGAGCGGCCCGCCCTCCGCCGTCACCTCGACGCCGCCGAGCGAGACTTCGACGGCCGTAGCCCCGAGGGCGTTGCCGAGGGCCCGGTGCGCGGTGGCGTGGGCGAGCGGGTCCATCGGCCCCGCGGCAGTGATGCCGTAGCGCAGATAGCCGTGGCGGCCGCCATCCTGGAGCGTCACGCCCGGGCCGGCGGAGAGGATGCTGAGACGAGGATTCATGCGGCCTCCCGGCGCCGGGCGACGAGTTCGCCGGCGGCGGCGCGGCGCTCAAGGGCGGAGAAGGTCGCGGCGTCGATGGCGTCGAAGCGGAGCGTGTCGCCGACGGCGACCGGGAACGGCTCGGGCCGGTGTGGCGCGTAGAGCCGCTCCGGGGTGCGCCCGACGACGTACCAGCCGGTCGGCATCGGAAAGGTGCCGACCCCCGCCAGGCCGCCGCCGATGATCAGGGCATTCGCCGGATGGGGCGGACGCGGCGTGGCGCGGCGCGATACCGCCAGCTCCGCCGGGAGCCCGCCGAGATAGGCGAAGCCCGGGGCGAAGCCGTACATGTAGACCCGGTACTCCGCCCCGGCATGAAGCGCGGCGACGCGCTCGACCGAAAGTCCCGTCGCCTGGGCGACCGCGCCGATATCCTCGGCGCAAACGGGGTCGTAGCAGCAGGGCAGCGTCCAGAGGGCGGCACCGGGCCGGGCCTTCCCGGGCTGTGCGGCCAGAGCCAGCACCCGGTCGGCGAGGTCGTCCCGGTCCAGGACCAGGGGATCGTAGTGGATCATCAGCGAGCGGTAGGTCGGCACCGTCTCGCGCAGGCCCTCGGGCGGTGCGGCGCGCAAGGCGTCGTCGAGGGCCAGCACCCGGTCGTGGATCGCCGGGTCGACGGTGGTGCCGAACTCCGCCACCAGGGCGGCCTCGCCGGCATCGAGGAGGCGGGGGCTCTGCATCGGATCAGGCCCGGAACGGAGCGAGACGCACGCCGGCGGCTTCGAGCCGGGCGCGCACCGCGCGGGCGGTGGCGACGGCGTGGGCGGAATCGCCGTGGACGCAGACCGAGCGGATCGGCGTCGGCAGGCGCCGGCCGCTCGCCGCGATGATCGCCCCCTCCTGCACCATGGCGAGCACCCGCTCGGCGGCGTCTGCCTCGTCGGTGATGAGGGCGCCGGGCTGGCCGCGGGGGATCAGGAGCCCGGCCTCGGTGTAGCCCCGGTCGGCGAAGATCTCCTGGTGCACCTCGAGCCCCTGTGCCTCGCCGGCCGCGAGCTGGGCGGAGAGTGCGAGGACGAGCAAGGCCAGGGAGGGATCGACGGCCTTGACGGCCTTGGCGATGGCATCCGCCACCTCGCGCTCCACCGCCGCCAGGTTGGCGAGCGCGCCATGCGCCTTGACGTAGGTGAGGCGGTGGCCGGCATAGGCCGCGAGGGCCGCCGCGGCGCCGACCTGATAGGCGACGAGCCGCTCGATCTCGCCGGGAGTGAAGGGCAGGACCCGGCGCCCGAAGCCCCAGAGGTCCGGATAGCCCGGATGGGCGCCGACGGCGACGCCGCGCTCGCGGGCGATGGCGAAGGCGCGGGCCATGATCTCGGGATCGCCCGCATGCAGGCCGCAGGCGACGTTGGCCGACGTCACGACCTCCAGCATCGCCGCGTCGTCGCCGCAGCGGTAATCGCCGAAGCCCTCGCCGAGGTCCGAATTGAGGTCGATGGACAGCATGGCGGGGGCCTCCAGGCAAGCGCGGCGGATGCCTGTTCCTGGCACCGCCCCGGAGCTCCTGCAACCCGCGGGCCGCGGCGCCCCGCCCGTCAGAGCGCCAGGGCGCTGACCGACAGATCCAGGGCGCTCCGGGCGAGCCAGAGCACGCCCCAGCCGATGAGGCCAAACCAGGCCAGCACCAGCGGCACGCCGACCGCCAGGGTGAACACCATGGCGGCCTGGCGCAGCCTGGCCTCGTATGACGCGGCGGCGGTGACGGTCTGTCCCATCACGGACGCCTTCGTGTCGAACTGGATCATGGCGGAGTGTCCCGAAGAGGTCATGCCGGCGCGGTGGCAAGCGGCGGGCCCGGCGGACGGGACGGACGATGCCGGCGGCGGAACGCAGGATGGTTAATGAAGTTCCATCACGCTTGTGAGACCTCATGGCTTGGTGCGTGACGGAGCGGGGCGCCTCTCTGTGAAACAGTGACGTGGATTCATCCCGGTCGCACATGGA
Source organism: Methylobacterium aquaticum (assembly GCF_001043915.1). Lineage (GTDB taxonomy): Bacteria > Pseudomonadota > Alphaproteobacteria > Rhizobiales > Beijerinckiaceae > Methylobacterium > Methylobacterium aquaticum. The sequence goes on along the minus strand of NZ_LABX01000082.1, from coordinate 29,400 downwards.
CGCCACCGGACCGGGCCACTACTGTCCCGGACACGGTCAGGTTGCGACGACCGCCATGGGACATGATCTGCGGCCCGCGCCGAGCCGCGGGACCCTGGAGCGTGGCAGGCGGCGGCTGCCGATGCGGAGGTGCGATCGATGCGTGACGGACTGCGCCGCTCGGCCGGCCTTGCCCTGTTGCTCGGCATCCTGTGCGCGCCGCCAGGGCGGGCGCAGGAGCCGGCCGCCTCCCGCCCCTGGAGCGACCCGCCCGCCAAGCCCGCCGAGGCGCAGGCGGCGAAGCCTGCCCCCGCCGCCGATGCCTCTGCCGCCGCGTCGGCGCGGGCGGCCTCCCCGGCCGCGACGACCGTGTCCCGGCCGCGGAAGGCGGAGCGCCCGGCGCTCGCGCGGCGAAAGGCCGAACGGCGGGAGCGCGTCGCAGCGCGCCCGAACCGTCGGACGGGCGCCGAGGCGTCCCGGCGTCAGCCCCTTGCCCGCGGGGTCGTCCCCGTCCGGCGCGGCTTCGCGACGGGTCCGGTGCGGCTCGCCCGCCCGCTCCCGCCGGATTTCGCGGACGACCGCGGCGTCGACCTCTGGGTCGATGCCCGCGCCAACCGGATCCGCCGGGCCGGGGATGGCGGCTTCCTGGTGATGCGCCGCGCCACCGTCGAGGGCACGATGGGCCGCCGGATGCCGATCCTGCCTCCTCTCGACGACGAGGACGAGTAGCCCGCGCTCACAGCCACGGCCGCAAGGCCAGATGGGCGCCGAGCAGCAGGAGGCCGATCAGGAAGGCGCGCCGGAAGGTCGGCGCCGAGACCCGGCCGCGCAGCCACTGCCCCACGGCCATGCCGAGAAGGGCCGGCCCTAGGGTGACGAGGGAGGCGGCGCCGGCGGCGAGCGGCAGCGCGCCTTCCCGCGCCAGGCCGGCGGCGAGGGCGACGGTCGAGACCGTGAAGGACAGGCCGAGGGCCTGGATCAGCTGGTCCCGGTCGAGGCCGAGCGCCTGGAGATAGGGCACGGCCGGGATCACGAAGACCCCGGTCGCCCCGGTGACGACGCCGGTGACGAGCCCGACCAGCGGCGACAGCCAGGGCTCGGCACCGCCCGGCACCCGCACCGACAGGCCGGCCAGCCCGACCACCGCATAGGCCACCAGGGCAAGGCCGAGGGCGCTCGCCGGGCCCGGCCCCTGGGCGCCGGCAATCAGCCCGGCGCTCGCCACGGTGCCGACGGCCACCGCCGCCATCATCGGCCACAGCCGGCGCAGCAGGCCGCCGAAGCGCGGCCCGGCGAGGAGCTGCCAGACATTGGTGACGAAAGACGGCACGATCAGCAGGGAAGCGGCCTGGGCCGGGCTCATCACGATGGCGAGCAGCCCCACCGCCACCGTGGGCAGGCCGAGCCCGATCGTGCCCTTGACGAAGCCGGCGACGAGAAAGGTGGCGAGGATCATCGCCCAGCCGAGCGGGCCGGACGTGCTGGACAGAAGATCGGTCACGGGATTCCTTCCGTCAGTCGCGGCCGGCCAGGTCCTGGAGCATCGTCTCCGGGCTCGGCAGCGCCGGGGCGGACGCCTCGGCCGGCGGGGCGAGGGGCGCGACCGAGGCATCGACCGGGTGCCCTTCGAGGACGAGGCCGGCCACCAGGATCGCCAGGGCGAGGGCGATGAGCCCGAGCGGACCCGGGCCCCCAGGACTGAGCGGGATGCGCGGCGGCATGACAACCTCCTCCGGTGGTGAGGCCGTCAGCTTGGGCGTCGGCGCAGAGAGCAACAAGCCGTAAGGGGCGAACGGTGCCTTCGTGGAGATCGAAGGATCGGGGCAGAACACCGGAGCACCCGCGCACACCGGCTTTTGAAGTTGCTGCGGTCCGGACTTCCACGAAGCGTCATGATGCGGACCCGGACAAAGCCCGCAGCACCGACATCGCCTCCTCGGCCCGCGCCACCGGCACGAACAGGTGATCGTGATGAAAGGCCGAGACGGCGTTGACGGCAATGCCCTCTGCCGCCAGGCGGGCCGTCACGGCGGCGAGGAAGCCGATTGCGCCGAGCGCGGAATGGACCGCGAGGGTGATCCAGCGGCACGGGAAGGTGGCGGGCAGCCCGGCCCGCGCGGCCTCCGCCTCGGCGAGGATCAGGGTCGTGCCTTCGGCCTCGAGAAACTTCATCACCGCCGGGGCGAGGCCCGCCGGCACTGCGCCTCATCCAGGGTCACGAAGACGTCGGTGCCGGGGCGCAGCTCCGGCCGCATCCCGGCGAGGAGCCGGCCGAGATCGGCCTCGGCGGTCATCCGGCCAGCGGCTCCAGCACCCGCCGCAGCGCCTCCGGCAGCGGCACCGGGCGCTGGGTCGCCCGGTCGACATAGACATGGACGAAGTGGCCTTGCGCCGCCGCCTCGTCCTCGTCGTTGCGAAAAAGCCCGACCTCGTAGCGGACGCTCGACGTGCCGCGATGCGCCACCCGGATCCCGGCCGTGACCCGGTCGGGGAACGCCATCGAGCGGAAGTAGCGGCACCCGGTCTCGACCACGAGGCCGATCACCGGGCTTTTCGCAATCTCGAGGGCCCCGTCGGCGATCAGCACGCTGTTCACCGCCGTGTCGAAGAAGGCGTAATAGACCACGTTGTTGATATGGCCGTAGACGTCGTTGTCGGCCCATCGGGTGGTGATCGGCACGAAGCGCCGGTAGGCGGCGCGGGTCTCGGGGGGCGTGCGGCCGCTCAACGGACAAGCCTCTCTGGACGATCGGGGGAGCGGCGAGCGTAGGCCGGTCCACCGCCGCCAATCAAGCCGCGCTCACGCCCCGAAGGTCTCCGGATCCGGCCCCATCCGCCCCGCCGGATCGTCGAGGGCTTTGATGCGGGCGAGATCGTCGGCATCGAGGGAGAAATCCTCGATCTCCCGGTTCTCGCGGATGCGGGCGGGGGTGGCGGATTTCGGGATCGCCACGATGCCGTTCTGCCGGTGCCAGCGCAGGATGATCTGGGCCGGGCTGCGGCCGTGCTTCCAGGCGATGGCCTGGATCACCGGATCGTCGAGCACGCCGCCGCGACCGAGCGGCGCCCACGCCTCGGTGACGATGCCGGCCTCCTGGTGGAAGGCGCGCAGCGCATTCTGCTGGAAGCGCGGATGCAGCTCGACCTGGTTGACCGACGGCGTCGATCCGGTGGCGTCGATCACACGCTTGAGGTGCTCGATGGTGAAGTTGCAGACGCCGATCGAGCGGGCGCGGCCATCCTCGCGCAGGCGCATCAGGGCGCGCCAGGTGTCGACATAGGCGTTGCGCTGCGGCACCGGCCAGTGGACGAGATAGAGATCGACATGGTCGAGGCCGAGGCGGCTCAAGGATTCCTCGCAGGCCCGCAGGGTCTCGTCGTAGCCGTGACGGTCGTTCCAGACCTTGGTGGCGACGAAGATCTCGTCGCGCGGCAGCCCGGAGGCCGCGATGGCCCGGCCGATTCCGGCCTCGTTGCCGTACATCGCCGCGGTGTCGATCGAGCGGTAGCCCGCCGCGAGGGCGGCCCCGACGATCGCCGGGGCTTCGTCGTCGGAGAGGCGCCAAACCCCGAAGCCGAGCTGGGGGATGCGCTTCCCGTCGTTGAGGGTCAGAACGGCATCGGTCATGGTCGGGGACTCTCGGCAGGGCCTCATACCATCGGCCCACGATGCTGACGCATCGGGCCGATGAACCATCTCAAAGTTTCGATCCTAAGCCAAAGGCTGAGCGAAAATTGGAGAACGGAACCAAAGGTCGTTTTCTTTCGACCATTGGTATTACCGGTGAGCGAGCCCCTGATCTGGGTCGGGCCCCGCCGATGTCGAGCGCTGCGGACTACTTCACCAGCGCGCAGCCGCCCTCGGCCATCGGCCGGAACGCCTGGTCGCCCGGCACGGTGTCGAGGAGCTTGTAGTAATCGTAGGGGCCCTTGCTGTCGGCCGGGTTCTTCACCTCGTACAGGAACACGTCGTGGACCGCGCGGCCGTCCTGGCGCACCGTGACGGTGCCGAACAGCGGATCGGCGATCGGCTTCTCGCGCATCGCAGCCACGACCTTCTCGCCCTCGATCGTGCCGGTGTCGCGCACCGCCCGCAGGTAGGCCAGGGTCGAGGAATAGACGCCGGCATGGTTCTCGGTCGGCATCCGGCCGTTCATCCGCTCGGCGAAGCGCTTGGCGAAGGCGCGGGTGCCGTCGGTGCGGTCCCAGTAGAAGGCGGTGGCGAGTTGAAGCCCCTGCGCGGCCTTGAGGCCGAGGGCATGGACGTCGGAAAGCTGCACGAACAGGGCGGCGAGCCGCATCTCGGGCATCACCCCGAACTCCGCCGCCTGCTTGACGGCGTTGATCATGTCGGCGCCCGTATCGGCGAGCGCCAGCACCTGCGCGCCCGAGCCCTGCGCGGCAAGCAGCGGCGAGGCGAAGTCGCCGGCATTGAGCGGGTGCTTGCTCGATCCCTTCACGGTGCCGCCGGCCGCCTTGAGCGCCACGGTGGCGTCGCGCTCCAGCGCGTGGCCGAGCGCATAGTCGACGGTGACGAAGTACCAGGACTTGAGGCCGCGGCCGGCAACCGCCCGCGCGGTGGCCGAGCCTTGCGCCCAGGTATCCGAGACCCACTGCACCGTGGTCGGCGCGCAGGCTTTGCCGGTGAGGTCGGAGGTGAGCGCGCTGGAGGCCAGCGCCACCCGGTGGCGCTCGCGCATGAGGTTGGAGACCGCCAGCGCGACCGCCGAGTTCGGCAGGTCGACGATGGTCGAGACGCCGTCCTGATCGAGCCAGCGCCGGGCGGTGGCGAGCCCGATATCGGGCTTGTTCTGGTGGTCGGCCGAGACGACCTCGACCTTCAGCTCGCCGGCCTCCTTGGCGAAATCCTCGACGGCGAGCTGGGCCGCCGCCACCGAGCCGGTGCCCGCCTGATCGGCGAAGGGCCCGCTCATGTCGCTGAGCACACCGACCTTGATCGGCGCCTTGGCGTCCTGCGCGAGGGCGGACGTGCCGAGAACCAGCGACAGGGCGAGGCCGGCGGCGCCGGCAACCCGTGAGCGGAACGACATCGGGGAACCTCCCAGGGAGCTTCTTGTCAGAGCTTGTTCGCGGCCCGGGCGGGCCGGTTCGGGCCCTGTATGTCAGGGGTGCGGCGCGGCGTCGATGCGGGATCGGGCGGCGTGGCCAAGAAAGGTGGGGGCTGCCGCCGGGCGATGCGCCAACCTCTCCGATCGTCGCGCGACTCGCTCGCGCCTGAACCGCCCCCCGCAGAGAGGGAGGTGTTCTGGCACGACGTTGCGAACTTGGCGATCGTGCTCCCCGCCACCATTGCTCCTTCGTTACCGAACCGCTAAGCTTTTCCGCGACGGTTCCCTTCGGGGATCAAAAGGGAACGCGGTGAGGGCTTGCCCGAGGCCGCGGCTGCCCCCGCAACTGTGAGCGGTGAGCCTTCCATCACATCGCGTCACTGGGGACCCGCACGGGTCCCTGGGAAGACGATGGCAGGCGACGACCCGTGAGCCAGGAGACCTGCCGTCAGCCGTGGTCACACGCGAAACACGTCGGGCGGGGTGTCCTGACGGGTGTCCGAACGCCGCCATCCCGAGGGGTGGCGGTGGAGGGCTTCGTTCGCGGTGACGTGCCACAGCCCCGCGCCGTCCCGCCATGCCGCTCGCCTTCCTCCGCCCTGTCACAGGCCGATTGCGCCCGGCGCAACCCATGCCTCGCTGGAGAGGGAAAGAATGTAACATTATAACGTTACATTTCTTTGGTGGTCGGTTACGGATGGCGCCTCTGCCAGCTTCGGACCTCCTCCCCATGCCCGCGCGCCGCGCCCGCCGTTCCACGACTCTCGCCGCCAGCCTCGCCGCTCCGCTCCTGGCGGCCGCGCCCGGCGCCGCCGAGGAACTCGCCCTCGACCGCATCGACGTCGCGGGGGGCCGCCCCCGCGAGGAGGCCGCGCCCGGCCTCAACCTCGCGACGCCGTCGCGCTCCGGCAGCCGCCTCGGCCTCACCCCGTTCGAGACCCCGGCGAGCCTCGACATCATCAGCGGCGAGACCATCCGGGCCCGCGGCCAGAACACCGTCGAGGAGGCGGTGACGCAGAACGCCGTCGGCATCACCAGCATCGCGGCGCCCGGCAACGGCAACCTCGCCTTCACGGCCAGGGGCTTTGCCGGATCGGGCTCGGTGCAGCAGCTCTATGACGGCACGCGGCTCTATGTCGGGGCCGGCACCGTCACCTTCCCGTTCGACACCTGGTCGGCGGAACGGATCGAGGTCTTACGCGGCCCGGCCTCGGTGCTCTATGGCGAGGGGGCGATCGGCGGCATCGTCAACGTGGTGCCGAAGAAGCCGGTCTTCACGCCCATCGGCGAGGCGCGGGCGGCGATCGGCTCGGACGGCCTCGCACGCCTCGCCCTCGACACCGGCGGGCCGGTCGGCGAGAACCTCGCTTACCGACTCAACCTCAGCGGCAACCGGGCCGACGGCTGGGTGAAGCCCGACGGCGATTTTCGCAATCTCGCCCTCTCGGCCGCGGTGACCTGGCGGGCGGCGCCCGATCTGAGCGTCACGCTCTCGCACGACCTCGGCTATAACGAGCCGACCCGCTATTGGGGCTCGCCGCTCATCGGCGACCGGGTGCCCGACCGCTTGCGCTTCACCAACTACAACATCCGGGATTCGCAGATCGCCTGGTTCGACAACTGGACGCAGTTGCGCACCGAGTGGAATCCCACCCCCGACATCACGATCCGCAACACCGCCTATCGCCTCTCGACCGAGCGGCATTGGCGCGACGTCGAGCAATACACCTACCAGCCGGCGACCGGGCTGATCCGGCGCAGCGACTACATCGAGATCTTCCACCACCAGGAGCAGATCGGCAACCGTCTCGACGCCACGTTCCGTGGCAGCCTGTTCGGCTTCAAGACGTCGACGGTCGTGGGCTTCGACGTCAACCACATCGATTTCCGGCGCGACAGCAATGCGCCGTTCGGAGGCGAGAGCACCGTCGATCCATACAATTTTTCCCAAGGCAGCTTCGTCAACCTCACGGGCACCCGGACCGACATCGTCTCGCGCACCCGCCAGGCCTCGGTCTTCGCCGAGAACCGGCTGGAGCTGACGCCGCAGCTCGCCCTGGTGACGGGCGTGCGCTACGACGTGCCCCGGGTGGCGGTGAGCCGGCCGCTCGCGGCGACCGCCTTCGAGAAGACCTTCGATTCCGTCAGCACCCGCGCCGCCGCCATCTACACCCCGACGCCGGACCTCGCCCTCTACGCCCAATATGCCACCGCCGCCGATCCCCTCGGCAGCCTGATCACCACCAGCGTGGCGCAGTCGCAGTTCCAGCTCGCCACCGGCGAGCAGGTCGAGGCCGGCGCCAAGGGCCTGTTCGATGGCGGGCGCGGCGAGTGGACCTTCGCCGGCTACCACATCCGCAAGGACAACCTCCTGACCCCGCTTCCCGATCGGCCGACGCAGGTCGCCCAGGTCGGCAGCCAGTCCTCCCGCGGCGTCGAGGTCGCTTTCGCCTACCAGCTTTCGGACGCCTGGCGCATCGAGGCCAACACCGCCCTGCTGCGGGCGCGCTACGACACTTTCGCTCAGACCATCGACGGGGCGGCGGTGTCGTTCTCCGGCAAGGTCCCGGTCAACGTGCCCCAGCGCGTCACCAATGTCTGGCTCTCCTACGCCTTCGCGCCGGGCTGGGTGGCGCGGGTCGGCGTCAACGATGTCGGGCCGGTCTTCAGCGACTTCGCCAACACCTTTCGCCGGCCGGGCTACACGCTGCTGAACGCCAGCCTGGACTGGCAGGTGACGCCGGCCTCGCGTCTGTCGCTGCGCGGCTACAACCTCACCGACCAGCTCTACGCGGTCTCGGGCAACACCAATTCCTGGCTGCTCGGGCGCCCGCGCTCCGTGGAGTTGGCCTACCACGTCACGTTCTGATGAAGGGCGTGGTCAAGCGCCTGAAGCGATGGCTGCATCTCGGCCATCGCTGGCTCGGCATCGCGACCGGCCTCTTCATCCTCGCCTGGTTCGGCTCCGGGCTGGTGATGCTGGCCGTCGGCTTCCCGGCCCTCACCGGGGCGGAGCGGGTCGCGGCGTCGAGGCCGCTGCGCCTCGACGCCGTGCGGCTGACGCCGCAGGAGGCGCTGGCGCGGGCCGGCCTCGACCGCTTTCCCGCCCGCCTCACCCTGGCGATGCGGGGAGCGGAGCCGGCCTACTGGATCACGCGGGCCGATGGGGGGCGCCAGGCCCTCTCGGCGGTGACGGGCGACGCCGTCCCGCCGCTCACCGCGGAGAGCGCGGCGGCGCTCGCCGCCACCCATCCGGTGACGCGCCACGTGACCGATCTCGGCACGGTCACCCGCGACCAGTGGACCGTGACGGCGGCTTACGACCCGCTGCGGCCGTTCCGGCGCGTGGCCCTGGGCGATGCGGCCGGGACCGAGCTGTACCTGTCGGTCGCCACGGGAGACCTCGCCCTCGACACCACCCGGACCGAGCGGGTGTGGAACTGGGCCGGCGCCGTCACCCACTGGATCTACCTCACGCCGCTGCGGGCGCGGGCGGGCCTGTGGCAGGACGTGGTCCTCTGGATCTCCGGCATCGCGCTCGCCGGGGCCATCACCGGCTATGTCCTCGGCTTCGTCCGGCTGATGCGCGGCCGGCTCACGCCCTATCGCGGCTGGGCCGCCTGGCACCATCTGGCAGGGGTGGCGGGCGGCCTCGTCGTCGTGACCTTCCTGCTCAGCGGCTGGCTGTCGATGAACCCGCGCGGCTGGTTCGGGCCGCGCAGGCCCGATGCCGCCATGCGGACGGCCTATGCGGGGCAGGCGGCGCCGGTCTTCCCGGCGCGCCTCGACGACCTCGCCCGGGCGCCCACCGGCACCGTCGCCCTCGACGCCGTCTGGATCGGCGGGCACCCCCTCGTCGTCGCCACCGGCCCCGGCGGCGCAGCCCCGTGCTGCGGCACCGCCCTGACGCCGGACGCCGTCGTGGCGGCGGCGAGGGCGATGCGGCCGGGGGCGGCGCTCCGGTCGGTGACACGCATCGAGACGCCGGATGCCTATTGGTACGATCGCCATGGCGCCCCAGTCCTGCCGGTCCTGCGCCTCGCCTTCGACGACCCGGCCGCGACCTGGTTCCACATCGATCCCGCGACCGGGGCGATCCTGGGGCGGACGGACCGCAGCGGACGGGCGAACCGCTGGCTGTTCGATGCCCTGCACACCCTCGATGCCGGGCCGCTGGCGCAGCGCCCGGCCGTGCGGCTGACCGTGATCGTCGCCGTCAGCGCCCTCGGCCTGGTGATGGCCGTGAGCGGCACGGTTCTCGGCTGGCGCCGCCTCCGTCGCCGCATGTAAGCACGACAGCGTGTCTCGCCTGCCCGGCCCGAAAGGACACGCAACGATCTCGCGTCCGGTTCGACGCCGATTGCAAAGCCGCCCCGTTTCTGGCGAATCCGTCGAGCGAGACCGCCGCGTGACTCCGGCTACACGGTCATGTCGTTGTGAAGTGGATCGAATACGCTGCCTCATCTCGTGACGGCGATCACGAAGACAGCGCCAAGACCGAGCAGGGCCGGGCGGCGGATCAGCGGGTCACTCACACCGCCTCGACGCTTGCAGCAAGCACGATTGACTACGTTAACCTGGTGACTTGTAGATATGACGGCGCTGGACCCGAACGGATTCGGCGTGCAGGACCAACGACGTGGCGGGCATCAAAACGACCACCGGTTGTGGCGCCACGCATCGACTTCCATCGGCGTCGCTGTCTTGACACGTCGACGTGGGGGTCGTCCGCCGCCACGACGGCATGCCCTGCTCAAATTCTAACCACACAAGCCGAAAATCATCTCACAATACCACGCAGCAGATCAGTCAAGACCCGGATTGTCAAAGCTATCTCCTTGTGACGGACCGCAAAAATGTCAGAATGACGGACGGCGATTCAGATACCGATAACGTTCGGGTTGCATAATGACCACGATCGAAGCCGCTGGACGAGCCGGGATGGCCCTGCACCTCAAGCAATTTCCGAGATTCCTGGCGGAGCGCCGTGGGCCGGTGATCCTGGGCCTGATGGTGGTGCTGCTCCTGTGGATCGGCGTCGCGGCCAAGCACGAGAACGACGTCAGGGGCGCACTTCAGGATTCCGAGCGCACCACGTACAATTTCGCGATGGTGTTCGAGGAGAACGTCCTGCGCTCAATCGGCGAAATCGACAAGTCGCTGCTCTACATGCGCCGCAGCATCGAGAACCGCAGAGACAAGGAGGATTATGCGACGATCGTGAACACGACGGATCTCCTGAGCGAGATCATCGTGCAGGTGGCGATCATCGGGCCGGACGGGGTGATGCGGGCGACCAATGCCGGGCCGCAGCCGCCGCCAGCGACCGATCTCAGCGATCGCGACCATTTCCGCATCCATGTCGAGAGCCCCGACGACGTGCTCTACATCAGCCGCCCGGTGATCGGCCGGGCGAGCGGCCGGGTCTCGGTGCAGATCAGCCGCCGCTTCACCGGGGCGGACGGACGCTTTGGCGGCGTGGTGGTGGCCTCCCTCAACCCGAGCCATCTGACCCAGTTCTACGACAAGATCGATCTCGGCACCCCGGCCTCGATCTCGCTCATCGGCAGCGACGGGGTGGTGCGCTCCAGCGGCGGCGTCGGCGGCGGCTTCGGGGTCGGCGCCGATCTCGGGCGGACCGAGACCTATCAGAAGATCCGCTCCGGCCGGTCCGGCACCTTCACCCTGGAGATGCCGGACGGCGCCGAGAGCCGTCTGGTGACGATCCGCAAGGTGCGCGAGCATCCGCTCTGGGTGAGCGTCAGCGTGCCGGAAAGCGAGATCTATAAGGACTCCCGCGCCACGTTGCGGATGGACGCCCTGGTGGCCGCCCTGCTGACGCTCCTCGTCGGGATCGCGGTGGAGAAGCTCCTGCGCATCGAGGCGAAGCGCTCCGAGGCCGAGGCCCGGGTCGCGCGGCTCGCCTCCCTCGATCCCCTGACCGACCTGCCGAACCGCCGGGTATTCCGCGCCTCGCTGGAGACAATGGCGGAGGCGGCCCGGGGCACGCCGGACGCCACCTACGCGGTGATGTTCCTTGATCTCGACCGGTTCAAGATCGTCAACGACACCCTCGGCCACAAGGTTGGCGACACGCTGCTTCAGGCGGTGGCCGACCGGCTCGCCGCCGTGCTCGCGCCCGGCCAGATCCTGGCCCGGCTCGGCGGCGACGAGTTCGCCCTGCTGATGCCCCGTGCTGGCGACCGGGAGGCCATCGAGGCCGTGGCGCAGCGCATCGCCGAGGCGATCCTGCCACCTTTCGAGATCGGCAGCCACCAGATCCGCTCCAGCGTCAGCATCGGCATCGCGGTCGGCCCGGCGGACGGCCGGAGCGCCGACGACCTGCTGATCGCCGCCGACCTCGCGCTCTACGCTGTGAAGGCGGGCAAGCGCGGCAGCTATGAGTTCTACGACCGGAAGATGAGCGAGGGGCTGGCGGAACGACGCCAGCTCGAAGCCGACCTGCGCCGGGCGATCGAGCGCGGAGAGCTGGAGCTGCATTATCAGCCCTCCATCGTCCTGAAGACCGGGGAGATCGCCGGGTTCGAGGCGCTGGCGCGCTGGCGGCACCCGGAGCGGGGCAACGTGCCGCCCTCGCTGTTCATCTCGATCGCCGAGGAATGTGGCCTGATCCACGCGATCGGCGAATGGTCCCTGGCCGAGGCGTGCCACCAGGCCACGACCTGGCCCGAGCACCTGAAGATCGCCGTCAACCTGTCGCCGGTGCAGTTCTCGGGCCCGGACCTCGTCGGGATGGTGCGCGGGGTCCTGGAGCGGACCGGCCTGCCGGCCCACCGCCTCGAACTCGAGATCACCGAGCAGATGCTGCTCGACAGCGGCGAGGCGACGCTGGCCATCCTGCGCGACCTCAAGGCGCTCGGCCTGCACGTGGCGATGGACGATTTCGGCACCGGCTACTCCTCGCTCAACTACCTGAGGAGCTTCCCGTTCGACCGGATCAAGGTCGACCGCAGCTTCGTCACCGGGCTCGGCACGGGCGCGCAGAACGCCGCGATCGTCCGCGCCGTCATCGACATCGCCCGGGTGCTCGGCATGCGGACCACCGCCGAGGGTATCGAGACGGTCGACCAGCAGCGGGTTCTCGCGCTTCTCGGCTGCGACGAAGTCCAGGGCTACCTGTTCAGCCGGCCAGTTCCCGCCGCGGAGGCGAAGGCGCTGATCGGCCGCTGGTGTGCCGAGACCCAGAAGGCCGAGACCATGGCGGCGTGAGGGATCGGGGGCGGCGTCGCAGGGTCCGATGGCGGATCGCTCGTCGGGGCGTCCCGCGGGGGAAGACCGTCGCGATCCACCGCCGCCGTCCGGCCGAGGGTCCCGGGCGTCCAGGACCCGTGCGTGACCGGGACGATGGCGGCGGTCACGTCAGCATCTGGAGATCGCCATCGACGGCCAGCGCCTGGCCCGAGATGGTCTTGCCCCGCTCGGAGGCCAGGAACAGGATCTGGTCGGCGATCTGGCGGGCGGTGACGTAATCCTTGATCGAGGCCGCCGCGAAGGCCGCCTGCTCGATCTCCGGGACGCTGATCCCGCGCTGCTGCGCCTTGGCCTCCAGCACTCGGCGCTGGCGATCTCCCGCGACGATGCCGGGGAGCACGGCGTTGACCCGGATGCCGTCCGGCCCGAGTTCCCGCGACAGCGACTTGGTGAAGCCGATCACCGCCCATTTCGCCGCCGCGTAGGGCGTGCGGAGCGGAAAGCCGAACCGGCCCGCCGCCGAGGACAGGTTGGCGATCGACGGGTTGGCGCTCGCCCGCAGCCGTGGCACCGCCAGGCGCACGCAGTTGAACTGCCCGGTGATGCAGATGTCGAGCGTGCGGTCCCACTCCTCCGGGGCGATTTCCTCGACGCGCCCGGTCGGCCCGGCAATGCCCGCATTGTTGACCAGGCAATCGAGCCCGCCAAGCGCGCGGTCCGCCTCCGCGAACAGCCGGGCGACATCCTCGCGCGAGGCGACGTCGGCATGGCTGCCGGTGATGCCGGCGGGCAGGGCGGCCAGCGCCACGCGGTCGACGTCGCAGACATGGACCCGCGCCCCCTCCTCCGCGAAGGCCCGCGCCACTTCGAGCCCGATGCCGCCGGCCCCCGCGGTGACCAGCACCGTCAGGCCGCCCAATCCCATCTCCATGATCGGTCTCCGTGTTCAGGGGGCGAGCCGCCCGGTCGTCTCAATGAAGGCGGCGCTGCCGGCGATGTCGGCACTGAGCGCCGCCCGGGCGCCCTCGGCATCCCCCGCCGCCAGCGCCGCCACCAGGGCGGCATGATGCGCCTGGGCCCCGCCCTCGGCGAGGCGGCGGGGGGAGGAGCGCATGTCGAGGTTGAGCACTGGGCCGATGCGCAGCCACAGCCCCTCGATGATCGCGACGAGCGAGGGCAGGCCGGCGGCCTCGTAGACCGCGAAGTGGAGGTCGCGGTTGGCCCGCATCGCCCGCTCCAGATCGGGCTCGGGCGATCGCACCTCGTGCCGGAACGCCGCATCATGCGCCTGGATCGCCGCGAGGGCGCCAGGTCCCACCGCCCGCGCGGCCTCCGCCGCCGCAAAACCCTCGACGGCGATGCGGACCCGGGTCAGCTCGCGGAACTTGTCCAGGGTGATGACCGGCACCCGCACCGCGCGATTCGGCAGCACCTCCAGGGCCTCGTCGGCGACGAGCCGCGACACCGCCTCCCGGGCCGGCATCATCGAGGTGCCGAGCCGCTCCGCCACCGTGCGCAGGGACAGCCGCTCGCCGGGCGCCAGCCCACCGGCGATCAGCAGGTCGCGCAGGGCATCGTAGACCTGAGTGCCGAGGGTGATCCGCGCCAGCCCGCCCTCCGGCTCAGGCCGGTCGCCCGCCCGTGGCTCCCGCCCGGGCGCATGCAAGTCCCGCCTCTCCAAGCGACGGACCTCCCCTGACGTTTCCCCGATCGACGCCTGCGGACGGTGTGGACCGTCTCGACAGGCGCGCCGTTTGATGCCAGCCTAAGTGTGATCACAGATCACGGCAACCCGAACGACCGTGATGCGATCTTGGGCAGGACACGCACCATGACGCAGGGCTTCACCTCCAGGCGCCACCCCAGCGCGGGCCACCTCATCACGCGCCGCCGCCTCGTGCAGGGCGGCCTCGCGGCCGGCGCCGCGCTGGCGATGCCGGGGCTCGTGCGGGCGCAAAGCGGGCAGCCGATCCGCATCGGCCACCTCACGCCGCGCACCGGCTTCCTCGGGCCTCTCGGCGAATACGCCGTGATGGCGGCCCAGCTCGCCACGGAGGAGATCAACGCCGCGGGCGGCATCAACGGCCGCAGGATCGAACTCCTCACGGAGGATTCGGTCAACCCGCAGACCGCCTCCGGCAAGGCCGAGCGCTACATCGAGCGGGACAAGGTCGCGGCGATCGTCGGCGAGATCTCGTCGGCCTCGGCGCTTGCCATCGGCCAGGTGGCGCAACGGGGCAAGACGATCTTCCTCAACACCGGCGCCAATTCGGACGCGTTGCGCGGGCAGGATTGCAAGCGCACCATGTTCCACGTCGAGGGCGCGAACTCGATGTACGTCAAGGCGGTCGGCCGCTCGCTGACCGAGGGCGGGCTGGTCAAGGGCAAGCGCTGGTACTCGCTCACCGCCGACTACGCCTTCGGCCACGACCTGCTGCGGGTCGCCAAGGGGTTCATGCAGAGCCAGGGCGGCACCTTTGCGGCGGACGAGCTGGTGCCGACCGACGCCACCGACTTCTCCGCCTACCTGATCAAGATCCGGCAGGCGAAGCCGGATCTCGTGATCTCGAACCTCGCCGGCAACCAGATCACCAACTTCCTCAAGCAATACGCCGAGTACGGCCTGCCCTTTCCGGTTGCCGGCTTCGGCTTCGACACCGCGCTCGCCTGGGGCGCCGGTCCCGGCAACTTCGCCGGCACCTGGCCGTGCCTGTGGCATCACAAGGTCGACACGCCCTCCGCCAAGGCTTTCGTCGCCGCCTTCACCAAGAAGTACGGCAAGCCGCCGGAGAATCAGGCCTGGGGCGACTACAACGCCGTCAAGATCGTCGCCAAGGCGATGGCCGACACCCAGTCGACCGAGGGGCCGACGCTGGTCTCGTATCTCGAGAGCGGCGCGAAGTTCGACGTGCAGAAGCCCCGCCCGGCCTATTTCCGCGCCCGCGACCACCAGCTCATCAGCGAGATGTACGCGATCACGGCGCTCCCGGCCGACAAGGTCAAGGACAAGTGGGACCTCTTCACCTCCACCCCGGCGATTCCCGGCCCGAACGAGGACATGGAGGTGCTGGCGCCGACGGCGGAGGAGGCGGCGTGCAAGCTGGAGGGGTGACGTCTGCCGGTGCTCCGACGCCGGCACGGTAAGGCGCGCCGCCCCTCTCCAGGCGATCCGGGGCTTGCCCCGGATCGCTGCAAGGTGTGGGAGCGGGGACCCCGCACTTGATCTTGAAGCAGCCGGCGATCTCGAAACGAAGAAGCTCCTTCTCTCTCGGAACTAACCCTCGTGATCTTCCTCACCCTCGCCGTCGAGCAGGTCGTCAACGGCCTGTTCCTGGGCGCCATCCATCTTCTGATTGCGCTCGGATTGTCGCTGATCTTCAGCCTGGGCGGCATCGTCAACCTGGCCCACGGCGCATTCTACGCGATCGGCGCCTACCTGACGATTCAGCTCTCGCCCGCCCTCGGCTTCGGCGGCTCCCTCGTGGCGGCGCCTGTCCTCGTCGCGGCGATCGGCCTCGTGGTCGAGCGGTTCCTGTTCCGCCGCTTCTACCGCTCGGACCCGATCCTCTCGCTGCTCCTCACCTTCGGCCTCGCCATGGTGGCCGAGCAGGGCCTGCGGATGATCTTCGGGGCGCCGCCCCTGCCCTATTCGATCCCCCAGGCCCTGCGCGGGCAGATCCTCCTCGGCGACTTCGTGCTGTCGCGCTACCGGCTCACCATCCTGGCGGCGGTGGTGGTGGCGGTGGCGGTCGTGTGGTTCCTGCTCCAGCGCACCACCTTCGGGCGGGTGGTCCGGGCCGGGGTCCAGAACCCCGACATGGTCGCGGCTCTGGGAATCTCGCTACAGCCCTACATGGCGACCGTGGTCGGCCTCAGCGTCGGCCTCGCGGCTCTCGCCGGGGTGATGCTGGCGCCGATCTCCGGCGTCCATCCGGCCATGGGCGCGGAGGTGCTCACCGGCGCCTTCGTGGTGGTGGTGATCGGCGGGCTCGGCTCGTTCTGGGGCGTGGTGCTGGCCGCGCTCATCGTCGGGGTCGTCCGCGGCCTGATGGTGCTGGTCTATCCGGGCTTCGCCGAGGCGGCGATCTACGCCCTGATGGCGGTCATCCTGCTCGTGCGGCCCCGCGGCCTGCTCGGCGAGCGCATCCTGCGGTTCGAGTGACGACGATGACGGATCGCAGCGAGAGACTGACCCTGCCGCTGATCGCGGTCGCCCTCGTGGCCCTGCCGTTCGGCCTGTCGGCCCTCGGCCTCACCCTCACCTCGGCCACCGACGTGGTGGTGTTCGCGGTGGCCTGCCTGGGGCTCAACATCCTGGTCGGGCAGACCGGCCTCGTCTCCTTCGGCCACGGCGCGTTCTTCGGCATCGGCGCCTATGCGGCGGCGATCGGCCAGCGCCAGCTCTTTCCCGGCACGTTGGTGCCGCCGACCCTGTTCGCCCTCGTGGTCGTGGCGCTCGCCGCCCTCCTCCTCGGCCTGCTGATCCTGCGCCGCCGCGGCGTCTACTTCTCGCTCCTGACGCTGGCCCTGTCGGCCCTCTCCTTCACGGTGGCGTTCCGCTGGACCGCGCTCACCGGCGGCGAGAGCGGCTATGGCGGCGTCGAGCGGACCCGGCTCCTCGGACTCGACCTCGATGCGGCCTGGACCTGGTACGGGCTCGTGGCCGTCGTCGGCTTCGCGGTCGCCGTGGGGCTTTCGCGCTTCCGCCGCTCGCCGCTCGGCACCGTGCTGGAGGCGATCCGCGAGAACGAGCAGCGGGCGCGCTTCCTCGGCTATCCGACCAACCGCTACAAGCTCGTCGCCTTCACGGTCTCCGCCACCGTGACGGGGCTCGCCGGCGTGCTCAGCGTCTTCACCCACCGCTTCGCCTCGGCCGAGCCGCTCGGCTCCGCCTTCTCGGGCGAATTGCTCGCCATGGTGGTGATCGGCGGCATGCGGGGCTTTGCCGGGCCGGCGATCGGGGCTTTGTTCTTCATCCTGTTCCGGGAGATGCTGTCGATCTGGACCGCCAACTGGCTGTTCTGGTTCGGCCTCCTCTTCGTGGGCTTCATCCTGTTCTCGCCCGACGGGCTCGTCGGCATCGGCCGGCGGCTGTACCGGATGGTCCGGCCGCCCGCCACCGAGGACGCCGCCATGGCGGGGCGCAAGGCGGGGCTGCCGGAGAACCTGCCGCCGTTCCTGCGGCCCGACGGCGTGGTCGACGGGGTCATTCTGGCCGCCCGCGGCATCGCCAAGCGCTTCGGCGGGCTGAAGGCGGTCGACGGCGTCACCATCGCGGTCCGCGACCGGACGCTGCACGCCCTGATCGGGCCCAACGGCGCCGGCAAGACCACCGCCTTCAACCTGATCTCCGGGATGTTTCAGCCCGATTCCGGCACCGTGGCCCTGGCCGACCGCTCGATCGTCGGCTTTGCGCCGGAGCGGATCTGCGAGGCCGGCATCGGCCGCTCGTTCCAGATCACCAATCTCTTCCCGGCCCTCACCGTCGAGGACAACATCCGGCTTGCCGTGCAGGGGCGGCGCCCCGGCCGCTTCGATCCCTGGCGCGACGCCCGTGCGGACCGGGAGGCGGCGGCCGAGACCACCGAGATCCTGCGCTGGCTCGGCCTCACCGGGCTGGAGCGGGCCGAGGCCGGCTCGCTCTCCTATGGCGGCCAGCGCCTGCTCGACATGGGGGTCGCGCTCGCGACGAAGCCCCGGGTGCTGCTCCTCGACGAGCCGCTGGCGGGCCTCGCCGCCGCGGAGCGCACCCGCATCGGCGACATCATCAAGCGCGTCTCGACCGAGGTGCCGGTCCTGATGGTCGAGCACGACATCGACCGGGTGTTCCAGATCGCCGATGCCGTGACGGTGATGAACGAGGGCACGGTGCTGGTCGACGGCACGGTGGAGGATGCCCGCACCTCGCCACGGGTGCAGGAGGTCTATATCGGCTCCGGCACCGCCGCGATGGCGGCGAAGGCCCGCCCGAGCGCCGCCGAGCCGCAGGTGCTGCTGTCGCTCGACGGCGTCGATACCTTCTACGGCAAGAGCCACATCCTCTCGGGCGTCACCTTCGATGTCCACGCCCACGAGATCGTCGCCTTGCTCGGCCGCAACGGCGCCGGCAAGTCGACCTGCCTCAAGACCATCACGGGGCTGGCGCCCCACGCCGCCGGGCACATCCGGCTCGGGTCTGATCGCCTCGATGGCCGCTCGGCGGCGGCGATCGCGAAGGCCGGCATCGGCTACGTGCCGCAGGGGCGCGGGCTCTTCGCCGGGATGAGCGTCGCCGAGAACCTGGAGCTGGGCCGGCTCAAGCGGCGCACCGGCAACGGCGTGCACTGGGACGAGGAGCGGGTGCTGTCCTACTTCCCGCGCCTGCGCGAGCGCTGGCGCACCCCCGCCGACTACCTGTCGGGCGGCGAGCAGCAGATGGTGGCGGTGGCCCGCGCCCTTTCCGGCGACGTGCGGGTGCTGCTCCTCGACGAGCCGTTCGAGGGGCTGGCCCCGGCGGTGGTCGAGAGCCTGTTCGAGACCTTCGACGCGCTCCGCCGGGAGGTCTCGATCGTGATCGTCGACCACAACCTCGACCTCGCGCTGGCCCTCTCCGACCGGACCGTGGCGCTGGAGCGCGGCCGGGTGATGCATACCGGCCCCTCGCAGGCCCTGCGTGACGACCTCTCCTTGCGCCGTCAGGTGCTGTGGCTGTGATTGATTCTGGAGGAGGTTCGATGCCGACCGTCGCCGTCGTCGGGTCCGGGCTGATCGGCCGGTCCTGGGCCGTGGTCTTCGCCCGGGCCGGGTTCGCCGTCCGCCTCACCGACATCCATCCCGCGGCCTTGGACGCCGCGCCGGACCACATCGAGGCGGCCCTGCGCCAGCTCGAAGCTCACGGCCTCGTCGCCGACGTGCCGGGGGCCTTGGCCCGGATCCGGACCTGTCCGACCCTCGCCGAGACGGTGGCGGGCGCCGACCTCGTGCAGGAGAACGGGCCCGAGACCGTCGAAGCCAAGCGGGCGCTGTTTTCCGAACTCGACGCCCTGTGCGGGCCGGACACGATCCTCGCCTCCTCGACCTCTGCCATCGTCGCCTCGCTGTTCACCGAAAGCCTCGCGGGGCGGGCCCGCTGCCTCGTCGGCCACCCGGTCAATCCGCCCCACCTCGTGCCGGTGGTGGAACTCTGCGGCGCGCCCTGGACCGATCCGGCGGTGATCGCGCGCGCCCGCGCCCTCTACGAGGCCGCCGGGCAGGCCCCCGTCACCGTGCATCGCGAAGTCGAGGGCTTCGTGCTCAACCGGCTCCAGGGGGCCCTGCTCTCGGAGGCGTTCCGCCTCGTCGCCGAGGGCGTGGTGAGCCCGGCCGATCTCGACCGGACGGTGGCCGAGGGGTTGGGCCTGCGCTGGTCCTTTCTCGGGCCCTTCGCCACGATCGACCTCAACGCGCCGGGGGGCGTGGCCGATTACGCCGCCCGCTATGGCGGCTTCTATGGCCGCCTTGCCGCCGATCCGGCCCCGGCCTCGGTGTGGTCGCCCGACAGCGCCGCCCGCATCAATGCCGCCTGGGGCGGCGGCCCCGATCCCGCCCCGCCGGCGGAGCGCAGCCGGCGCCGCGACGCGCGCCTCGCCGCCCTCATGGCGCACAAGCGCGCCCACTCTTAGGAGGAACTCTCATGGCCAAGCGGAAAGTCGTCATCACCTGCGCCGTCACAGGCGCGATCCACACCCCGTCGATGTCGCCGCACCTGCCGGTGACCCCCGACGAGATCGCCGAAGCCGCGATCGGCGCGGCAGAGGCGGGAGCGGCCATCGTCCACCTGCATGCCCGCGACCCGAAGACCGGCAAGCCCGACCAGTCGCCCGGGGCGTTCGAACCGTTCCTGAAGGTCATCAAGCAGCGCTCGAACTGCGTGGTGAACCTCACCACCGGCGGCGCCCCGACCATGGGCATCGACGAGCGCCTCGGGCCGGCAGCCCATTTCAAGCCCGAGGTCGCCTCGCTCAACATGGGGTCGATGAATTTCGGCCTCTTTCCGATGCTGGAGCGGTTCAAGACCTTCGAGCACGACTGGGAGGAGCCTTATCTCGCGGGTTCGCGCGACCGGATCTTCAAGAACACCTTCGCGGATATCGAGCACATCCTGACGACCTGCGCCGAGAGCGGCACCCGGTTCGAGGTCGAGTGCTACGACATCGGCCATCTCTACACGCTGGCCCACTTCGCCGATCGCGGCGTGATCAAGCCGCCCTTCTTCGTCCAGAGCGTGTTCGGCATCCTCGGCGGCATCGGCCCGCATCCGGAGGACGTCCAGCACATGAAGCGCACCGCCGACCGGCTGTTCGGCGCCGATTACCGCTGGTCGGTGCTGGGGGCGGGCCGCAACCAGCTCCCCATCGCCGCGCAGGCGATCGCGCTCGGCGGCAACGTCCGGGTGGGGCTGGAAGATTCGCTGTGGATCGGGCCCGGCCGGATGGCAGAATCCAATGCCCAGCAGGTCCTGAAGGCGCGCCAGATCATCGAGGGCCTGGGGCTCGACGTCGCGACGCCGGACGATGCGCGGGAGATCCTGGCGCTGAAGGGCGGCGACCGGGTGAATTTCTAGCGCTTTGATTGGACGTATACTGTCGGGCGCCGCGCGCCCAACCCTCCCCCTCTGCGGGGGAGGGCGGTCCCTGCGCCAGCAGGGGCCGGGAGAGGGGCCGCGCGACATCGAAGGATGTCGCGCCCTTCAGAACGGCCCCAGTTCATCCGGACGCGGTGTCCCCTCCCCCACAGAGGGGAAAGGGTTCATGCTCACGGCACGTTCAGTGTCGTTTCAATCTTCCCTACGGCACCATCGCGCCCTGCGTCTCCACATACACCGCGTAGACCGAGGTGCTCGCCGTCATGAACAGCCGGTTCTTCTTCGGTCCGCCGAAGCACAGGTTGGCGCAGGTCTCCGGCAGGTGGATCTTGCCGATCAGATCGCCGGACGGCGCGTAGCACCGCACGCCATCCTCCTTCGGGTCGGCCCAGCCCATCGAGCACCAGACGTTGCCGTCGACGTCGGTCCGCACCCCGTCGGTGAAGCCCGGCGCGAAGCCTTCCGCGAAGACCCGGTCGCCGGTGAGCCGGTCGCCCTCGACGGTGAAGGCGCGGATGTTCGAGCGTCCGCCATGGGTGAGGCCGGAATCGACCACGTAGAGGGTCTTCTCGTCGGGCGAGAAGGCGAGGCCGTTCGGCCGGTCGATGCCTTCCGCCACCACCTTGGCCTGGCCGGTCGCCGGATCGAGGCGATAGACCCGGGTCGGCAGCTCCGCCTTGTCCTTGTGGCCCTCGTAGAACCCGTCGATGCCGTAGCCCGGATCGGTGAACCAGACCGCGTTGTCGGACGCCACCACCACGTCGTTGGGGGCGTTGAGCGGCTTGCCGTCGAACCTGTCGATCAGCACCGTGATCGTGCCGTTCGGCTCGGTGCGGGTGACCCGGCGGGTGTCGTGCTCACAGGTGAGAAGGCGCCCCTGGCGGTCGCGGGTATTGCCGTTCGAGTAGTTGGAATTGGCCCGGTAGACGCTGACATGGCCGTTCTCGAGCCAGCGCATGATCCGGTTGTTCGGGATGTCGCTCCACAACAGGTAGCCGCCGTCCCGGAAGTAGACCGGGCCTTCGGCCCAGCGGAAGCCGGTGGCGATGCGCTCGATGGCGGCGTTGCCGACCTTGTAGCGGAAGCGCTTGTCCAAAGCCTCGACCCGCGGGTCGGGGTAGCGGGTGCCCGGCAGGTCGCCGAGGGGCAGCCGGTCGGCCCGCGCCGCGACCGTGGTCGCAGCCAGGGCGGCGGCGCCCGCGAGGACGTCACGTCGGTTCATCACTCGTCTCCTCCCGTCCGGTCTTCGCGCCGGACCGGGGGATTGTAAGGAAGCGGGGCGTGGTGTCTCGTGGTTTTCTGGTCGATGAGGGGATGGTGCCGCAGCCGGGACGTGAGACAGGGGCGCGGTGTGCTCGTGAGAGGCGGCATGGCTGGAGACGAGGCGGATGGGCCGGCGAGGACCGATCGTGCAGGTTGCCGCAGCGATCACGCTCCGGCCCCATCAAGGCCGAGACGGTCCAGCCCGATGTCGGAATGGGCCGGAGTGAGGGCCCGGCCGATCTCTCCATCCTTCTCGATGTGATCGACAGCATGCCGGCCGACATGCTGTCGGAGTGTCGCGACGAGAGACCGCCACAGGAGCGGCACGGGCTTGAGTGTTGCCCGAGACTACCGAGCCGACGGTGGAGCCGCTGCCTCATCGGCATCGTCCGGCACGACGACCGAACCAAGAGCCGCCAAGGCCGCTTCCGGCTCCCGCGCCACGACGGTCAGCAGGGCGCGGGCCGGCGCGTCCGGCACGGTGCGGCCCTGCTCCCAGTTGCGCACCGTCGCCAGAGGAATGTGCAACGCCTCCGCGAACTCACGCTGTGTCAGGCCCAGGCGAACCCGCACGTCCCGAGGACCCGGCACGACCCGCGCGGCAGCCAGCTCGACATCCGGATCGAAGCCGTCCTCCTCCTGATAGGCCCGGATATGCTCCTCCGTCGTCGCATCCAGTTTGGCTTCGTCCACCTGGGGGCGATGCAGGAGCGCCTGGCTCAGACTGAATTTCGCCATCGCGTCCGCTCCTTCCTGTTCGAGGGCTAAGCAGATTTCGCCGAAGTGGTCGCCGGTTCGGCGGCAAAATCTGCGATCAAACAAGACCCTAAGCGGACGAAGCGTTGGCCTGCCGACGCAAGTCTGCTTAGGCGGTGATGATCCAGCGCACCGCCCCCCGATCCGTATAGACGATGGTGTCGAATCGGCCTCCGACCTCACCGACCGCAATCATGCGAGGCTCGCCGTAGGCTTGGCGCAGATCCTGCCACTCGACGGTCCTGCCGAGGACGAATCCGACGGCATCCTCGAAGCCGAAGCCGCGCTCCGCGCGCACCGTCTCGCTCTTCCCGTCGTGCCAGTCGAAATCCATGCGGCCAGGTAAGCTCGTAGCGTACCTGCCGCAAGGCCGTCATACGGCGTGCCGGGGTCGGCCAATCAGCCCCCTCACCCCCGATACGCCTCCCCATCCAGCCCATGCGGCCGTCCCGCCGCCAGCAGCGTCTCCCAGACCGGATCCGGCAGCGGCACGCCCTCGGCCAGACGCTGCGCCCGAATCCGCCGCTCCGGCTCGCCCGGCAGCAGCACCTCGCCGCCGGGCACCGGCCGGGCGCCCTTGAAGAAGTCGAGATAGGCGCGGGTCTCCTGCACCATCGCGTCCTGCGAGCCGAACGCCTCCGGCGTCATGTAGAGCGACAGCATCCCGTTGCAGAACCGCCGCGCCCCCGGGCCCGCCGTGCCCGATCCGGTGAGCGCGCCGGCGAGCAATTCGCAGAGCAGCGCCAGCCCCGAGCCCTTGTGCTCGCCGAAGGCCCGGATCGCGCCGGCGCCCTTGAGGTTGTCGCGGTCGGGGCCGTCGAGGGGACCATAGAGCGTCGCGGGGTCGGCCGAGAGGCGCCCGTCCGGCTCGATCAGCACGCCCTCGGGGAGCGCCTTGCCGCCCTGCGAGGCGACCAGCACCTTGCCCTCGGCCACCGCCGAGGTGGCGAAGTCGAGGATCACCGGCTCGGCGCCCGCCACCGGAAAACCCGCCGCGAAGGGCGCGGTGGAGAAGCGCCGCTCGACCGAGCCGAACGGCGCGACGAGCAGGCTCCCCGCCACGTTGACGAAATGCACCGAGACGAGGCCGGCGCTCGCGGCCTGCTCGGCCCATTCGCCGATGCGGCCGAGATGGCCGGCATGGCGCAACGCCACGATGGCGACGCCGGTCTCGCGCGCCTTGCGGATCCCGAGTTCGGTCGCGAAGGGGCCGGCGGTCTGGCCGAAGCCGTAATGCGCGTCGACGAGGGCGAAGGCCGGGCCGTCGGTCACGATCTCCGGCGTGCGGTCGGCCTCGACCTCGCCCTCCCGCAGCCAGGCGACGTAGCGCGGCACCCGGATCACCCCGTGGCTGTCGTGCCCGGTCAGGTTGGCGGCGACGAGATAGCGGCCGATCCGCCCGGCCTCCGCCTCCGAGCAGCCCTCTCGCGAAAAGATGTCCCGCACATAGGCGGTCAGGCCGCTGGCTGAGATCTGCATGACGTCCTCCCGGTATTCTTGATTCTGGCGGGCGGGAGAATGGCCGCGCCGGCGGCCGCGGTCGAGGGTGTCCGGCGCAGATCTGCCCGGGCATTTTTAATCCTGAAGGAAGGGATCTGGGGGATGGACATGGCAGCGCTGCCGGTGTCTCATCCCCGGCAAGGCCGGGCCTCGAAGCATCGGCCAATGCCCATGGGAGGAACATGCCGATGAGGACGACGCGCCGCGTTTTCCTGAAGAGTGCGGCCACGGTCGCGGTTGCCGGCGTGGTCGCGCCGTCGATCATCCGGCCGGCGAGCGCGCAAGGGGGTACCCTGCGGATCGGCATGGTGCTGCCGGTGACCGGTCCCGGCGCCGATGCCGGCCGCTTCGCCCTCAACGGCGCCAAGATCGCCCTGGAGGCCGTCAACAAGGCTGGCGGCGTCCTCGGCAAGCCGATGGAGATCGTCACCGAGGACGACCAGACCACCAATCCGGGCGCGGTGCTGGCCTTCTCCAAGCTCGCCTCGCAACCCGATCTCGTGGCGTTCCTCGGCTCGATCCGCTCGACCCAGAACCACGCCATGGCGCCGGACATCCTCAAGACCGGAAAGCCCGTCGCCTTTGGCGGCACCGACCCGGTGCTGACCCAGCTCGGCAATCCCTGGCTGTTCCGCTTCCGGCCGAACGACAGCTTCTCGGCCCGCGTCATCGCCGAATACGGCGTCGGGACGCTCGCCAAGAAGAAGTGGGCGATCATCCACTCGACCGACGCCTTCGGCACCAGCGGCGCCAAGGCGCTCACCGAGGCGTTGGGCAAGGCCGGTGCCACGGTGGCGCTCGACCAGGGCTACACCAACCAGAGCCAGGACTTCACGCCGGTGGTGCTGGCGATCCGCCAGTCGGGCGCCGACGTGATCGGCTCCTACTTCACCTTCGAGAACGACCTCGGCATCTTCGCCCGGCAATTGCGCCAGCTCGGCGTGCAGGCGCCGTGGGTCGGCTCGGCCTCGATCGTCAACGTCACGGCGCTCAAGCTCGCCGGTCCCTCGCTCTACAACACCTACGGGGTGGCGGATTACGCGGAAGAATCGAGCGACGCGGCGCGCAACTTCGGCAAAGCCTACCGGGCGGTGATGAAGCTCGCCCCCGACAACCAGTCCTCCTGGACCTTCGACGCCGTGACGGTGCTGGCGAAAGCCATCAACGCCGCCGGCAAGACCGACCCGAAGGCGATCCGCGAGGCTTTGCTCGCCATCCGCGGGCATGAAGGCGCCGAAGGCACCTACAATTTCGACCAGAACGGCGACGGCCTGCACGGCTACAACGTGGTGCGCAACGACAAGGGCACCATCGTGTTCGACAAGCGCATCGACTTCTACAAAGCCTGACCTTTCGGACGACCCGAGCGGGATGGCGGGAGCCGTCCCGACACCGTTTCGGCCGCGGCGCCCGGCGCGGCGGCACGACCCTTTTCATCCGATCGGGGCGGGCCCGCATGGACCTCATCCTCCAGCTTCTGTTCACGGGAATCGGCATCGGCGCCGTCTACGCGCTCGTCGCGCTCGGCTTCGTGCTGATCTTCCGCGCCACCAACGTGGTGAACTTCGCGCAAGGCGAGTTCTCGATGGTCGCCGCCTTCCTGATGGTGGTCTTCGCCGTCGATCTGCAATGGCCGTACTGGCTGTCCTTCCTGCTCGCCATCGGCGGCATGGCGATGCTGGGGGCGCTGTTCAATCTCGGCGTCTATTATCCGTTGCGCCACCGCACCTACCTGCCGGTGATCATCTCGACCATCGGCGCCTCGATCTTCCTCGCCAACACCACGCTCGCCCTCTACGGGCCGCAGCCGCAGGTGCTGCCGCCGGTCTTCGAGACGCAAGGCTTCCTGATCGGCCCAGTCTTCCTCGACACCCAGTACCTGCTCATCATCGTCGTGACCGCGGTGCTGGTGGCGTTCCAGTACTGGTTCTTCGAGCACACGCTCCTCGGCAAGAAGCTGCAAGCTACCTCCCAGGACAAGGAGATGGCCGCACTCCTCGGCATCCCGGTCGCCGGCATGATCATGCTGACCTTCGTGTACAGCGCGGTGCTGGGCGGCATCGCCGGCATCCTGGTGGCGCCGGTGTTGTTCGTGTCGATCCAGATGGGCGCCACCATCGCGCTCAAGGCTTTCGCCGCCACCATCATCGGCGGCTTCGGCGACGTGACCGGCGCGATCATCGGCGGGCTGGCGCTCGGCATCATCGAGACCTTCGGCGCCGCCTACGTCTCGGTGCCCTACAAGGACGCCTTCGCGTTCATCGTCCTCGTCGCCTTCCTGGCCTTCCGCCCGCAGGGCATCTTCGGCGAACGCATCGCGGAGAAAGCATGACCGGCTCCCCTCGCCCCGTCGCGGCGGACCCGGTGTCCGTGGCCCCCGCCCGCCGCTTTCCCCTCGGCACCCTCGCCTACCTCGCCCTGGTGGCGGTCGCGGTGGTCCTCGCCGCCACGACGCCGTTCAGCGGCTACGTGCTCAACATCCTGATGCAGGCCGCGACCTACGCCATCGCGGTCATCGGGCTCACGGTCGTGCTCGGCCTGTGCGGGCAGATCAACCTCGCGCAGGCCGCCTTCTTCGGCATCGGCGCCTACGCGGTCGGCCTCGGCACGGTCGATCTCGGCATCAGCTTCTGGCTCTGCCTGCCGATCGGCCTCGTCCTGGCGCTCATCCTCGGCGCGGGCCTCGGCGCCTCGACGCTGCGGCTCGGCGGCCATTACCTCGCCATGGTGACGATCTCGTTCCAGCAGATCCTGACGCTGATCATGATCAACTGGATCCCGGTCACCCACGGGCCGGACGGCGTGCCGAACATCAAGCGCCCCGGCCTGTTCACCGACGGCCAGAGCTACCTGGCGCTCTGCGTCGTCGTGCTGGCGGCGGTCGCCTACGCGGTGTGGCGGATGCCCGAGACGCGCCTCGGCCGCGCCATGCGGGCGGTGCGCGACAACGAGCTGGCGGCGGGCGTCACCGGCATCGACATCTATCGCACCAAGGTCATGGCCTTCGCCATCGGGGCGCTGCTGGCGGGCCTGGGCGGTGGCCTGTTTGCTGGCAGCTTCACCTATATCAGCCCGGACCAGTTCTCCTTCGCCGAATCGGTGGTCTTCCTCACCATGGCGCTGCTCGGCGGCGTTGGCTCGCCGGTCGGCGCGGTGATCGGCACCGGGCTGCTGATCCTGATCCCCGAATGGCTGCGGTTCCTGAAGGAGATCCCGGGCCTTTATCTCGCGATCTATGGCCTCGCCGTCATCCTGATCGTGGTGTTCATGCCGGAGGGCATCTGGGGCTTCCTCGGCGATCAGGTGAAGCGCCTGCGGCCGCGCAAACCCGCCGCATCCCGGGCTCAGGACCTGACGCTGACGCAGGACGCGGCCTCGACGGCCCCGGTGCTCCAGGTCGAGGGGCTGTCCAAGCATTTCGGCGGCCTCAAGGCCGTGGACGAGGTCAGCTTCACGGTGACCCGCGGCGGCATCCATGCCCTGATCGGCCCGAACGGCTCTGGAAAAACCACGACGCTCAACGTGCTGTCGGGCCTCTACACCCCGACCGGCGGCCGGGTGCGGCTCAACGGGCAGGACATCACCCGCTTCGCGCCACACCAGCGCGCCGGCTCGGGGCTGGGGCGGACGTTCCAGAACATCCGCCTCTTTCGCTCGATGAGCGCGCTCGAGAACGTGGTGATCGGCGCCGAGCGGCCAGGCAACGGCATCGTCGCCCATGACCGCGCCTCCCTGGAGGCGCGGGCCCGCGCGGCGCTCGCCTTCGTCGGGCTGGAGGCGCGGGCCGACGAGCCGATCTCGTCCTTCTCCTACGGCCACCAGCGCCTCGTCGAGATCGCCCGGGCGCTCGCCGGCAACCCGGTGCTGCTGCTCCTGGACGAGCCGGCGGCGGGCCTCAACTCGACCGAGAAGAACGCGCTCACCGTGCTCCTGCGCCGGATGGCCGCCAAGGGCCTGACGATCCTGATCATCGACCACGACATGACCCTGGTGAGCGACGTGGCGAGCCACATCACGGTGCTGAATTTCGGCCGGCGCATCGCCGACGGGGAGACGGTCACGGTGCTGCGCGAGCCCGCCGTGATCGAGGCGTATCTCGGTCAGGAGAGCACAGAGGGGCCGGGCGCCGGCCTCAAGACCGATCTCGCCCCCGCGTGAGCAGGAGACACACACGATGGCACTCCTGGATATCCGCGACCTGACCGTGCGCTACGGCGAGATCGAGGCCGTGCGCGGCATCTCGTTCTCGGTCGAGGCCGGCGAGGTCGTGACGCTCCTCGGCTCCAACGGCGCCGGCAAGTCGACGACGCTCAAGACCATCTCGGGGCTGGTGAAGCCGGCCGGCGGCGACGTCCTGTTCGAGGGTCAGTCGCTTCTCGGCCTCAAGCCCGAGGAGATCGTGCGCCGCGGCGTGGCGCATGTGCCGGAGGGGCGCCGGGTCTTCCCGGGCCTCACGGTGCGCGAGAACATCATGCTGGGCGCCTCGAACCGGACGGGGCTCACGAGCCGCCAGATCCGCGACGAGGCGGAGGGCATGTTCGAGCTGTTTCCCGATATCCGCCGCTTCGGCGACGCGCTCGGCTGGACGCTCTCGGGCGGCCAGCTCCAGATGGTGGCGCTCGCCCGCGGGCTGATGGCCAAGCCCCGCATCCTGCTCCTCGACGAGCCCTCGCTCGGCCTCGCCCCGGTCATCGTCCAGGCGGTGTTCGCGATCATCGCCGAGGTGCGCCGGCGCGGCACCACCGTGCTCCTCGTCGAGCAGAACGCCCGGATGGGCCTCTCGGTCGCCGATCGCGGCTACGTGCTGGAGACCGGCCAGCTCGTGCTCAGCGGCGCGCCGCAGGACCTGTGGGCCAACGACGACATCCGCGCGGCGTATCTCGGCGGGCGGGCCAAGGTGGAGGCTTTGGCGCATTAAAGCGTTTTTCGACCAAATGGACACCGGTTGGTCGCAGAAGATGCGGCAAGATCAAAGAGCGAGAGAAGCTTCGCGATGGCAACGCCATCGTGAAGCGCTCT
>NZ_LABX01000081.1 GCF_001043915.1 Methylobacterium aquaticum | reverse complement strand
GCCAGGGCCGGTTCGAGGATGTGGGGGGCTATGGGGTGGCGGGGCAGGGGGCGGCGCGGCGCGCTGCGGCACTGACCCACCGGCTGCTGGCCTTCTCGCGCCGCCAGACGCTCGACCCGCGCCCCACCGACGTCAACCACCTGGTGGCCGGGATGGAGGAACTGATCCGGCGCACCGTCGGCCCGGCGATCGAGATCGCGGTCGACGGCGCTCCCGATCTCTGGACCGTCCTCGTCGACCCGCCGCAGCTCGAGAACGCCCTGCTCAATCTCTGCCTCAATGCCCGCGACGCGATGCCGGATGGCGGGCGCATCGCCATCGAGACCGCGAACCTGCGCCTCGACGTGGCGGCGGCGCGCGCAGACGACCTTCCACCCGGCGACTACCTGTCGCTCGCCGTGACCGATACCGGGACCGGGATGGCGCCCGAGGTGATCGCCCGGGTGTTCGAGCCGTTCTTCACGACGAAGCCGATCGGCCAGGGCACGGGCTTGGGCCTGTCGATGATCTACGGCTTCACCCAGCAATCCGGCGGACAGGTGCGGATCGCCTCGGAGGTCGGGCACGGGACCACCGTCCGCCTCGTCCTGCCGCGCCATCACGGCGCCTCCGAGGCGGATCCCGCGCACGCCACCCTCGCGGACGCGCCCCGGGCCGAGCAGGGCGAGACCGTGCTGGTGGTCGACGACGAGCCGACCGTGCGGATGCTGGTGGCCGAGGTGCTGGAAGATCTCGGCTACACGGCGATCGAGGCGGCCGACGGCGCGGCCGGCCTGACGGTCTTGCAGTCGGACGCGCGCATCGACCTCGTCGTCACCGATGTCGGCCTGCCGGGCGGCATGAACGGACGCCAGATGGCCGATGCCGGCCGCGCCCGGCGGCCGGGCCTGAAAGTGCTGTTCATCACCGGCTATGCGGAGAATGCGGCGCTCGGCATCGGGCAGTTCGAGCCCGGCATGCAGGTGCTGACCAAGCCCTTTGTGGTCGAGGCCCTGGCCCTGCGCATCCGCGCGATGCTCGCCCGGCCCTGAGGCGACGCTGCGTGCGGCGTTTTGGCTCGAGAGCATCAAATGTTACGTGGCGTTAAGAACGGCGTGGTCCAACAGGAAAAATGCCCACGATTGTCTGGGACAAACGATGTTTCCGTCAGCGCGTCGATCTCGCAAAGCCGCCAAGCTCGACGCTATCGAGCGGTCGCAGGCGACCGTGACCTTCGGCCTCGACGGCCGGCTGATCGAGGCGAACGAGACTTTCCTCACCTTGATGGGCTACACGCTCGACGAGGTCCGCGGGCGCCACCACCGCCTGTTCGTCGATCCGGCCGAGGCGGCGGATCCGGCCTACGAGGCATTCTGGGCCGGCTTGCGCCGGGGCGAGTTCCAGACCGCCGAGTACCGGCGCGTGACCAAGGGCGGGCGCGAGGTCTGGATCCGCGCCAGCTACAATCCGGTGCTCGACGTCTTCGGCCGGCCGATCCAAATCGTGAAGTGCGCCCTTGACGTCACCGCCGAGAAGCAGGCGGCGGCCGATGCCGCCGGCCAGATCATCGCGATCAACCGCTCCCAGGCGGTGATCCACTTTTCCCCCGACGGGACGATCCTCGACGCCAACCCGCATTTCCTGGCGGCGACGGGCTACCGTGCCGACGAGATCGCGGGGCGGCACCACCGCCTGTTCGTGACCGACGCGGAGGCCGCCAGCGCCGACTACCGCGCGTTCTGGGCCCGGCTCGCCCGGGGCGAGTACCAGGCGGGCGAGTTCAAGCGCCGGGGCAAGGACGGCGTCGAGATCTGGATCCAGGCGACCTACAACCCGATCCTCGACGCGGCCGGGCGGACGCTCAGGATCGTCAAGTACGCCACCGACATCACCGCCGCCAAGCAGCACGCGGCGGACACCGCCGGCAAGATCCAGGCGGCGCTGCGCTCGCAGGCGGTGATCGAGTTCGACATGGACGGCATCGTCCTCGACGCCAACGACCATTTCCTCACGGCGATGGGCTATGCCCTCGACGAGATCGTCGGGCGCCATCACCGCCTGTTCGTCGCCCCCGACCAGGCGGCGAGCCGGTCCTATGCCGAGTTCTGGGAGTCGTTGCGTGCCGGGCGCTACAGATCGGCCGTGTACCAGCGGCTCGGCAAGGGCGGCCGGCCGGTCTGGATCCAGGCGACCTACACGCCCGTCCTCGACCTCAACGGGCGCCCGTCCAAGGTGATCAAGTTCGCCACCGACGTCACCCACAGCATGACTGTGCGGGCGACGGCGATCGCGGCGGCCGAGCAGACCCTGACCCGCGTCCAGGCGGTCTCCGCCGCCGCCGAGGAGATGCACCGGACCTCGGTGTCGATCGCGACCCGGATGGGGGAATCGCGCCGGGCGGTCGACGAGATCCAGGGGCGGATGGAGGCGGCCGGCGCCGCCACCGCGCGGCTCGACCGGGCCGCCCAGGCGATGAACGGCGTGGTGGAGGCGATCACCGCCATTGCCGAGCAGATCAACCTCCTGGCCCTCAACGCCACCATCGAGGCGGCGCGCGCCGGGGCCGCCGGCCGCGGCTTCGCGGTGGTGGCCGCGGAGGTGAAGAGCCTTGCCGGCCAGGCCGGCGCGGCGACGGCCCGGATCTCGTCCGAGATCGGCGCCATGCAGGGCGTGTCGCGCGAGGTCGCGGACGCCCTGGGCGCGATCCGCGGCGCCGTCGATGCCGTCCAGGGCTTCATCGCCGAGACCACGGCCACGAGCGAGCAGCAGCGCAGCGCCACCGGCGAGGTCAACAGCAACGTCCAGACCACCGCGGCGAGCGTCGCCGAGATCGCCGCCACCCTCGACGAGTGGCTGGTCGGCCTCGAGGAGCGGCGGGCCGACGAGCGGGTGCGGACCTCGCTGCCGAGCCGGATCGCGCTGCCGCCGGGCGCGGGGCCGGTGGAGGCGATGCCCTGCCTCGTGCTCAACCTGTCCAAGTCCGGCGCGAAGCTCGCCCTCGACCGGCCGGTCCTTCTGCCGACCCGGATCCTGCTGGAGATCGACGGACAGGCGGCACGGTCCTGCGAGGTCGTGCGTCAGCACGGCTGCGAGATCGGGGTCCGCTTCGTCGCGTGAGGCGGCCGGGCCGATCGCTGTCCACGAGAAACGATCTCGTCACCCGGCTTTTGCGGGTGCGCCTCGCCGCGCCGCCGTGGCATGCGCCGAGAAATCGTGCTTGCTCCCGGCAGGGCCCGCGAGACCGGTCTCGACGGGGCCCGAGATCGCCGATCGATCCGAGGGAGCGACGTCACGATGCCCACGCCTGCCAGCGATGCGGTCGCGGTGGAGGATGCCAGCCTCACCGCCTTCTACCGCGACATGACCCCGCCCGAGCGTCACACCTTCTGGGCCTGCGCCGCCGGCTGGGCCCTCGACGGCATGGACTTCATGATCTACCCGCTGGTGATCGGCACGATCATCACGCTGTGGAGCGTCGATGCCGGCACCGCCGGGCTCGCCGCCACCGTGACGCTGCTCGCCTCGGCGCTCGGCGGCTGGCTTGCCGGCTACCTCGCCGACCGGATCGGCCGGGTACTGACGCTCCAGATCACCATCCTGTGGTTCTCGTTCTTCTCGCTGGTCTGCGCCTTCGCGCAGGATTTCTCGCAGCTTCTGATCGCCCGGGCGCTGCTGGGCTTAGGGTTCGGCGGCGAATGGGCCGCGGGCGCGGTGCTGATGGGCGAGACCATCCGGGCGCAGTATCGCGGCCGGGCCGTCGGCTCGGTTCAGTCGGGCTGGGCGATCGGCTGGGGCATGGCGGTTCTGGCGCAGGCGATCCTGTTCTCGGCCCTGCCGCCGGAGACCGCCTGGCGCTGGATGTTCGTGATCGGCGCCGCGCCGGCCCTCCTCGTCTTCTACCTGCGCCGCTACGTCGAGGAGCCGAAGGTCGCCGCCGAGACCCGGGCGAAGGCCCGGGCCGCCGGCGACAGCCCGGCCATCTGGGAGATCTTCTCCGGCCCGCTCCTGCGCACCACGCTGCTCGCCTCGCTGATGTCGGCGGGCTGCCAGGGCGGCTACTACGCCATCACCACCTGGCTGCCGCGCTTCCTCACCACCGAGCGCGGCCTGTCGATCGTCTCCTCGACCGGCTACCTCGCCGCCCTGATCGTCGGGTCCTTCGCCGGCTATCTCGCGGGCGCCTGGCTCGCCGACCGCCTCGGCCGGCGGCCCCTGTTCCTGATCTTCTCGCTCGGCGCCGTCGCGGTGATCCTGGTCTATACGCAGCTCCCGCTCTCGAACGCGGTCCTGTGGGTGCTGGGCTTTCCCCTCGGCTTCTTCGCCTCGGGCTACTTCTCGGGCATGGGCGCCTTCCTGACCGAACTCTACCCGACGCGCCTGCGCGGCTCGGGCCAGGGCTTCTGCTACAATTTCGGCCGCGGCATCGGCGCGCTCTTCCCGGCTCTCGTCGGCTATCTCTCGGCCGGCATGGGCCTGGCGAGTGCCATCGCGATCTTCGCCGCCATCGCCTACGGGGTGTTCTTCCTCACGGCCTATGCTCTGCCGGAGACCCGCGGAAAGGTGCTGCATGCCGATGACTGAGATCCGCGACTGTCCCGGGCCCGCCCCGCATCCCCGTGGGCCGAGCCGCTTCACCGTGCCGCCGGGCGCGGTCGACACCCATGCCCACGTGATCGGGCTGCCGCCGGCCTATCCGTTCGTGCCGGCGCGCAGCTACACGCCGCCGGAAGCCACGCCGGACGCCTATCTGGCCATGCTCGACGCCACCGGCATGACCCGCGGCGTGCTGATCCAGGTCAGCGTCCACGGCACCGACAACCGGCTGATGCTGGAGACCCTGCGGGCGCACCCGGACCGCCTGCGCGGCATCGCGGTCATTCCCCTGGGGTTGCCCGAGGCGGAACTGGCGGCGCTGAAGGCGGCCGGCGTGGTCGGCCTGCGGCTCAACGTGCTCTATGGCGGCGGGGTCGGCTTCGAGGCGGTGGAGGCGTATGGCGCGCTCTGCCGCGAGATGGGCTGGCACCTGCAATTCCTGATCGACGCTCGCGCCCTGCCGCCGCTCGCCGGGCGCCTCGCCCGGCTGCCGGTGCCGTTCTGCATCGACCATATGGGGCATTTTCCGACCTCCTGCGGCGTCGCGGACGAGGGCTTCCGCACCCTGGTCTCGCTCGTGCGGGACGGGGCCTGGGTCAAGCTCTCGGGCGCCTACCGCAACGCCGTCGCCGGTCCTCCCTTCGCGGAGACCGTGCCCTTCGCCCGCACTCTCCACGCGGCGGCGCCCGGGCGCTGCGTCTGGGGCTCGGACTGGCCGCATGTCGCGCATTGGGGGCCGATGATGAATGTCGGCGATCTCCTCGACCTCCTGGCCGAGTGGGTGCCGGACGAGGCCGACCGGCACCGGGTGCTGGTGGAGAATCCGGCCCAGCTCTACGGGTTCGACGCGCCGGTCTGACGGGGGCGTCGGCAGGCCGGGCCGGCGCGGATCGCCGCTCACGCGATCGCCCCGGGGCCACCCTGCGGCCCAGGGGCGATCGCGGACGGACGGTCCGGGATCGAGGGCGAAGCCGCCCTCACGCCGTCTCGCTCACGCCGCCTTGGCGTAGCGCGACTCGGCGAGGTCCTGGTGGGCGATCTCCGGCGCCCGGCCGCCGATCAGGTCGGCGAGGAGCCGGCCCGAGCCGCAGGCCATGGTCCAGCCGAGCGTGCCGTGGCCGGTATTGGTGTAGAGGTTGTCGTAGGCCGTGGCGCCGACGATCGGGGTGCCGTCCGGGGTCATCGGGCGCAAGCCCGTCCAGAACGTCGCCTGCGAGACGTCGCCGCCTTGCGGGAAGAGATCGAGGACCGACCGCTCCAGGGTCGCCCGGCGCGGGCCGCGCAGGGCCTGGCTGAAGCCGGCGAGTTCCGCCGTGCCGCCGACCCGGATGCGGTCGCCGAGCCGGGTGATCGCCACCTTGAAGGTCTCGTCCATCACGGTCGAGACCGGGGCGGCTTCGGCATCGGTGACCGGCAGGGTCAGGGAATAGCCTTTCACCGGATAGACCGGAAGCGCGATGCCGAGCGGCTTGAGCATCATCGGGGTGTAGCTGCCCATGGCGGCGACATACGTATCGGCCGTCAGCACCTCGCCGCCGGCCAGCCCCACGCCGGCGATCCGGCCGCCTTCCTGGCGAAGGCTGGTGACGGTGGTGTTGTAGCGGATCGTGACGCCCATGCGCTCGCAGATCGCCGCAAGGCGCTGCGTGAACAGATGCGCGTCGCCGGTCTCGTCGCCCGGCAGGCGCAGGCCCCCCACGAAGCTGCCCGAGACCCGGGCCAGGGCCGGCTCGGCCGCGATGCAGCCCGCCGGGTCCAGCACCTCGTAGGGAACGCCGTACTCGTCGAGCACGCCGGTGTCGTCGCCGACATGGTCGAGCTGCTTCTGGGTGCGGAAGAGCTGGAGCGTGCCCTTCTCGCGGTGATCGTAGGTGATGCCGGTCTCGGTGCGCAGGTCGCGCAGCACGTCGCGGCTGTACTCGGCGAGCCGCACCATCCGTCCCTTGTTGCGGCGATAGGCGTCCTCGGTGCAGTTCGCCAGCATCCGGGCGAGCCAGCCGTAGAGCTTGGGCTCCAGGCTCGGCCACAGCACCAGCGGCCGGTGGCGCATCATCAGCCACTTCATCGCCTTGACGGGGATGCCCGGCGCGGCCCACGGCGCCGAATAGCCCGGCGAGACCTGGCCGGCATTGGCGAAGCTGGTCTCGAGGCCGGCGCCCGGCTGGCGGTCGAGCACCGTGACCTCGTGGCCGGCCTTGGCGAGATAGTAGGCCGAGGTGACGCCAACCACGCCGCCGCCGAGGATCAGAACGCGCATCGCCAAAAATCCCTGCCGCGCCCTGCCGTCCGTCGCTGCCCGACCCGGCGCCCTGTCGAGAGCCCTACTGTCGCGCAAGGATCGCCGAATTTCTCGCCGGATCGACGCATGGCGTGCGAGATCATGCTATGATGCGCAAGGATCTGCGACGAAACGACAGGAGATTGCGCGGTGGCCGGGCGGGACGAGATCGACGCGCGGATCCTGCGCGTCTTGCGCGACGACGGGCGCATCAGCAACGCCGATCTCGCCGCCAAGGTCGGCTTGTCGCCCTCGGCCTGCCTGCGCCGCCTGCGGCTGCTCGAACAGAACGGCACCATCCGCGGCTACACCGCCCTGATCGAGGCCGACGAGCGGGAGGCGCATCTCGTGGTGCTGACCCAGATCACTCTGGAGCGGCAGACGGAGGAATCGCTCAACCGCTTCGAGGCGGCGGTGCGCCGCTGCCCGGAGGTGCGCGACTGCTATCTGATGACCGGCCTGTCCGATTACCTGATGCGGATCGAGGTGTCGGATGCCGGCGATTACGAGCGCCTGCACAAGGAGGTGCTGTCGCGCCTGCCGGGGGTGGCGCGGATCCAGTCGAGCTTCGCCATCCGGACGGTGGTGGGGCGGCGGTAAGGCTTGAAAGAATCTCAAAATGAGATATCCGTCGACACGTCCCTCGGCTGGCCCTTCTTGCAACTGAGCGATTCGCGCTGGAGTCGCGAGTTCGGGATTTCAAATGCTCCGAACCGAGGGCGCTGACACGATGCGCGTCATCTCGAATAGGAGCCTTCTGGCGTTTGCGGCAATCCATCCGGGTGCCACAAAGCCACTCCACGCCTGGCGCAAGATCGTCGAGGCCAATGCGTTTTCGAACTTTTCCGAGTTGAAATTGACCTTCAATGCCACCGATCGAGTGGGGGCCTTCCATATATTTGATATTGGCGGAAATAAATATCGGATTGTGGCATCGATATATTTTAATACGCAAAAGCTGTTCGTGCGGCATGTTTTTGCACATAAGGAGTATGATGCATGGAGCCCTTGATGTTGAGCCGCGACGACATCGCCACGCTCACCCATCATTTCCAGGTCATCGCCCAGCGGATCCCGCTGCATCCCATCGCCGATGACGTGCAGTACGAGGCAGCGACCGCCGCCATGAACGGTCTCATCGACGCCGGCGCAGGTGACGAAGCCCATGCCTTGGCGCCCCTCCTGGGCCTCCTGAGTGAGTTCATCGCCGATTACGAGGTGACCACGGTCACCCCGCCGGACGCATCACCGGCCGAGGTGCTGCGCCTGCTGATGGAGCAGCACGGGCTCAAGCAGGGCGACCTGCCCGAGATCGGCAGCCAAGGTGTCGTCTCGGAACTGCTGAGCGGCAAGCGCGACTTGAACAGGAACCAGATCGCCCGCCTGTCGGAGCGCTTCGGCGTCAACCCAGGGACCTTCTTCTGACCGAGTGCGTCAGGCGAAATACGCTGGCCACCGCGCCCGGATCTCGTCGCCGAGCGCGATCGACTTCGACAGATGTTCGCGCAGGGCCTCCTGCGCCGCCTCGGGCGTTCCGGCGCGCAACGCCGCCACGATCCGCCGGTGATCGGCCACGATCTGCTGCGCCTTGCCCTCCACCGGCAGGTGCAGGCGGCGCAGGCGGTCGATATGGCCGCTGCGGCGGCGGATCAGGTCCCAGAGGTCCGGAACGGAGGCCGCCTCGCACAGGGTGCGGTGGAACGCCTCGTCGCTGGCCGACAGGCGCGCGAGGTCGCCCTGCCCGGCGAAGGCCGCCTGTTCGGTCACGACGGCGTCGAGCCGCGCGATCAGGGCCGGGTCGGGCGCGAGGGCCAGGGTGCGGACCACCTCCTGCTCGACGGCGCGGCGCAGGAACTGCGCCTGGCGGGCGGCCGCAAGGTCGATGCGGCTCACCACCGTCGCCGATTGCGGGAAGATGTCGACCAGGCCCTCCTCCTGGAGCCGCAGCAGCGCGTCGCGGATCGGGGTGGCGCTGAGGCCGAAGCTCGCCTGGAGTTCGGGCCGTGACAGGACCGTGCCCGGGGCGAGATCGAGCGAGACGATCTTTTCCCGGATCAGGTCGAAGACCTGCGGCGCGGCGTGGCGCGAGCGGTCGCGCAGACGCTGCGCACCGGCAAAGACGGCGTTCATGGCGGGTCGAACTCGAAAGGGACCGCGGCGCCGCCGGAGCGGCCCCCGGGACACCTAGCACGACCGGGTGCTGGTTGACATACTAATGCATTACCATTTTAGTGGTGAGGCTGGATCGGCGCCTCGACAACAAGCCGGCTTGCGCCGCCCGTGGCGGCTTCGGGAGAACGCTCAATGACACACGCGCCCGCGCGCCGCGCCTTTGCGGCGGGCCTCCTCGCTGCCGGCCTGTTCCTGTCCGGTCCGGGGCACGCTCAGCAGAAGAGCGAGATCGCGATCACCCGCCAGCCCGGCATCATCTACCTGCCGACCCACGTCATCGAGAAGCAGGGGCTGATCGAGAAGCACGCCGCCCGGCTCGGCGTGTCCGGCGTGAAGACGACGTGGCTCACCTTCACGGGCGGCGGCAGCCAGACCGACGCGCTGCTCGCCGGCGGGGTCGACATCGTCAATACCGGTACCGGCAACCTGCTGCTGCTCTGGGACCGGACGCGGGGCGGGGTGAAGGGCATCGTCGCCACCTCGGCGCTGCCGCTGCTGCTCATCAGCCGCGACCCGAAGATCAGGACGATCAAGGACATCGCACCGGGCGACAAGGTCGCGGTGCCGACCGTGAAGGTCTCGACGCAGGCCATTCTGTTGCAGATGGCGGCGGGCGAGGCTTACGGGGCCGACCAGTCCGGCCGGCTCGACGCCAACACGGTGCAGCTCGGCCATCCCGACGCGGCGATCGCGCTCGCCAACCCCACCCACGAGATCAAGACCCACTTCGCCGCGCCGCCCTTCCAGTACGTGGAGCTGCGCACTGTCCCGGGCGCCCACATCGTCGCCCGCTCGCCCGACATCATCGGCGGGCCGCTGACGCAAGGCCAGTTCTTCACCACCACCAAGTTCGCCGACGCCAACCCGAAGATCATCCAGGCGGTGCGCGCGGCCTCCGAGGAGGCACAGGCGTTCATCCGGTCGGAGACGCGCGCGGCAGTCGAGATCTACCGCGAGGTCACCGGCGACAAGACCTCCGTCGAGGACCTGCTGAGCTATCTCAAGGAGCCCGGCATGATGGAGTTCAACCTCCAGCCGCAGGGCACGATGCGCTTCGCCGAGCATCTCGGCCGCATCGGCACCCTGCGCAACCGCCCGAAGACCTGGACCGACTACTACCTGCCGGTCGCCCACGACCTCTCCGGCAGCTGACGGGAGGATACGCCATCATGACCACCCTCCTGGACGTCCGCGGCGTCACGCTGCGCTACAAGACGCCCAACGTGCTCGTCACCGCGACCGAGCGCGTCAGCTTCCGGGTCGAGACCTCGGACCGCTTCGTGCTGCTCGGGCCGTCGGGCTGCGGCAAGTCCACCCTGCTCAAGGCGGTGGGCGGCTATCTGCATCCGAGCGAGGGCGAGATCCGCATCAAGGACCGGGTGGTCAAGGAGCCCGGCGCCGACCGGATGATGGTGTTTCAGGAGTTCGACCAGCTCCTGCCCTGGAAGACGGTTCTGGAGAACGTGACCTTCCCGCTCCTCAACGCCCGAAAAATGCCCCGCCGCGAGGCCGAGGAGCGGGCGCGGGCCTATATCGAGAAGGTCGGGCTGACCCGGGCGATCGACAGCTATCCCCATACCCTCTCGGGCGGCATGAAGCAGCGCGTGGCGATCGCCCGCGGCATGGCGATGGAGCCCGACATCCTGCTGATGGACGAGCCCTTCGCGGCCCTCGACGCGCTGACCCGGCGCACCTGCCAGGACGAACTCCTGCAACTCTGGGAGGAGACGAAGTTCACCGTGCTCTTCGTCACCCACTCGATCGCCGAGGCGATCAAGATCGGCAACCGCATCCTGCTGCTCTCGCCGCATCCGGGCCGGGTCAAGGCCGAGGTGCGCGACGTCGACAAGGTGTCGGCCCAGGACGGCAGCGCCGGCCAGCTCGAACAGCAGATCCACGACCTGCTGTTCGCCGACGCGCCCGCCCATCACTGATCGACCGTCGCGCCCGAGAGGCAAGCCATGAGCACCCCCATCAGCACGACCATGCCGGCCCGCATCATCCTGAGCGAGGCGGCGCCCGCCGCCGACGGCGCGGTCGAGCGCCAGCTCGGCACCGCCGAGATCCTCTGGAACAGCGGGTTCGTCCGCAAGACGGTGATCATCGTCGTGCTGGCGCTGGTCTGGGAGATCTACGCGCGCGTCCTCGACAACCCGCTGCTCTTCCCGACCTTCTCCGACACCGTCACGACGCTGTGGCAGCAGACCCTCGACGGCACGATTCCGAACCGGGCGCTCTCGTCGATCAAGGTGCTGCTGATGGGCTACGCCGCCGGCATCCTGCTCGCGGCCGCGCTCACCATGCTGGCGATCTCGACCCGCATCGGCACCGACTTCCTCGAGACGATGACGGCGATGTTCAACCCGCTGCCGGCCATCGCGCTCCTGCCGCTGGCGCTGATCTGGTTCGGGCTCGGCAACGGCAGCCTGGTCTTCGTGCTGGTCCATTCGGTGTTGTGGGCCGTGGCGCTCAATACCCATTCAGGCTTTCGCGGCGTCTCGAACACACTGCGGATGGTCGGGCGCAACTACGGCCTCAAGGGTCTGCCCTACGTCACCAAGATCCTGATCCCGGCGGCGTTCCCGAGCATCCTCACCGGCCTCAAGATCGGCTGGGCCTTCGCCTGGCGCACGCTGATCGCCGCCGAGCTGGTCTTCGGCGTGTCGTCGGGGGCGGGGGGCCTCGGCTGGTTCATATTCGAGAACCGCAACCTCCTCGACATTCCCGCCGTCTTCGCCGGCCTGCTGACCGTCATCATCATCGGCCTCGTGGTCGAGAACCTGATCTTCCGCACGCTGGAGCGGCGGACGGTGCAGAAATGGGGCTTGCAGCACTGACGCCAGCCCTTCCCCGCACCGGGGGACGGTTCAGAGCGGCCCGCCACGACACGTCGAACACCAACAGGAGCCTGGAAAAAATGGCCCGCGACCCGCTCCCTCCGTCCGAACTCGAGCCCGGCGCGATTCCCGATGGGCCGCAGGTCCGGCGCCGCGACCCCGCTTCCTTGCGCTCCGCCCGCTGGTTCGGTCCGGCGGACCTGCGGTCCTTCGGGCATCGCTCGCGGGCGATGCAGATGGGCTACGCCCCCGAGGAATGGACCGGCAAACCCGTCATCGCGATCGTCAACACCTGGTCCGACCTCCAGCCCTGCCACGCGCACTTCAAGCATCGCGTCGACGACGTGAAGCGCGGCATCCTGATGGCGGGCGGCTTTCCGGTCGAGCTGCCGGCGATCTCGGTCTCCGAGAGCTTCGTCAAGCCGACCACCATGCTCTACCGCAACATGCTGGCGATGGAGACCGAGGAGCTGCTGCGCTCCCATCCGGTCGACGGCGCGGTGCTGATGGGCGGCTGCGACAAGTCCACGCCCGGTCTGCTGCTCGGCGCCACCAGCATGAACCTGCCGGCGATCTACATTCCCGCGGGGCCGATGCTGCGCGGCAACTGGCAGGGCAAGGTGCTGGGCTCGGGCTCCGATAGCTGGAAGTATTGGGACGAATTGCGCGCCGGCAGGATCACCGACCAGGACTGGCTCGGGATCGAGGGCGGCATCGCCCGCTCCTACGGCACCTGCATGACCATGGGCACCGCCTCGACCATGACGGCGATCGCCGAAGCGGTCGGCATGGTGCTGCCCGGCGGCTCGTCGATCCCGGCGGCGGATGCCGGCCATATCCGGCTGTGCTCGGAATCCGGCCGGCGCATCGTCGACATGGTGTGGGAGGACCTGACGCCGCAACGGATCCAGACCCGCGCGGCCTACGAGAACGCCATCGCGGTCGCCATGGCGATGGGCTGCTCGACCAACGCCATCATCCACCTGATCGCGATGGCGCGCCGGGCCGGCCACGCCATCGGCCTCGACGATTTCGAGCGGTTCAGCCGCCGCGTCCCGGTGATCGGCAACGTGCGCCCGAGCGGCAACGCCTACCTGATGGAGGATTTCTTCTACGCCGGCGGCATCCGGGCGCTGATGAACGAGATCCGCGAGCACCTGAACCTCGATTGCCTGACGGTCAGCGGGCAGACGCTCGGCGCGGCGATCGAAGGCGCCAAGGTCTACAATGCCGACGTGATCCGGCCGCTCTCGAACCCGGTCTACGGCCAGGGCTCGCTGGCGGTGCTGAAAGGAAACCTCGCGCCGAGCGGCTGCGTCATCAAGCCGGCGGCGATGGACCAGCGCTTCCTCAAGCATTCCGGCCCGGCGCTGGTCTTCGACGACTACCCGTCGCTCAAGGCGGCGATCGACGACGAGACTCTCGATGTCACCGCCGACCACGTCCTGGTCCTGCGCAATGCCGGACCGCAGGGCGGGCCGGGGATGCCCGAATGGGGCATGCTGCCGATGCCGAAGAAGCTGCTGAAAGAGGGGCATCGCGACATGCTGCGCCTGTCGGATGCCCGGATGAGCGGCACCAGCTACGGCGCCTGCGTGCTCCATGTCGCGCCGGAATCCTTCATCGGCGGGCCGCTGGCTTTGCTCCGCACCGGCGACATCGTCAGCGTCGACGTCGAGGCGAGGGCGATCCGCATGGAGGTGTCCGACGACGAGCTGGAGCGCCGCCGCGCCGCCTGGACCCCGCCGGCGCCCCGCTACGAGCGCGGCTACGGCGTGATGTTCTCGCGCCACATCCAGCAGGCGGACGAGGGCTGCGACTTCGACTTCCTGCGCACCGAGTACGGCGCCCCGGTGCCCGAGCCGGCGATCTACTGATAGGGCTCCGGGCGAGAACCCGGAGCACGCCGATGACCCGCCCGAAAGGCACCGCCGCCGCGATCGGCCGCTCGCTGCGGATCTACCGCGGCGCGGACGCGCCCCACGCCGCCATGGATGCGCTCTACCGCCGCTTCGTGCGGCCGGGCGATCTCGTGTTCGACATCGGCGCCCATGTCGGGGATCGCGTCGCAGCCTTTCGCCGCTGCGGCGCGCGGGTCGTCGCCCTGGAGCCGCAGCCCGGTCCGCTCCGGGCCTTGCGCCTGCTCCATGGCCGCGATCCCGACGTCACCCTGGTCGCGGCGGCGGCCGGCGACGAAGCCGGCGAGGTCGTCTTCCACCTCAACGTGGCGAACCCCACCGTCTCCTCGGCTTCCGCAGCGTTCGTCGCCGGGGCTTTGGGCGCACCGGGCTGGGAAGGGCAGGTCTGGGACCGGACGATCACGGTGCCGGCTACCACCCTCGACCGGCTGGTGGCCGAGCACGGGCGCCCGGCCTTCGTGAAGATCGACGTCGAGGGGTTCGAGGACCGGGTCCTGGCGGGTCTCTCGGCTCCGCTCCCCGCCCTGTCCTTCGAGTTCACCACAATCTCCCGGGATGTGGCTTTGCGCTGCCTCGACCGGCTGGCGTCTCTCGGCGCTTACGGGTTCGACGTCGCGCTCGGCGAGAGCCAGAGCGTAAGCTTCGGCCGCTTCGTCGGCCGCGACGAGATGGCGGCGCATCTGATGGCGCTGCCGCAGGCGGCGAATTCCGGGGATGTCTACGCTCTGCTCCGGCCCTGAAGGTCCGTTGATATCGAAGACGTGGAAGTGACGGGGTCTCCCACTCCCTTATACCAACGGCCCAAGATGCTGACGCATCGGACCGTTGGCCCATCTCGAATTTTCGATATCAAACCAAAGGCTTGGCGAAAATTCGAGAACGGAACCAAAGGTCGTTTTCAACGGCCGTTGGTATTACCTCATCCTGAGGCGGAGGGGAGGATTTCCGATCTCGCGACATCCCCTGATGAAACGGCTCACGGTGTCCGTGTCGTTGATGAGTTGTTCACGCCTCTCGCCCCACGCTAAGCGCAGGTTGCAGGGAGAGCGGCATGGGCGGGCGGATCGGGGGCGGTGTGGCGACCGTGCTGGGCACGCTGTGGCTCACCGGGGCGGCCCTGGCCGGCCCGCCCGGTCCACGGGACCAGATCCAGCGAGACCTCGAC
Source organism: Methylobacterium aquaticum (assembly GCF_001043915.1). Taxonomy (GTDB): domain Bacteria; phylum Pseudomonadota; class Alphaproteobacteria; order Rhizobiales; family Beijerinckiaceae; genus Methylobacterium; species Methylobacterium aquaticum. The sequence goes on along the minus strand of NZ_LABX01000081.1, from coordinate 90,332 downwards.
GCGATGACGCGGCACGACCTGTGCGCGCGGGACGATGCGGGCCTGAAGCGGCTCCATCGCGCTCTGTCGAAACCCTCCGCCGCGAGGGTCGGCGGGACACGATAAGGGGCCGTGGGCGGGTGCCGGCCCTGGGCCGGCACCGATCGGTCGCGCGGGTGGCTCAGTCGGCCGAGCGCAGGATCTTGGTGATGGCGAGCGGGGGCCGGCCGGACTTTTCCGCGATGTCGCGGTCCTGCTCCTCGATCACCTGGCGGACGGCGGCGTCGACATCGTGGTCGAGCATGGCGGTCCGGGGGACCCGGCGGTTGGAGCGGCGCGAGCCGTCCTCGTAATAGACGTCGAACAGGACGAAGCCCGTATCCTGCACCTTCGGCTTCTGCTTCGAACGCAGCATGGTGGTTGACTCTTCTTGGCGGGGGGGCGCACGGCGCGACAGCGCAGCCCGTGAGGCCACGCTGGCGTGCGGCCCGCGCCGCGAGGGGGAGGATCGATCAGACGATGGCGGTCCTTCGGGCGCCTGGTCGGGGCCTGCCTCCGAGGGGCGGGCGCGCGACGCGAGCGAGGATATGGCCCCGAACGACGCAGAACGCCAGCGCGAAGCGCCCGCGTCGATGCCGCAGTGCAAGAAACGGTGGAGCGGTGGCGCGATCAGCCGGTATACATCACCGCCGCCACCGGAGCGGGCTTGCTCGACGCCGTGTGGGTCATGGCCCAGATCGACCAGGCGGCGAGCCCGGAGCAGGAGAGCAGGACCAGCCCGCGGACGTAGCGGCCGCGGTGGATATCGCGCACGGCATAGACCGGCATCAGCGCCGCCTTCGCGAGGTTGCGCAGGGCCAGAACCATCAGGATTGCCAGGAAGGCCGTCACTGTCCCGAGCATGTCCATCCCCCTTTGGCCGTGAGCCATGGCAGAGCTTATCCCCGCAACACGGCGAAACGAAGTCAGCCGCCCGAAAGAATCTCTGCGGCGTGTCGACTCTGCCACAGCGACTCTGCGCCCTGAATGGTTAACGATACGTAGCGCGGCTGTCGTGGGCCTTGCCGCGGCTCATCGCACCCGCGCGAAATCCGGTCCCGCATAGGCGCGGACCGCGCTCCCGCCCCGATCCGGGACCGTGACGGTCAGGGCCCAGCGGGCCTGCGCGCCGTCCTGCGCCTGGGCGTCCGCCCGGGCGCGGAGCGCGAGGCCGAGCCGGGTCAGCGCCAGGGCCCGGTTGCGGTGCTGGCTGCGCTCGGTGTCGCAGGTGATCGTGACGCCGCTCGGCCGGTGGCGCAGGCGCACCGCGCTGTCCGTCGTGTTGACGTGCTGGCCGCCGGCGCCGGAGGAGCGGAAGGTCTCCCAGCGCAGATCCGCCTCCCGGATGCCGAGATCCTCGATCCGCGGCGGCACCACCCGGGCGACGGAGACGAACCAGTTCTTGCGCCCGTGTTCCGGCCGGAGCGGGCTCGGGCAGGTCCACCGGACGGTGCCCTCCCAGGACCGGGCCCAGGCGTCCACGGCCTCGGCCTCCCCGCCGTCGAGGCGGACGAGGGCGGAGAGCAGCCCGGGGGACCCCGGCACCGTCTCCACGACCGTGGCGGTAAGGCCGCTCGACGCGGCCTCCCGCACCAGCACGCCGCACAGGCCCTCGACGGCGAGCCGGCATTCCCCGGGTCCGCGGCCGGCGCTGAGTTGCAGCAGGACCGTCATCTCAGCGCTCCGGGTGCTTGGCGGATTGCTTGGCCGCGCGGGCGCTGCGGCGCTCGCGCAGGCGGGCCTGCTTGTCGGCCCGGGCCGGACCGTCCGGATCGAGCGAGCACTTGAAGGTGACGCGCGGATGCAGCACGGCGACGATGCGGACGAGCCCGGCCGCCTCCAGGTCGCCGACCACCGACGAGGCCGGCTTGTAGGCCGGGGCCGCCTCCTCCCACAGCAGCCGCTCGTCGCCGCAGACCACCACGCCGCCGAAGGGGTTGCGGGCGAGGTCCTCCCGGCGCAGGCGGCCCTTGAGCTTGGCCTTCGCCTCGTGCCGCCCGAGCTTGCGCCCGGCGCCATGGGCCAGCGACCACAGGGCGTCGGCCCGGTCCGGGACCGGCTCGACGAGGAGGCTCACGTCGCCCCGGGATCCCGGCACGACCACCGGCCCGCGATCGGCCGGGGCCGCGCCCTTGCGGTGGAGGTGGCAGCGGCAGCCGCCCGCGTCCACCGGCGTGATGCCGTTATGGCACAGGTCGAGGAGGCAGCGCCCCTCGGCTCCGAGCGCCGCGAGCGCCCGGTGGGCGACGAGGTCGCGGTTGGCCCGGGCCCAGGCCACGGCCGCGTCGTGCGCCGCCAGATAGGACTCGGCCTCCGGCGTGTCGGCGCGGAGCGGCGACGCCCCGTGCCGCTCGGTATGGGCCCGCAGGATCGACTCGCCGAGGCCCCGGCTGCCGGTATGGACCAGCAGGGCGAGGCGGGAAGGATCGAGCCCGATCAGCGCCGCCGCGTCGGCATCGCGGATCTCGGCGACCGCCTGCACCTCCAGGAAGTGGTTGCCGTGCCCGACCGTGCCGAGGGCGGCGTCGTAGGGCGTGGGCGGGACGCCGCGCTCGGTAAGCCAGCCGGCGACGTCGCCGTCCCACGGCGCGTCGAGCCCGTCGAGCCGGGCAGCGATCCGCTCCGGATCGGCCCGGCGCGCCGGGAGGTCGGTCTGCCACAGCGCCATGCCGCAGCCGATGTCGGACCCGACCAGGGTCGGCCGGATCAGGCCCTCCGACAGGAAGGCCGCCCCGACCGGGCCGTTCTTGCCGGGGTGGAGGTCCGGCATGCCGACAGTCTCGCGCATGCCGGGAAGGGCGCCGGTCTCGTCGAGCTGGCGCAGGGCCTCGCCCTCGATCCAGGTCGAGGCGGAGGCGACCACGCGAACGCCAGGGGCGCGCGTGGCGATGATCGAATTGCCCATGAGGGATGTGGATTCCGGGGCCGCCGGAGCGACCTGAAGACGAGCTTCAGCGGGCGGACAAGCCGCCTCGCCGCGTCAGAACGCCGGTCCGCCGCACGCGCGGGGAGCCTTGCGTCTTTGCCCCGTCAGAGGACGGGGCGGGCATGGATGGATTCCATGGCTCGCCCTCCTGCCGGGTCCAGTCCCGGTCCACGAAGCGATCATACCGCGAGGGAAGAAGCGCGGCAATCCGCAAGTAAGGGCGGTCAATAACCGCGCGCCGCATCCACCGTATCCGGCGGCACCCGGCCCGCGCGCACGGCCTCGGCCGTGGCGAGCAGGGTGCGGGCGACCGCTTGCGGGCTCGCCTCGCACGCCTCGTGCGGGGTGATGCGGATCGCCGGGTGATCCCAGAACGGATGGCCCGCGGGCAGCGGCTCGGTGGCGAACACGTCGAGGGCCGCGCCGGCGAGATGGCCGGATGCGAGCGCCGCCAGCAGGTCGGCCTCGACCAGATGCTCGCCGCGGCCGACCTGGATCACATAGCCGCCCGGGCGCAGGCGGGAGAACAGGCGCGCATCGAGGAGGCCGCGCGTCTCCGGGGTCAGCGGCAGCAGGTTCACCAGGACCTCGCTCGCGCCGAGCATCGCCCCGAGCCCGTCCGGGCCGTGATGGTGGGTGATGCCGGGATCGGCCTCGTGCGGCGTGCGGCTCCAGGCCCGCACCGGGAAGCCGAGGGCGGCCAGATCACCGGCGACCCGCCGGCCGATCTGTCCGTAACCGAGGAGGCCGACCGGCACCGCGCTCGCGTCCCGCGGATGCAGCCGGCGCCAGACCCGGTCACGCTGGTTGGCGGCGTAAACGGCGAAGCCGCGCTGGTGGCCGATGACGTGCCAGAGCACGAAGCCCGACATCGCCCGTGCCTGATCGGGATCGACCACCCGCACCACCGGCAGGTCCGGCGGGCGCCCGGGGCAGGCCAGCAGGTTGTCGACCCCCGCCGCGATCGAGCACAGGGCGGCGAGATTGGGGTAGCGCGCCAGCGCGTCGGCGGGCGGGCGCCAGCCCAGAGCCAGCCGCACCCGCTCGGGATTCTCCGCCGGATGATCGAGAATCTCGACCCGGTCGGCGATCTGGCTCAGCGCCGCGCCGAACAGCCCGCGCAGGTCGGCGGTGGCGCTGAGCAGCACGCAGGGCAGGCGGTCCATCGTCATGCCGCCTGCCGCACCCGCCCCGGCACCGCGTCGAGGAGCGCGCGGGTATAGGGGTGCTCCGGGTTGGCGAAGAGCGCGCCGGCGGTCTTCAGCTCGACGATCTCGCCCTGGCGCATCACCGCGATCCGGTCGCAGATCTGGGCCGCCACCCGCAGGTCGTGGGTGATGAACAGCATCGACAGGCCGAGCCGCGCCTTCAGGTCTTCCAGCAGCGCCAGCACCTGGGCCTGGACCGAGACGTCGAGGGCCGAGACCGCCTCGTCGGCGACCAGCACCTCGGGTTCGAGGGCGAGCGCCCGGGCGATGCCGATGCGCTGGCGCTGGCCGCCGGAGAATTCGTGCGGGAACCGCTCCAGCGCCTTCTCGTCGAGCCCGACGAGGGCGAGGAGGCGGCGCGCCCGCTCCATCGCCTCGGCCGGTGGCACCCCATGCGCCACCGGCCCGTCGGCGATGATCCGCCCGACGCTGCGGCGCGGGTTGAGCGACGCGAAGGGATCCTGGAACACCATCTGGATCCGGCTGCGGGCCTGGCGCAGGGCCTCGCCCGTGAGCCCGGTCAGGTCGGTGTCGCCGAGGCGCACCCGGCCCGCATCCGGCTCGATCAGCCGCATCACGAGGCGCGCGACCGAGGACTTGCCCGAGCCCGATTCGCCGACGAGGCCGAGGGTCTCGCCGCGATGAAGCGTGAAGCCCACGTCCCGCGCCGCCGCCGTGCGCCTCGGCGTGCGGAAGAGGCCGCCGCCGGTGACGTAGGTCTTGGTCAGGCCCACCACCTCCACCGCCTTCGGCCCCGCGAGGGGAGGGCGGGCCGGCGGGTCCATGGTCGGCACGGCGGCGAGCAGGGTTTTCGTGTAGGCGGCCTGCGGCCGGCCGAGCACGGCGGCGGCGGGGCCTTCCTCCACCACCCGGCCGTGGCGCAGCACCAGCACCCGGTCGGCGATCTCCGCCACCACGCCGAAATCGTGAGTGATGAACAGGACCGCCATGTTGCGGCGGGTCTGGAGGTCGCGGATCAGCGCGAGGATCTGCGCCTGGGTCGTCACGTCGAGGGCGGTGGTCGGCTCGTCGGCGACCAGCACCGCGGGTTCGAGGGCGAGCGCCATGGCGATCATCGCCCGTTGCCGCTGCCCGCCGGAAAGCTGGTGCGGATAGGACCGGACGATCAGCTCCGGGTTCGGCAGCCCGACCTCGCCGGCGAGCGCCACCGCGCGCTCCCGCCGCTCCCTCGGGGTCAGCATCCCGTGGGCCTCGAACATCTCGGCGATCTGGTCGCCGATCCGCATCAGCGGGTTGAGCGCCGTCATCGGCTCCTGGAAGATCATCGCGATCCGCCGGCCGCGGGTGTCGCGCCAGGCCGCGTCACCTTGAGCCAGGAGGTCCGTCTCGCCGAGGCGGATCGTGCCGCCGACCGGACGCACCGCCTTCGGCAGCAGGCCCATCAGGGCATGGGCGCACATCGACTTGCCCGAGCCCGATTCGCCGACGAGGCACAGGATCTCCCCGGCCACGAGATCGAACGACACGCCGTCGACGGCGTTGGCCCGGTCGCCGCCCTCCGGCAGGGCGAGGCTCAAGGCGCGGACCGCGACGGCGACCCGCTTCGTGTCGGCATCCATCGTCAGCGCTCCCGGGACAGGCGCGGGTTGAGGGCGTCGTTCAGCCCCTCGCCGATCAGGTTGAGGGCAAGCACGGTGAGCAGGATCACGAGCCCTGGGAAGGCGGTGATCCACCACGCCTGCCGGATCACGGTGCGGCCGGCCCCGACCATGAAGCCCCAGGACATCCGGTTCGGGTCGCCGAGGCCGAGGAACGAGAGGGAGGATTCGAGCAGGATCGCGGTCGCCACCATCAGGGAGGCCAGGACCACGATCGGCGAGAGGGTGTTGGGCAGAACCTCCCGGCGCAGGATGGTGAAGGTCGTCTGCCCAGTCACGATCGCCGCCTGGACGTAGTCGCGCGAGCGCAGGGACAGCACCTCGCCCCGCACCAGCCGGGTCACCGGCGGCCAGCTCACCAGCGCGATCGCGAGGATCATCGAGGAGAGCGACGGCTGGAGGATCGCCACCAGCACGATGGCGAGGGCGAAGCTCGGCACGGTCTGGAACAGCTCGGTGAAGCGCATCAGCGCGTCGTCGACCCGTCCGCCGAGATAGCCGGCGAGCGCGCCCAGCGGCACGCCGATCACGAGGGCGGCCAGCGTCGAGACGAGACCGACGAGGAGCGAGACGCCGGCCCCGTGCATCAGCCCGGCGGCGATGTCGCGGCCCAGCGCATCGGTGCCGAGGGGAACCCGCTCCAGGGTGAAGGGCGGCACGAAGGGCCGCTGCACCATCCGCCAGGGCGAGGTCGGGTAGAGGACCGGTGCCAGCAGGGCCGCGGCGATGACGATCGTCAGGATCACGAGGCCGAATACCGCGCCCGGATGGCGCAGGAAGGCGGCGAGCGGGCCGCGGCGGCGGGCCGGGGCGGCGGCGGTCAGGGGCAGGGCCTCGCTCATCACGCCACCTCGATGCGGGGATCGACCGCGCGATAGACCACGTCGGTGACGAGGTTGAAGACCAGCACCATCGCGGAGGAGACCACGAAGACGCCGAGCAACAGGTTGTAGTCGCGCTGGAGCAGGGCGTCGTACATCAGCCGCCCGATGCCCGGCCAGGCGAACACCGTCTCGGTGAGCACCGCACCGCCGACGAGGGTACCGGCCTGGAGGCCCGCCAGCGTCACCACCGGCAGGAGCGCGTTGCGCAGGACGTGCCGGCGCTGGATCACCCCTTCCGTCAGGCCCTTGGCCCGCGCGGTCTTCACGAAGTCGAGCCGCGAGACCTCCAGCATCGAGGAACGGGTCATCCGCACATAGACCGCCATGAAGAACAGCCCGAGGGTGAGGGCCGGCAGCACGAGGTGGTGGGCGATGTCGAGAACGCGGGTGAGCCCCGCATAGCCGGCGCCGACCGTCTCGAAGCCGAAGCTCGGCAGCCAGTCGAGCCGGACCGAGAACAGCAGGATCGCCATCAGCGAGACCCAGAACAGCGGCGTGGCGTAGAACAGGAGCGCCACCCCGGTGATCGCCGTATCGGCGAGCGTCCCGGCCCGCCGTGCGGCAAGGGCACCCAACAGCACCCCGAGCGAGAGCGAGATCGCGAAGGCGCTGCCGGTCAGCAGCAGCGTCGCCGGCAGCCGCTCGCCGATCAGCGTCGCCACCGGCATCTGCTGGCGCACCGAATAGCCGAGATCGAGCCTGGCCATGCTGCCGAGATAGGCGGCGAGCTGGCTCGGCAGCGGCTGGTCGAGGGCGAATTTCTCCCGCAGCTGGGCGATGAAAGCCTCGTCGCCCGCCCCCGCCTCCCCGGCCATCACCAGGGCCGGGTCGCCGGGGGCGAGGCGGATCAGGAAGAAGTTCAGGACCACGATCGCGAGGAGCACCACGATGCCCTTCGCGATCCGCCGCGCGACGAAGCTCACCATGCGTTATCCTTCAGCCCCCGAGCCATGATCCGTCAGATCCGAACGCGGCCGTCAGCGCTCGATCCAGGCATCGCGAAAGCCGTCATTGACCCCGATGCCGGTGGTGACGAGGTCGTGGACCTTGCAGCGGGTGATGGTGGGGAATTGCAGCTCGAGCAGCCACGCCACCGGCGCGTCCTCGACCAGGGTCTTCTGCACCGCCTCGTAGATCGGCCGGCGCGCGTCGTCGCCCACCGCCACCGCGCCCTTCGCGAACGCCTCGTCGACGCTCGGGTTCGAGTAGCCCTCGACGTTGTTGAACGGCGAGCCCTTGGCGATCTGGGACGAGACGTAGTTGCGCCCGACCCCCAGGGCGGGGTCACCATATTGGTAGAGGTAGGTGAAGGCGATGTCGTAATCCCACTCGGAGGTCTTCTGGTTCCAGCCGGCGACGTCGGTGGCCACCATCTCGACCTTGATGCCGGCATCCTCCAGGTTCTGCTTCACCGCCTCGGCCCAGCGCTGCCAGGTCTCGCCGTAGGGCAGCGGCAGGAGCCGCACGGTCTCGCCCTTGTAGCCGGATTCCTTGAGCAGCGCCTTGGCCTTGGCCGGGTCGTAGGCATACTTCGCCGCCTTCGGGTCGTGGTAGCGCACGGTGGAGGAGAACGGGCCGGTCGCCGGCTTGCCGAGCCCGTTCCACACCACGTCGCGGGCAAAATCCCGGTCGAGGGCGTAGGACACCGCCTGGCGGAACGCCTTGTTGGCGGTCGGGCCCTTGCGGTTGTTGAGCCAGAGCCAGGAATGCGGGCTGAAGAACTCCCAGCCCTTGGTGGTCGAGCAGGCGCCCTTGATCTTGGAGAGCCGCGGCACGTCGAAATTCTCGACCGAGCCGCCGGGCAGGATGTCGACCTTGCCGGTCTCGAACGCCACCGCCCGGGCGGCAGCATCGGGAATCACGTGCCAGTAGATCTCGTCCAGATACGGCTTGCCGGCTACGTGATAGTTCGGGTTCTTGACCAGCCGGATATAGGAGCCCTTCTTCCACTCCTTGAACATGTAGGGGCCGGTGCCGATCGGCGTGTTGTTGGCCGGGTTGGTCTTGTAGTCGGTGCCGGCATAGATGTGCTTGGGGATCATCGGCAGCGAGCCGACCTCGAAGATGCCGAGGAAGGGACCGAACGGCTCGGACAGGGTGAACACCACCGTGTACGGATCGGGTGCGGTCACGCTCGCCACCCGGGTGAGGTTGCCGCGGGCCCGGGCATGGGTCTGGCGCAGCAGCTCGACCGAGAAGACCACGTCGTCGGCGGTGAACGGCTTGCCGTCGTGCCAGGTGGCGTTCTTCACGAGTTTGAAGATGTAGGTCTTGCCGTCCTCGGAGACGCTCCAGCTCTCGGCGAGGCCGGGCAGGGGCTTGAGGGCGGAATCGTAGCGCAGCAGGCCCTCGTAGATGTTGCCGGCCACCATCTGGGTCGGGCCGTTCTGCACCATCCCGAGCATCAGGCCGGGCGGCTCGGGCTGGATCACCGCGTTGGCGGTGCCGCCGGGCTTCGGGGTCGCGGATGAGGGCGTGCCTTGCGCCAGCGCCGTGCCGGCGAGCGCCAGGGAGAGCACGGTGCCGGCCATGAGCGTCTTGAGCATCGGTCGAGTTCCCTTTGGTCCCTGTCGCTGCGGTGGACGTGCAAGCACCGCTCCCTCCTGATTAAGGGAGAGGGCAGGCGCACGATGTTTCGAACGGTGAGACCGATCAGGCCGAGAGGAATGAGGGTGGCGGCCTGCCCGATCGAGATCAGCCTGGCTCTAAGCAGACTTGCGTTGGCAGGCCAACGCTTCGTCCGCTTAGTCTCTTGCTTTGCCGCAGATTTTTGCCGCCGAACCGGTGACCGCTTCGGCGAAATCTGCTTAGTCTTGATAATCCGGGTCGCTGCGCGCCAGCATGCGCTTGAAGGCGTCCCACTCGGTGTCGGGCAACTGGCCCGTCTCCATCTTGTCGTAGAACGAGGCGTATTGCCCGGCGGTCTTCTGCGCGACCGCCGCCGAGGGGCGGATCAGCGGGGCGCCGGCGGCTTGCAGCGCGAGCTGGGCGCGGCAGGAGCGCTCCAGGTTGTGCATCAGCTTGAACGCCTCGGCGACAGAGCGGCCGCAGGTCAGCATGCCGTGGTTGCGCAACACCATCACGGGCTTGTCGCCGAGATCGGCCACCAGGCGCTCGCGCTCGTCGAGGTCGAGCGCGATGCCCTCGTAATCGTGGTAGGCGAGGCGGCCGGCAAACTGCATCGACCATTGGTTCAACGGCAGCAGCCCCTCCTCCTGGCAGGAGACGGCGACGCCCGCCACCGTGTGGGTGTGGAGCACGCACAGCGCGTCCTCCCGGGCGGCGTGGACCGCGCTGTGGATGGTGAAGCCGGCCGGGTTGATGCCGAGCCCGCAGGGGTCGTCGACCACCCGCCCTTCGAGATCGACGGTGACGAGGTTGCCGGCCTTCACCTCCTCGAAGCGCAGGCCGTAGGGGTTGATCAGGAAGCGGTGCTCGGGCCCCGGCAGCCGGGCCGAGATATGCGTGTAGATGCTGTCGTCGAGGCCGAGGCGGTGGATCAGCCGGTAGGCTGCCGCCAGGTCGACGCGGATGCGCCGCGCAGTCTCGTCGGCGGGAGAATGAGCAGACGACGCCATCGGACCTCCTCGCGGGCAATGTCGGGCCGATCGGCCCTGCCGCATGACTTGCTCGTGAACCGGCGGCGTAGCGGCGAGATCTCGCCACTGACGGCCAGGCCGGGCCCGAATGGGTGTGTTGATCATCCGGCGCCACGCTAGACTGGCCCGGCCTCGGCCGTCGATCAAGCCAAAAGTGTCGACAATCGACGCCTACGCATTGCACAATGAGCCCACGGAGGTGCGATGCGCGCGATGTCCCGACCCGTCGGATTGCCGGTCCTGGCCGAGAGCGATCTCGTGCGCCAGGTCGCGCGCCGGCTCACCGACGCGATCGTCCAGGGGCGGCTTCCGCCCGGCGCCAAGGTGGCGGAGGCGGCGGTGGCCCGGGAACTCGGCATCAGCCGGGCACCGGTGCGGGAGGCGGCGCGCCTGCTCGAGAGCCAGGGGCTGCTCAAGGCGTCGCCGCGGCGCGGCTTCTTCGTGCGCGAACTCTCGAGCCAGGAGGTGGACGAACTCTACGACTTGCGCCTCTGCGTCGAGCGCCACGCCGCGGTCGAGGCGGCCCGGCGCCTGACGCCCGCGCGGCGGGACGCCTTGCGCCGCCAGCTCGACCTGATGCACGAGATCGCCCGGCGCGACGACCCGGCGACGATCGTCGAGGCCGATTACCAGTTCCACCGCCTGATCTGCGAGGCCGCCGGCAACGGCCGGCTGCTGCGCCTGTTCGACGGCCTGGCCTCGGAATTGCGGATCGTCATCGGGCTGATCGGCCGGCTCTACGACGACCCCGCCGAGATCGCCCGCACCCACGAGCCGGTGCTGGCGGCCATCGAGGCCGGCCACCCGGAGCGCATCGTCGCGCATGTCGACCACCATCTCGGCGTCGCCCGCCGGGAGGTCGTCCGGCTGCTCGAGAGCCTCGCCCCTCCGAAGCCGTCCCGCATCCTCCCTCCCGAAGCCTGATCCCGGAGATCCCATGAAGGCCGTCCATTCCGAGGACCACCGCCGCCACGACCCCAAATTCTTCCTGGTGCGCGGCCAGGTGAAGCCCGCCGCCGACCAGCCCGAGCGGGCCGACCGGCTGCTCGCCGGCCTCGCGGCCGGGCACCATGCGGTGGTGGCGCCGCAAGACCACGGCGCGGGCGCCCGGGCGCGGGTGCACAGCCCCGATTATCTCGCCTTCCTGGCGGAGGCATGGGAAGCGTGGGAGGCGCTGCCCGACCACGGCCCCGAGATGATCGCCAACATCCACCCGGTGCGCGCGGCCGCGACCTACCCGACCCACATCGTCGGCCGGCTCGGCTGGCACACCGTCGACACCGCCTGCCCGATCGGCCCGGGCACCTATGCGGCGGCCTGTGCCGCAACGGATGTGGCGGCGAGCGCGGCGCAACTCGTCCTCGACGGCGAGGACGCCGCCTATGCGCTGTGCCGCCCGCCCGGCCACCACGCCTATCGCGACCGGGCCGGGGGCCATTGCTACTTCAACAACAGCGCGGTCGCCGCCGCCCATCTGCGCCAACGCCACGCCCGCGTGGCGGTGCTCGACGTCGACGTGCATCACGGCAACGGCACGCAGGGCATCTTCTACCGTGATCCGAGCGTGCTCACCGTCTCGCTCCACGCCGATCCGCGCGGCTTCTACCCCTTCGTCTGGGGTTACGCCCACGAGCGCGGGGACGGGGAGGGGATTGGCGCCAACCTCAACCTGCCGCTGGCCCTCGGCACCGGCGACGACGATTACATGGCGGTGCTGGAGGGCGTGGCGAGCCGCACGATCCGGGCCTTCGCGCCGACGGCGCTCGTGGTGGCGTTGGGCCTCGACGCCTCGGAGCACGATCCGCTCGCCGGCCTCGCCATCACCACCGAGGGGTTTTCGCGGATCGGCGCCGCGCTCGCCCGCCTGAACCTGCCGACCGTGCTGGTGCAGGAGGGCGGCTACCTCTCCGACCTGCTGGGCCGGAACCTGACGGCTTTTCTCGCCGGCTTCGAATCCGCCCGCTGAGGAGCGTTCCCCGATGGCCTTCGCCTGCACGATTCCCGCGGTTCCGACCGTCCAGCACGACGACGACATTGTCCGCATCACCCGCTGGGATTTTTCGCCCGGCGCCGTCACCGGCTGGCACGAGCATGGCTGGCCCTATTTCGTGGTGATGATCACGGCGGGCACCCTGCGGGTCCACGACGGCACGCAGGTCACCGAGGTGCCGCTCGCCCACGGCCAGTCCTACCGCCGCCCGGCCGGCATCCGCCACGACGTCCAGAACGGCTCCGACCATCCGATCGCCTTCGTGGAGATCGAGGTGAAGCGGCCGGAGGGGCTGGTGGGCCCCACCTGACGACGAGAAGCGGCCGGGGCTCGCGCCCCGGCCGCCTGGTCTTCAGGGTTTCGGCGGCCCCGCGGTCCCGAAGGGCCGCGGAAGCCGCTTCCGTTTTCGTCCCGCCGCGGTGAGTGTCCGCGAGGGGACGTAGCGCGAGGCGGTCTTCTGCGAGGGACCGTTCCGCAGGACCGGGTGCGGGTCTTGCGGAGGCCGCTCGGGCAGGGGTCAGCGCAGGAGCTGGAGGATGCCCTGCTGCGACTGGTTGGCGAGCGACAGGGCCGAGATGCCGAGCGAGTTGCGGGTCGAGAGCGCCTGCGAGTTCGCCGCTTCCTCGTTCAGATCCGCATTCGTCAGGTTCGCCGCGCCCGCATCGAGCACGTTGATCATCTGCTTGGTGAAGTCCTGCCGGTTCTGCACCACCGCCAGGTTCGCGCCCAGGGTCGAAGCCTGGTTCTTCAGCTGGCTCGACGCGCTGTTGATGTTCGAGATCACAGCGTTGATCGAATTGCTGTCCTGGAAGTCGGTCTGACCGACGGCAGTCATGCCGAGCAGGGAGGCCGTGACCTGCGTGCCTGAGATCTTCAGCGAGGAGGTGCCCTTCTCGTTGAAGCTGACGTTGACAGTGTCGCCGGCCAGCAGGTTCGTGCCGTTGAAGCCGGAATCCGCCGCCATCTGGTCGATCTGGGAGAGCAGGTTGTTGTAGGTGGTCACCAGGTTGTTGCGGGTGTTGGAGCCGTCACCGCTGATGATCGCGCTCGACGTGCTGGTGCTGAACGGGTTACCAGCACCGCTCGCCGACACGGTCAGGTTGTCGGCACCCGACTCGTTGGTCGTGGTGATCTTGATCGCGCCGGTTGTGTTGTCGATGCTCGCCATCGCGTTGGCCGGAGCCAAGGCGGCGTTGAGCTGGTTGAGGGTCGAGATCTGGCCCGCAGCCGTGCCGAAGCTCAGGCTGACCGAGTTGCCGCTCGCGACCTTGACGGTGATCGACTTGCTGTCGAGTGCGCTCTTGGTGAAGCTCTGAGTCGCCACGCCGGCGACCAGTGTTGCCGTCGTGGAGCCCTGGCCGGCACCGTAGGTCTTTAGGAGCGAGAAGCCGAGGTTCGACACCTTCCCGGTCGAGGTGCTGCCGTCGCCCAGCACAATCCCGGTCGCCGAGTCGGCGGCCGTGAAGCTGAACTTCCGGGCGGTGGCATCGTAGCTGGCGCTGACCGTGCCGTTGGTGGCCGTGCTCACCTTCTGGGCGAGCGAGCTGAGAGTGTCGGAGCGGCCCACGGTCACGGCCTGGCCGTTGACGGTGAACGTGTCGCCGACGCTGAAGCCGGCGCCGGTGGCGAGCGAGGTGGCGGTCGGCACGAACACGCCGGCGGTGGTCACGGTGGGCGTGGCGCCGAACAGCGAGGCCGATTGCGCGTCGGTACCGAGCGAGAAGGTGCCGCCGTCGGCGGTGCCGGTGAAGGAGATGTTGTTGCCGCTGACGGCCGCCACGACCGAAGAGCCGGCGGCCTTGAGCTGCGTATTGATCGCAGAGACGAAGTTCGCCTGCGTGGTGTCGTCGATGCCCTTGGTCAGGGTGACGCCGACGCCGTCGATCGTAACCGTCTTGCTGGAGGCCGAGGCGCCGAAGAAGTTGGTCTGGATGTTCGACTGGGTGCTCACGTCGACGGTGGTGGTGAGGACCCGGGCGGCGGCGCCGGTCGACGCGCCGATCGCGTTCTCGGCGACGGCAGTGGTGGCACCGACCGACAGGAGGTTGTTGGCGGTGGCGCCGGACAGGGAGGTCGAGGCGATGCTGGCCTTGGCGGTGAAGGCGTTGGAAGATGAGAGGGCCTGCTGGGCGACCGACTTGAGCTGGTCGGTCAGCCCTTGCAGCTTGGTGAGGCCGGTATTGGCGGCCTGGATCGTCTGGATGCCGTTCGACACCCCGTCGAGCAGATTGCTCAGGGCCGACGAACGCGAGGACAGGCTCTGGGCGGTGAAGTAGTTGCTCGGGCTGTCGAGGGCGCTGTTGACCTTCTTGCCGGTCGCGAGGCGCGTCTGCGTGGTCGAGAGCAGGTCGGCAGTGCCCTGAAGCGACAGGAGGTTCTGGCGGGTGGCGGCCGAGAGGGTGATGCCGGAAGACATGAGACGATCCTATTGATCGGAAGACCTTCGTGTTTTGAAGGCGAGATCAGATTGGTCCAGCCGCCCTTGCCCGGTCCTTACCGCAAAGCTGAAAAGGCCACCGATCCCCTGGATCCGAAGGTCATGACTTTCAAAACGTTAATGTTCATGCTCGTCTCTACTGATCGATTTACCTTAATGCGGAGGTTACCATGATTCGTGCGCGGCTGAGAGCGATTGGCCAAGGGATCGAATGTGAGATGGCAATGGCTTGCGCTGGTAAGGGCCTCGTCAGGCACCAGCGGCCTCTGGAAGGATGCGACTGCGATCTCCACGGCAGATATTGTCGCTCCTGTGGCCAGCTGGTCCGGTGGCCCGTGGTGCTGCTACCGTCGCCCCCCACCGCCCAACCCGCCGTGTCATTTCCTGTGTGGATAATTGGCGCGACGAGTTGAGCAGCCTCGGGCACAACGAAAAATCCCAAGCAGACGCGCATCATACGCATCTACTTGGGATTCTTTGGAATCGGCGCAGTACGATGTGAAGCAATGGGCCACATGTCCCGTGGCCCATCGTAGCGGAGCCGTTCGGGACGCAAAATAGCCCGGTATCCCCGCTTCTCATACGAGAGGCGGAGAGCCCGAGCCTGTTCCGCTTGCGCGATCAGCCGCGCAGGAGCTGGAGGATGCCCTGCTGGGCCTGGTTGGCGAGCGACAGGGCCGAGATGCCGAGCGAGTTGCGCGTCGAGAGAGCCTGCGAGTTCGCCGCCTCCTCGTTCAGGTCGGCGTTCGTCAGGTTCGCCGCGCCCGTGTCGAGCACGTTGATCATCTGCTTGGTGAAGTCCTGCCGGTTCTGCACCACCGCCAGGTTCGCACCCAGAGCCGAGGCCTGGCTCTGCAGCGCGGCATTGGCGCTGTTGATCGTGGCGATCACGGCGTTGATCGAGTTGCCGTCCTGGAAGTCGGTCTGGCCGACCGCAATCAGATTGAGACCCGACGCCGTCACGGCCGTGCCGGCGATCTTGAGCGAAGAGGTGCCCTTCTCGTTGAAGCTGACGTTGATCGTGTCGCCGGCCAACAGGTTCGTGCCGTTGAAGCCGGCATCCGCCGCCATCTGGTCGATCTGGCTCAGCAGGCCGTTGTAGGTGTTCACCAAGCCGTTGCGGGTGTTGGCGCCGTCACCGCTGATGATCGCGCTCGAGGTCGCGGTGCTGAACGGGTTGCCGGGGACGGTCGCCGTCGACAGCGTCAGGTTGTCGGCGCCCGACTCGTTGGTGGTGCTGATCTTCAGCGCACCGGTGGTGCTGTCGATGCTTGCCATCGCGTTGGCTGGGGCCAGGGCGGCGTTGAGCTGGTTGAGCGTCGCAATCTGGCCCGCAGCCGTGCCGAAAGTCAGGGTGATCGGGTTGCCGCTGCCCACCTTGACAGAAATGGACTTGCTGTCGAGGGCGCTTTTGGTGAAGTTCTGGGTCACGACGCCGCCTACCAGCGACGCCGTCGTGGAGCCCTGCCCAGCCCCGTAGGTTTTGTTGATCGCAAAGCCGAGGTTCGACACCTTCGCGGTCGCCGTGCTGCCGTCGCCCAGCACGATGCCGGTCGCCGAATCCGCCGCCGTGAAGCTGAACTTGCGGGCGGCGGCGTCGTAGGTGGCGCTGACCGTGCCGTTGGTGGCCGTGCTCACCTTCTGCGCGAGGGAACTCAGGGTGTCGGTGCGGCCCACCGTGACGATCTGGCCGTTGACGGTGAAGTTGTCGCCGACGTTGAAGCCGGCGCCGGTGGCGAGCGAGGTGGCGGTCGGCACGAACACGTTGGCGACCACGGTGGGCGTGGCGCCGAACAGCGAGGTCGTCCCCGCATCGGTGCCGATCGAGAAGGTGCCACCGTCTGCGGTGCCGGTGATGCGGATGTTGCTGCCGCTCAAGGACGCGACGACGGAGGAACCGCCGGCCTTGAGCTGGGTGTTGATCGAGGTGATGAAGTCCGCCGGGCTGGTGTCGTCGATGCCCTTGGTCAGGGTGACGTTGACGCCGTCGATCGTGACAGTCTTGACCGACGTTGCCGCGGTGAAGAAGTTGGTCTGGATGTTGGCGGTGGAGCTGATGTCGACAGTGCCGGTCACGGTCTTCTGAGTGACACCGGTGGCGGCACCGATCGCGGCCTCGGCGACGGCGGTGGTGGCGCCGACGGAGAGAAGGTTGTTGGCGGTAGCGCCGGAAAGGGCGGTCGAGGAGATGCTGGCCTTGGCCGAGAAGGCGTTGGAGGCCGACAGCGCCTGCTGGGTGATCGCCTTGAGCTGATCGGTCAGGCCGCGCAGCTTGGTGATCCCGGTATTGGCGGCCTGGATCGTCTGGATGCCGTTCGACACCCCGTCGAGCAGGTTCGTCAGGGACGCCGACCGCGAATTCAGGTTCTGGGCGGTGAAGTAGTTCACCGGGCTGTCGAGGGCGCTGTTGACCTTCTTGCCGGTCGAGAGGCGCGTCTGCGTGGTCGAGAGCAGCGCGGCCGTATCCTGGAGCGACAGGAGGTTCTGGCGGGTGGCGGCCGAGAGGGTGATGTCGGACATGGTGGCGACCTTTTTGATCGTCGGGCGAGGCGTCTTTTTGACGACGCCGTCACCATCGCCGTGCGGGCCTTTCTTCTTCCTTAAGCCTAACGGCTGCGCCGATCAGATCCGTGCTGTTATGGTTAATGGTCAATAAATCCGTCTTTGTGCGAGTTGTTCCGATCATCCATACAGTGAATTCTTAATCGTCCGCGCCCTAGCGTCGGGCCCATGTTCACCCATTCCCTCTCCAACGCCCTGCCGCGAGGGCAGGCCCGCCGGCCGCTTCCATCTCCGGATGGTGTGGGGCCGGTCGTGCGGTCCTCGTGCCGTGGCCGGGCGCCGGACGGGGGCGGGCGGCACGGGACGGCGCCGCTGGCGCGGTCCTCCGCCGGCCCGTCGGGGTGACGGAGCGGATGCAACCAGACTCGGAAGGCGCACCCTTCGCTCAAGCTGATACGGACCGACGCCCATGCCCCTGCGCATCCACCTGAAGCCGTTCGAGCGCCTGATCATCAACGGTGCGGCGCTCCGCAACGGCGAGCGCTCGACCAACCTGCTGATCGAGAACACCTGCAAGTTCCTGCGCGAGAGCGAGATCATCCCGGAGAGCGGCGCCGACACCGCCTGCAAGCGCCTGTGCGTGACGCTCCAGCTGATCTACCTCGCCGACCATCCGATCGAGGCCGACGACCTCCTGGTGCGGCAATCGATGGAGATCCTGCGCAGCATGCCCACGAGCGCGCCCTACCTGGTGGCGATCCAGGACGAACTCGCGGCCAAGCAATATCACCGCGCCCTGAAGATCGGGCGCGAGCTGGTCGCCTACGAGCGCAGCCTGATGGAGCGTCTCGGCGGCGCCACCAACGCGGCCTGACCCCCCGCGCGGCGTGCGAGAGCCGCCGGTCTCCGCATCGCAGCCGCGACGGCAGAGCGACATGGCCAAGCGACCGGTGGGGTATCGTCAGCCACGCCGTTGCACCAATTCCGCCCCGGCCCGGCCGCAATGGAGGGTGATGACGCGGTGATGAGCGACCCCACCCGCATCGACTGGAGCACCCCCGCGCAACTCGTCGTCTGGCCGGGCGACGAGACCGGCGATCGCCCGACCGTGACCCTGCGGGAGGCGGTGGTCGAGGCGGGCCGGATCGAGACGGGCATGGTCTGGATCGTCCTCGCCGACGGGCACATCCTGCGCCCGGGCCAGATCGCCGAGTTGCAGGCCGCCCTGCCGCGCGACTGAGCGTCCCTCAACCACCCACGCCCCGCGCGCGTTGCCCTCCTTCAGACGGGAGGGATGATGCTGATCTTCGAATGGATCGCCGGCGTGCTCGTCGTCGCGGTCCTGCTCGCCGGGGTGGCGCGGCGCCTCGGGGCGCCGTTCCCGGCCTTTCTCGCCATCGGCGGGGTGATGCTGGCCTTCGTGCCGCAGGTGCCGCGGCCGGGCCTCGATCCCGACCTGGCGCTGGCCTTGTTCCTCGCCCCGGTCCTGCTCGACGCCGCCTCTGACACCAGCCTGCGCGACCTGAAGCGCAACGGGTTGCCGATCGCCGGCCTCGTCGTCGGGGCGGTCGGGGTCACGACCGTGGCGGTGGCCCTGGTGGTGCACTGGCTCGTCCCCGACATGCCGCTTTCCGCCGGCATCGTGCTCGGCGCCATCGTGGCGCCGCCGGATGCGGTGGCGGCGCTCTCGGTGCTGGCGCATGTCCGCCTGCCGCACCGCCTCGTCACCATCCTCAAGGGCGAGAGCCTGTTCAACGACGCCTCGTCGCTGCTGATCTACCGCTTGGGCCTGGGGGCCGTGGCGACCGGCTCGTTCTCGGTCGCCGAGGTCGCCCCGACCTTCCTGATCGGCATCGTCGGCGGGATCATCGCCGGGCCGGTCCTGGCGATGCTCTACGTCCGGCTGATGCGCCGGGTCACCGATCCGCCGAGCGCCGTGGTGCTGCAATTCGTCGCCACCTTCGGCCTCTGGCTCGCCGCCGAGCGGGTCGAGGTCTCGGGCGTGCTGACGGTGGTGAGCTTCGGGCTGACGGTGTCGCGGCTCTCGCCCCAGACCATGCCGGCCCATCTCCGGGTCACCTCCAACACCGTCTGGGAGACGGCGGTGTTCGTGCTCAACGTGCTCGCCTTCGTGCTGATCGGCCTCCAGATCGGCCCGATCCTCGAGGGCCTGAGCCCGGAGGAGCGACGCCGCACGGCGGTCGTCGCCGCGGCGGTGTTCGGCACCACGGTCGCGGTGCGTCTCGCCTGGGTGCTCGGCGCCCGGGCCGCCGCCCGGCTCTGGCACCGCCTCGCCGGGCCTGTCGGACCCCAGCCGATCGGTCTGCGCTCGGGCACGATCGTGGCCTGGTGCGGCATGCGCGGCGTCGTCACCATCGCGCTCGCCCTGGCGCTGCCGGGCGACTTCCCGCATCGCGGCCTCGTGGTGCTGACGGCGTTCTGCGTCGTGCTCGGCACCCTGGTGATCCAGGTCCTGACCTTGCGCCCGCTGCTCGCCTGGTTCTCGCTCGGCGACGACGATCCGGTCGGGATCGAGATCGGCCGGGCCCGCGCCGCGGCCTACCGGGCGGCCCGCGACAGCCTGGCCGACGAGACCTCGCCCCATGCCGAGGCCCTGCGGCGGGAATTCGACGTGGCGTTGCGCGAGGCGGAGGAGCATGACGAGGGCCTCGCCCCGGCGAGCCTGCCCGCCGATCGCTTGCGCCGCCGCGCCGTCGAGGCCGCCCGGGCGGTGATCCTGTCGTTGCGCGAGCGCGACGAGATCGGCGACGACGCCTACCTGCGCCTCGAAGAGGAACTGGACTGGGCCGAACTCAGCGCGACCCCGCGGGAGGAGGTCGTCCCCTGATCCGCGCGGTGTCGGGCCGCGCCGGGCGCAGGGCGAAAACGATGGTCAGACCCGAACGGTTGATTGTATCCCGGGCGGGCGTGAGACCAAAAACCCGCGTGCCGGGCCAAAGGCTGTCCCGGCGCGGGGCGAGAAGAGACGGAAACGAGCGAGACGCCATGCACGCCACCCGAATGCCCTCGTCGCGGCCGCCCTCCTGGACGTCGCGGTTCTTCACGAGCGGCCCCGTCACCTGCATCGAGGACCTGCGCGTGCTCGCCGAGCGGCGGGTGCCGCGGATGTTCTACGACTACGCCGATTCCGGCTCGTACTCGGAGGGCACCTACCGGGCGAACGAGGACGATTTTTCGACGATCAAGCTGCGCCAGCGCGTCGCCGTCGACATGACGAACCGCACGCTCGCCAGCACCATGGTGGGCCTGCCCGTCAGCATGCCGGTGGCGCTCGCGCCGACCGGCCTGACCGGCATGCAGCACGCCGACGGCGAGATCCTGGCCGCCCGCGCCGCCGCCAAGGCCGGCGTGCCGTTCACGCTGTCGACCATGAGCATCTGCTCGATCGAGGACGTGGCCGAGAATACCGACGCGCCGTTCTGGTTCCAGCTCTACGTGATGCGCGACCGGGACTTCATCGACCGGCTGATCGACCGCGCCAAGGCGGCGCAATGCTCGGCCCTGGTGCTCACCCTCGATCTCCAGATCCTGGGCCAGCGCCACAAGGACGTGAAGAACGGCCTCTCGACCCCGCCCCGGATGACGATTCCCAACATCGTCAACCTGGCGACGAAGCCGCGCTGGTGCCTCAACATGCTGCGCACCCAGCGCCGCACCTTCCGCAACATCGTCGGGCACGCGCAAGGGGTGGGGGATCTCCGCTCGCTCTCGTCCTGGACCGCCGAGCAGTTCGATCCCCGCCTCAACTGGGACGACGTCAAGCGCATCCGCGACCGTTGGGGCGGCAAGCTGATCCTCAAGGGGATCCTCGATCCCGAGGATGCGGAACTGGCCGCCCAGAGCGGCGCCGAGGCGCTGATCGTCTCCAACCACGGTGGCCGTCAGCTCGACGGGGCAATCTCGTCGATCGCGGCCCTGCCCGACATCGTCCGGACCGTGGGCGACCGGATCGAGGTGCTGATGGATGGCGGCATCCGCTCGGGCCAGGACGTCATCAAGGCGCTGGCGCTCGGCGCCCACGGCGTCTTCATCGGCCGGGCCTTCCTGTACGGACTCGGGGCCGGCGGGGAGGCGGGCGTGACCCAGTGCCTCGACATCATCCGCAAGGAACTCGACGTCACGATGGCGATGTGCGGCCTGCGCGACGTGCGCCAGGTCGACGAGCGGATCCTGGCCGGCAAGCCGGCCCTCGCCAATCGGCCGTTCTGACGCAAGACGACTCCGCCCGATGGGAGCATCGGGCGGAGCGGATGACCTGATGCCAACGGCCGAAGATGCTGACGCATCGATCCGATCTCGGCCAGGCCAAAGATCGACGCGGCCGTTGGCTCGATCTCGAAGTTCCAATGCCAAGCCCAGATGTCCGTGACATTGGGCTTGGCGTAAATCCGAGACCGGCGCCAACGGTCGTCTTCAACGACCGTTGGTATTACATGCGGTGCATATGGCGATGCATGTGGCGGTGACGCATCATGTGCCGCCGGTGCATCATGTGGCGGCGGTGCATCATGTGCCGGTGCATCCGGTGATGACGCATCATCCGGCGCTCGCCGCGGGTCATCTGCACGGTCTCCACCATGGGAGCGGCCTGGAGGCCAGCCGGGCTCGCCGGGGCCGCAGAGGCCGCGCCGCCAAAGGTGAGGGCGCCGAGAACGGCGGCCGCCGCGAGGCCCAGAGTCAGCGTCTTCATCTTGGTGTCTCCTCTTGCGCGGCTCCCGCCCTCGGGGCGCGAGCCGGCCCGCCGAGGCGGGAGGTTTTTCCCGCTCGGGGCGGGTCACGGGAAAGGTTCATCCCACGGCGAAGGTTCCGGGGGGCGATCATTTTTCGCGCGCGCGATGGTTTAAAAAATATGATCGGGTGCCGTACCCTCCGGCGCTCCCGCGCGTTTCCCTCCGCGCCCCGGACAGGGGCCGCAGCGACAGGGGAGGGCGTCGAGCCATGAAGCAGGCGATGCACGAGGGCATCCGGATCCAGGCCGACGCGGACGGCACCTTCACGCTCTACAGCGATGCCCGGGTGATCCTGCGCGGCCTCACCCGCGAGCGCGCCTACCGCCTCGCCGGCCGGCTCGGCGAGTTCGTCGAGTACTGATCCGTCGGACCGCGCCGGTCACCCGCCCGGCCGGCGGCGTCAGCCCCGGGGGATCGAGGTGACGGCATCCGGCCCCGCCTGCGATGCGGATTGCGCCGAACGACGCCCCGGCCGCATCGACGAGCGCCACCGCCTCCCTCACCGCCTCGACCTCGGTCTGCGTGAAGCGCCTCAGCGGCCGGTCGTCCTTCACCTCGACCAGGGCACCGGTCTCCGGTTCCGTGAGGGCAGCCAGCACCGCGCGCCCCGGCACCGTACCGGCACCGTGGAAGAGCGGGATCGGGATCCGTCGCCCGACCAGCTACCACGCTCCGCACGAGCCCCCTGATCCCGCGAGCCAGAGGCCCGGATCGGCGCGATGGCGACCCCGCTGGCGCGCGCCGGTGCGGTGGCATGAGCGATCGGCATCGCTCCCCGACGGAGCCGCCCCGGAAGCCTCTCCCCTCTGCGGGCCACCCGGTGCCCCGGCCACGGTTACCGGAGACCCACCGTGGCATGCAGGGTCCCCTTCCGCACAGTCTTGCCGCAATCCCGCGAAACAATGCTATCGTCCCGTCGGCGAAGCGACGCCGATCTGGCTTGGCCGTATCGGTCGAGCGGTGGCGCTTCCGCATGGTTCTTCCCCGAGCGGACGGTCTTCCGCCCGCTCGACCCGCCTCATGACGCCGGTCCCGTTCTTGCTGATCCCGCGGGGCCGACGGGCATCCCATCCCGGGATCGCTTCGGATGCGGCTTGAACCGCACGAGGCCGACGCCGCATGGCCCAGCAGAGTTTCCAGATCCGCCCCGGGCCGCCGCCCCCGATGAGCGCCGACGATGCGGCCTGCCGGGCCTGCTGCGGGCAGATGCGCGCGCATTGGCAGGAGCGGCCCCATGCCCGGCTGATGGTGGTGGCCTCGACCCCGGTGGTCGAGGCGTTCGGCGGCGGCGTGGAGACCCGCTATCTCTGCCTCGAATGCGGGCACACCCTGATGCACTCGACCGGTCGCTTCGGCCAAGGATGGCATTGACGAGGGTGGCACCGAGGACGGAAGCAGGCACGATCGGGCCGAGCACCGCCGACCCTCGGCGGATCTCGCGGACGCGGTCGCGGGTGTTGCGACGGATGATCCGTGACAACACAAGAATCTCGTCGGACGTGCGTCGATCGGCCACCGCACGTCTGCGGAAGGAGCGCCCGATGCGCCACGCGATCGTCACCACCGCCGAGCGGCCCGACCTCGCGCCCCTCACCGGGCGCTGGCGCTGGGAGGCGTTCCGGCAGGAAGAGGATGACAGCCTCGCGGAGATGATGGCGGCGCAGGCCGCGGGCGCCGCCGGACCCGGCCCGATGCCCCGCACCTTCGTGCTCCTCGATGACGACGAGCCCGTCGGCATGGCGAGCCTGGTGGCCCACGACCTCGACCCGCGGCCCGACCTGACCCCCTGGCTCGCCGGCGTCTTCGTGGCGCCCCAGGCCCGGGGCCGGGGCCATGCCGTCCGGCTGGTCGCCGCGGTCGAGGCGGACGCCGCCGCCCTCGGGATCGCGACCCTGTGGCTCTATACCCGCAGCGCCGAAGCGCTCTATGCCCAGATCGGATGGCGGAACGTCGAGACGTTTGCGTATCGGGGCCGGATGTATGCGCTGATGCGGCGGGATCTGTCCGCGTAACGGCCACGCGGCGCCAGGATCGGGACGCGGGCTGACG
This sequence comes from Methylobacterium aquaticum, assembly GCF_001043915.1. GTDB lineage: Bacteria > Pseudomonadota > Alphaproteobacteria > Rhizobiales > Beijerinckiaceae > Methylobacterium > Methylobacterium aquaticum. The sequence continues at coordinate 66,349 of NZ_LABX01000081.1, read as the reverse complement.
CCGCATCCACAGGGCGAGGCACAGGGCAGCGATCGGGGGCGCCGGCGCGAGCGCCGGAATCGGATCACCGCCGCAGCCGCTCCGCCACCGCCAGCAGCTCCGCCGCCCGGTGGGCGCAGGTGTGGCGCGCCCGGATCGTCCGCAGGCCGTGGGCCGCCAGTCCCGCCCGCAAGCCCGGATCGTTCGCCAGGTCGCGCAGGTGGCGCTCCATCGCCGCGCCGTCCGGCGCCACCAGGAAGTCGCTCCCCGGCGTGAACAAAGCTTCGCTGTCGCGCCAGGGCGCCGAGACCAGGGGGATGCCGCAGGCCAGGGCCTCGAAGACCCGGATCGTCGGAATGCCCGGCAGGGATTCGACGTAGAAGCGCCGCGGCACGTGCACGGTGGCGAGGTGGCGGGCAAAGATCTCGGGCGCGCGGGCGTTGGGCAGCCAGCCGCGGTAGCGGGCCCCGGAGCGCCGCAGGGTCGCCAACGCCTCGTCGGGATAGCGCACGCCCCAGACGTCGAGGGGCAGCCCGGCGCGCGCCGCGGGCCCGAACAGGAAGTGCTCCAGCTCGGCGCTGCGCTCGCCGTCGCCCCAATTGCCGATCCAGACCAGCCCCTCCCGGGGGCCCTCCACCGCGGGCGGGCGGAACAGGCGGGTATCGGCGGCCTCGTGCCAGACGACGACGCGATTCCCCCAGCCCCAGCCGCGATAGACCTCGGCCAGCGTCTCGCCGAAGGCGAGGACGCCGTCGTACCCGGAGAGATCGTAGGCCCGCATCGCCGCGGGCTCGCTCACCGCCCGGTGGTGGGTGTCGTGGAAGAGCAGCGTGAAGCGGCCGCCCTTGCGCCGCGCCGCGCCGAGGCCGGCCACGAGGGCGGGCGCGTTCCATTCATGCACCAGCACGAGGTCCGCGCCGTCGAGGGCGGCGTCCAGGGCGGCGTCCGAGTCAGCGTCCGAGTCAGCGTGCTCCTGGCCGAAGCCCGGCGGGTCGATGAGGGCGGTCAGCTCGGGATAGGGCGCCAGGGAGGCGGCGAGGCCGGCCGCGCCGTGGTCGCGCAGCAGGTTCTCGACGCTCCAGGACCCCTCCGGCTCGTGCGCGGCGACCGTATGGCCGAGGGCCTGCAACTCGCGCAGCACGCCGCGCAGGAAATGGGCGTTGCCGTGGTTCCAGCACGAGCGCAGGGACTGCGTGAAGGCGACGACCCTCACGCCGGGATCCCGGCCCGCAGGGGCGGTGCCTCCAGGACCGCCCGGTAGGCGTCGAGCACCCCCGCCGTCATCGCCTCGACCGTATAGCCCTCGGCCCGGCTGCGCGCCTCGGCGCCGAGCCGCGCCCGGATCGCCGGATCGGCCGCCACCATCTCGATGGCATGGGCGAAGCCCGCCTCGTCGTCGGGCGCGATGAAGATCGCGGCTTCGTCCCACAACTCGCGGAAGGTCGGGATGTCGGAGAGCACCAGGGCGCAGCCGGCGCTCGCTGCCTCCAGCACGCCGAGGCCGAAGGGCTCGTAGCGGGCAGCAGAGGCGTAGATCGGGGCCCCGGCGAGCCAGCGGGCCACGTCCTGGTCGCTGAGCCGCCCCAGCGGCCGGAGATGCTCGGGGGAGAACTGCGCCGCGTTCGGGCCCTTGAGGTCGCCGGCGGCCACCAGGGGCAGCCGCATCCGGGCGGCGGCCCGGTCGAGGGTGCGGGCGTTCTTGCCCTCGTCCCAGAGCCGGCCGGCGGTGAAGGCGAAGGGCGAGGCGGCGGCGCCCGCCGGGATGCGCGGCCCGCGCGCGGCGGCGCTGCGCCGGCCGTTCGGCACCACGCGGGGCGGGGCGATGCCGTAGGTCGCGGCGGTCGCCTCCGCAAAGGCGTGGGTGGGGCAGAGCAGCGTGTCGACCCGGCGGTAGCCCTCCGCCACCAGGCTCGCCCGCCAGGCGAGGTCCGGCGGCAGCGGACCGGGTCGCATCGCCGCCCACCAGGTGGCGACGCAGGAATGGGCCACCGCCACGACCGGGGCGCAGAACCCCGTGATGGCGGCGAGCGCCGGGCTGTTGAGGTGGATCAGGTCGGCCCCAGCCCGCTCGGCCTCGCGGGCGACCAGGGCGGCGGCGGCCTCGACCTCGCCGGGGGTGAGGGCGGTCCAGTCGAGGCTCGCCCCGAGGGGGCACAGGGCGAGGCCGCGGATGGCGCGGGCGGCACGGAGCTGGTCCTGGCACGGTTCCGGCCCCAGCACCGCCAGAGTGACGCCGACCCCCTGGCGGGTCAGCTCCTCGGCGAGGTCGAGCCCGTATTGCCAGATTCCGCCGACCGCATCGACGGTCATGAACAGGTTGAGGGCCGGCGTCCCCCGATAGGGGAGGGGTCGTCCGGCCGGAACCGTCAGGCTGGGCAGCATGCCGCCTCCAACTCGCGCAACGGGGCCGGCCGCTCCTCCTGGATGTCGCTGAAGCGGTCGAACTGGCCGAGGTAATGAGCGTGCGCCCGCTCCCACGCCTCGCCGTCCGGCTCGCCCCAGAGGCGGCGGTAATCGGGCGAGGACGGGTAGGGATAGAGCGGCACGGGGTCGTTGGCCCAGACGCCGGCCGCGCGCAGCCGGTCGCGCCAGGACGCCACCATCTCCGGATCGTCGCCCGCGACCTTGATGAGGTTCGCCTGCACGAAGGGCACCGAGCGGCGGGCATGGATCAGGCGCTCGGCGAGGTCGTCGGTCGAGGCGCGGCACTTCTTGTCGAGCATCGCGCGGCCGGCCTCGGTCAGGCTCTCGACGCCGGCCTCGATCGAGACGCAGCCCGCCGCACCCAGCAGGTCGAGCATGTCGGGCTTCCACAGGTCGATCCGCGTCTGCACCCCGAACTCCACCTTGCGGGCGGCGAGCGCCTCGAGCAGCGGCGCCTGGGGCAGGAAGATCTCGTCGATGAAGTAGAGGTAGGTCACCCCTTGCGCGATCAACCGGTCGACCTCCTCCAGGATGAGCGGCAGCGCGCGCCGCCGGTAGGCGTCCCGGAAGTCGATCTTGGCGCAAAAGGTGCAGGAATAAGGGCAGCCGCGCGAGGCTTCGATCTCGGCGCCCGGTCCCTCCGGCGCCCGGTCGAAGCGGTGGTGGTGGTGCGTGTGGCGCGCCACCCACTCGTCGGGCCAGGACAGGGCGGGCAGGTCGGTGAAGGTGGTCGCCGCGGGGCTGCCGGTGACGACCGTCCCGGAGGCGTCGCGGAAGGCCAGGGCCGGCACGGAGCCGAGCCGGTCGAGCCCGCCCTCGGCGAGGCGCGTCACCACCTCCTCGCACTCGCCCCGCACCACGATGTCGCAGGCGAGCTTGGCAAGCGTCGTCTCCGGCGTGACCGACCCGTGCGGGCCCACCGCCACGGTGCGGCCGCCGCGGTTGCCCAGCGCGTCCAGGAAGGCGCGGGGCACCCGCAACTCGGGCTGGGCGCAGCGCCAGAACAGGTAGGTCGGGGCGGTGGTCACCACCGTGATCGTCGGGGCGAACTCCGCCACCCGGTCGGCCAAGCCGGCGAGCGAGAGCCCGTCGAGGGCTCCGTCCAGCATCAGCACCGTGTGGCCCGCTCGTTCCAGCAACACCTTGCACGCCCCGAGTTCCAGGGGGAGATGCGGGGAACGGCACCCGAAATAGATGCTGTTCTCGAAGCTCCAGGTCGGATTGACGAGGGCGATTCTCAAAGCGGCTGTCCTGGACCGGGAACGGGCATCGCAGATACTGGTAGCGACTATGGAGGAAGTGGCGGGGCCGCTCCGCACGACAAGGGCTTTTCGCCCGAATGCCGTTAAGCGATTGATACCAATGGGGCGTCCGTCATGCCGCAGGTGCATGGCGTGCGCTCGACCATGCCGTCGCCGCGGGCGCGAGACGGGAACCGAAGCGCGTCTCGCGCGTGTGTCAGCCCGGCGCCGCCTGACGCGCCGTGGGCCGGCCCCGGCTCTCGGCGATCCAGTCCGCCAGGCGCCTCAGGCCCTGCCGCCAGGGCAGCGGTGGAGGCAGCCCGAGATCGGCGACGGCGCGGCGGGCATCGGACACGTAGTAGCGCTGGTCGCCGGCGCGCCAGTCCTCGAACCTGACATCGAGGGGATGGCCGACGATCGCCTCGATGGCGGCCAGCACCTGGCGCAGCGATACCGCGTTGCCCGGCCCCCCGCCGAGATTGTAGGCCCGGCCTTTCACCTGCGCGATCCGCGCGAGCGCCGCCCGGTAGGCCGCGACCGCATCCCCGACATCGAGCACGTCCCGCACCTGGCAGCCGTCGCCGTAGACGGTGATCCGCTCGTGCTCCATCGCCCGGATCAGGAAATGCGCCATCCAGCCCTGGTCCTCGGTGCCCATCTGCCGGGGACCGTAGATGCAGCTCATCCGCAGCACGCAGGTCGGCACTCCGAAGCTGCGGGCGTAGTCGAGCACGTACTGGTCGGCGCCGCCCTTGGAGCAGCCATAGGGCGTGTGGAAGTCGAGGGGGCGGTCCTCGCCGATGCCGTGGGCGAGAAGGGCCGGGTCTTCCGGTGCGTAGGCGTCGCCCACCCGCCGGAAGGTCAGGTCGGCGAGGTCGCCATAGACCTTGTTGGTCGAGGCGAAGACGAGGGCAGGAGGGTCGGGGCGCCGCCGCAGGGCGTCGAGAAGGGTGAGCGTCCCGCCGAGATTGACGGCGAAATCCGCCGCCGGATCGGCGAGGCTCGTCGTCACGGCGACCTGGGCGGCGAGGTGGACAACCGCCGAGGCATCCGAGGCCGCCGCCGCCAGCGCGCCGGCATCGCGCACGTCCGCCGTCACGGCGGAGATCCGCCGGGGATGGCGCGCCTTCAGCCAGGCGAGGTTGGCCTCGACGCCGGGGCGCAGCAGGGCGTCGTAGACGAGGACGTCCCGCCCCTCCGCCGCCAGGGCGTCGGCGAGGTTGGCGCCGATGAAGCCGGCGCCGCCGGTGATGAGCACCGGGCGAGCCGCGAGGCCGGAATGGAGCGCCATCACGCCACCAGCCCGCGCCGGTCGAGTTCGCGGCGCGCCTCCTCGACCCGGTCCCGGGCCTCCTCCTGCGCCGCCACCCAGGCGGCGAGTTCCGTGAGCCCGTCCGTGAAGTCGCGGGCTGGGCGATAGCCCAGCTCGTCGCGCGCCTTGGTGAGATCCGGGATGCAGTGGCGGATGTCGCCGGCCCGGGCCTTGCCGGCGATCTCGGGGGTCAGGTCCGGCCGGCCCATCGCGCGGGCGAGCAGGGCCGCGACCTCGCGCACCGACCGGTCCTCGCCCGAGCCGATATTGTAGACTTGGCCGGCGGCCTTAGGCCGGTCCAGCGCGAGCAGGAAAGCCTGCGCCACGTCGTCGACCTGCACGAAGTCGCGCCGCTGGTGCCCGTCCTCGAAGATCACCGGGGGGACGCCATTGTGCAGCCGCGAGGCGAAGATGGCGAGCACGCCCGTATAGGGGTTCGACAGCGCCTGGCCCGGTCCGTAGGCGTTCCAGAGGCGTAAGCCCACACCCTCCATGCCGTAGGCGGGGGCCAGCATCAGGGTCAGGCGCTCCTGGGCATATTTCGTCAGCGCGTAGACCGAGGCCAGAGCCGGGCGCTTCCATTCCGGCGTCGGCACCGGCACCAGGGGACGGCCCTCCTCGTCGAGGGGGTCCCACGGTGCATCCGGCCTGGAGCGGGGCTGGCGCACAACCTGCTCGCGCACCCGCCCGTCGGCGCCGCGATACAGCCCCTCGCCGTAGACGCTCATCGACGAGGCCACCACCACCCGCCGGACCGGCCGCTCGATCAGCGCCTGGAACAGCACCGCGGTGCCGTGGTCGTTGACCGCGACGTAGCGGTCCACGTCGTACATGCTCTGGCCGACCCCGACTTCGGCGGCGAGGTGGATCACCGCATCGACGCCCGCGACCGCCTCGGCCACGGCGCGCCCGTCGCGGATGTCGCCGATGCGCAGCTCCACCGCATCGGGCAGCCCCTCGGGCCGCACCCGGTCCCCATGGACCTGCTCGATCAGGCGATCGAGCACGCGCACCCGGTCGCCCCGGGCGACGAGGGCCCGCGCCACGGCCCGGCCGATGAAGCCGGCCCCGCCGGTGATCAGGATGGTCTGCGGCAACCGTCGCGCTCCCTGAAGGATCGTACTGCCAAAGGTCGTACTGCCAAAGGTCGTACTGCCAAGGCTCGTCCCGTTCCGGCCATGCCGGTCTGGATACCTCCAGGCTGTATCTATGGGAGCGGAGCGCCACGAACAGGTGTCATCGTTCCGGCGTCATTCAGCCCGATTGATCCAGGAGAACGATCCAAGCCAGACCAGCGGGATAGCGCAACGGCGGCGCCCTTCGCCGCTTCCCCTCTGCTCCCCTCCATCGAGTTCACGCGGCCCCATGTCCCTTGTTCCCCCGCCGCACGATGCGGTGCCGGCTGCGCCCGGCGCGGACCCGTCCCGTCGCGAGGCCGCGTCCCTGCGCCGGCGTCGCCTGGCCCTCGTCCTGCCGACCGTGGCGACGGCCCTTGCCCTCGCGGCGGCGGCCTGCGCCTCCGTCGGCATGCCGGACGGGCCGCTCGACGCCGCGGTGCTGGTCCTGTTCTGCCTGGCGATGGCGTGGCAATGCTACATCGCCTGGACCTACCTCTATGGCGCCATCGCCGCCGCCCTCGGGAGACGGGTGATGTCGGCGGTGGAGCGGCAGGCCGCCGGGACCGCGCCGCAGGCGAGCGGTCGCAGCCGCACCGCCGCCGTGGTGGCGATCCATGCCGAGGACGCGGCGGCGGTCTTTGCGGCGCTCCGGGTGATGGCCCGATCACTCGCCCGCACCGGCGGCGACGGGCGCGACCTCGATCTCTTCGTCCTCAGCGACACCCGCGACCCGGACATCGCCGCGGCCGAGGAGCAGGAATTCGCCCGGATCCAGGCGTGGCGCGAGAGCGCCGGGCCCGGCCTGCCGGCAATCCGCTACCGCCGCAGGGCCGAGAATACCGGGCGCAAGGCCGGCAATCTGGGCGAGTTCTGCACCACTTACGGCCACGAATACGACTTCGTGATCGTGCTCGACGCCGACAGCCTGATGACCGGCGCCGCCATGCGCCGCCTGGTGCGGCTGATGGAGGAGAACCCCCGGACCGGCCTGATCCAGACCGTGAGCTACGCCGCCGGGCGCGACACCTTGTTCGCCCGCATCCAGCAATTCGCCGTGCGGCTCTACGCCCCGCTGTCGATCCGGGCGCTGGAGACCTGGCAGGGGCCGGACGGGGGCTACTGGGGCCACAACGCCATCCTGCGGATCGCAGCCTTCGCGGCCAATGCCGAATTGCCGGTGCTGCCGGGCCGCCCGCCGCTCGGCGGCGAGATCCTGTGCCACGACACGGTCGAGGGCGCGTTCCTGCGCCGGGCCGGCTGGGAGCTGCGCCTGCTGCCGGAGGAGCCCGGCACCTGGGAGGAGATGCCCACCAACCTCACCGACCTGCTCGGCCGCGAGCGGCGCTGGTGCCAGGGCAACCTCCAGCATCTCGGCATCATCGGCCTGCCGGGCCTCACCGCCGGCAGCCGCTGGCACCTCGGCGCCGGCATCCTGTCCTATCTCGTCTCGCCGGTCTGGGTCGCCTTTCTGGCCTTGGGCACCTGGCAGGCGATCCGCAGCGGCGATCTCGGATTGCTCGCCTACGGCCTGACCGGCGAGGGGCCGGCGGCGGCGACCCTGGCGGCCTTGAGCCTCGCCGTGCTGGCCCTGCCGAAGCTCCTCAGCCTCGGCCACGTCCTGCTGTCGCCGGAGCGCCGCGCGGCCTTCGGGGGCACCCGGAACCTGCTCGTCAGCGCCGCCCTGGAACAGGCCCTGTGGGTGCTGCTCTGGCCGGTCATGACCCTGTTCAATGCCGGCGCGGTGGCGACGACCTTCGCCGGACGGGTGGTGCGCTGGGACACGCAGGTCCGCGACGACCGCCGGGTGCCGTGGTCGGAAGCCTGCCGGCTCCAGGCCGATTCGCTGGTGGCGGGGGTTCTGCTGGCGGCGGCGCTCGCCTATGCCGCCGATCCGTGGCTCGCCCTCTGGATGGCGCCGCTGGCCGTCGCCCTGCTGGCGAGCCCGGCGCTCAGCGTGCTCACCAGCCGCGTCGATCTCGGCCAGGCGGCGCGCCGGCGCGGCCTGTTCCTCACCGTTGACGACACCGCCCAGGCGCCGGAACTGCACGACCTCGCGGCAGCCCGCGCCGCGCCGCCGGCGCCTGCACGGCCGCACCCGGTCCGCGGCGAGGCGCCGGTCTGGCTCGCGACGGCCACGGACGATGCCAAGGCGTCGCCGCCGCGGGAGATCTGAGGTGCGCGTAGTGACGTTCCAATGCGGCAGCCCGGAGACTGTCACCTTATGGACCAGAAAAGTGGTTGCATCCCTGCATAGCTCGCGTTAAGACTCGTTAACCATCGCGGACCGGCCGTCGATGGCGGCCTGCGCTGTGGAATCACAGGAAAGGAGGCATTATGTTGTGAATCGATTGATTACTGCGTTGATCTATCTTATCGCGGCGATTATCGAAAAGGTGTTCTAATTTAAGGGCGCTGTTGATCGTAACGCGATCGAATTTTGTTTTGTCTTACGACATTTGTTTTGATGGTTTCAAGGGGCGCTCGCAAGGGCGCCCTTTTTTGTGCCGTGGCTAGAGCATAATTCGCTACACTGTAAAAACAAAAATTCGTGAATACAGGTATCTCCATCGTTGACGGGCTGGATAGAGCAGAATAATCAAATTTCTACTTCGGCCGAGCCCATCAGACGATACATAGCACTTCAAAAAATGACCATTCACCTCGCAGGCTTGCCCAGCACCGTGAGCGGGTCGGTGCGCTGGCTCGCCGAGGGCTCGGCGGTCATGCTGTCGGCGCGCTCCGCCGGCCGGCCGCGGACGCTGCCGGTGGTGGCGGGGCTGCCCTGGCCGGCGGTGGCGCGGTTGGTGGGGCTCGTCACCGGCACGGATCCGCTGGCGAGTTCGAGGCAGGTCAGCATCTCGACGTAGCTCGGGAAGCCGCCGGCGCGGGATTGCTGCGAGCACTGGGTCTTGGCCGGACCGGAGAACTCGCCCCAGCGCTTGCGCAGCTCGTCGCCGGCCGAGCGCTCGGAGCGCAGGCAGCCATCGGCGCCCGCCTCCTGGCTGACCGAGGCGCGGCCGGGGGAGTGGCAGGTGGCCGAGATGTCGAGCCGCGGCGGGCCATCCGCCGCGACGAGGACGAGCTGCGCGCCGAGGAGCGCGAGGGGCAGGGCGGCAGGCATGGCGGGGCTCCCATGAACCGGAGACGAAGAAGCGTCGCCGGTTCAACGCGCAGACCGCGCCGGAAGCTCCCTCGGCCGGATCCCTCAACCGTGCCGCAGGGCCTGATCGAGATCGGCGAACAGGTCGTCGGCATCCTCGATGCCGACCGACAGGCGCAGCAGGTCCGGCGGGCAGGGGGTGCTCGGGCCTTCGATCGAGGCGCGGTGCTCGATCAGGCTCTCGACGCCGCCGAGCGAGGTGGCGCGCTTCCACAGGCCCACCCGGGCCGCCGTCGCGATCGCCGCCGCCTCGCCCGCCGCGACCCGGATCGACAGCATGGTGCCGAAGCCGTTCATCTGGCGCGCCGCCACCGCGTGGCCGGGATGCCGGGCCAAGCCCGGATACAGCACCTGGGCCACCGCCGGATGGGCGTCGAGCCGCTGCGCCAGCGCACCGGCATTCGCCATCTGGGCGGCGATGCGGAGGTGGAGCGTTCGCATCCCGCGCATCAGCAGGTAGGCTTCGAACGGCCCCAGGATCGCGCCGTTGCCCGAGCGGATGCGCTGGATCCGGGCCCAGAAGGCGTCCGCCTTGGCCCCGGCAAGGGCGCCTGCGATCACGTCGGAATGCCCGTTGAGCACCTTGGTGGCGGCGTGCATCACCACGTCGGCGCCCAAGGTCAGGGGCCGGGTCACCACCGGCGAGCTGGCGGTGGAATCGACCGCGAGCCGGGCGCCCGCCGCGTGGGCGATCTCGGCCGCGGCCGCGATGTCGGTGATGGTCCAGAGCGGGTTCGACGGGGTCTCGAGCCAGACGAGCTTGGTCTCGCCCGGTCGCACCGCCGCCTTGAGGGCGTCGAGGTCGTCGGTGGCGACGAAATCGACCCTGAGGCCCCAGCGGGTCGCCTCCTCGGACAGCCAGCGGCGCAGGGCCCAGTACATGATGGTCGGCGCCACGATGTGGTCGCCCGGATCGAGGGCACCGAACACCGCCGTGGCGGCGGCCATGCCGGAGGAGAACAGCAGCGCGCCGGCCTCTGCCTCCTCCAGCATCGCGATCACGCCTTCCGCCTCGCGCACGGTGGCGTTGTCGGGCCGGCCATAGACGTAGCCGGAGGAATACTGGTTGTCGGGGTCGCGGAGATAGGTGGTGGCGACGTGGATCGGCGGCACCACCGCCTTGGTGACCGGGTCGACGTGGCCCAGCGCCTGCGCGGCGAGGCTCTTCTTCGACCAATGGCGCGGGGCGTGGCTCATGCCGGGACTCCGGGGCTGACAGGGACGTTTTGCTCCCTTCCGCCCTTGCAGAAGCGGTGCCGGCGCGCAACCTCCATCCCGGTATAGCACCCGAGCCCGAGATGCCGCCCACCGCAACGCTGTCCCACCCGGATCCCGCCCGGCCCGTCCTGTCCCCCCTGCCGCGCCTCGTCGCGGCGATCGTGCCCGTCGTCGCGGTCGCGGTCCTGGGCAGCCTGGCGACCACCCCCAACATCCCGACCTGGTATGCGGGCCTCGCGAAACCGGGCTTCACGCCGCCGAACTGGCTGTTCCCGGTCGCCTGGACGATCCTCTATACGCTGATCGCCTTCTCCGGCTGGCGGGTGCTGGGCACGAGGCCGGCGACGCTCGGCCTGCGGCGCACCCGGACGCTCGCCCTGTGGGCGTTCTTCGTCCAGCTCGCGCTCAACGGCGCCTGGACGCCGGTCTTCTTCGCCCGCCACGACCTCGGTGGCGGCCTCGTCGTGGTGGCCGCCATGCTGGTGATGATCCTGTGGACGATCCGGCTGTTCCTGCCCCTCGACCGGCTCGCCGCCCTCGTCCTGGTGCCCTATGCCGCCTGGGTCGCCTACGCGACGGCGCTCAACGCGGCGATCTGGTGGATGAACTGATACCAACGGCCGAAGATGCTGACGCATCGATTCGATCTCGGGCAGGCCCGAGATCGACGCGGCCGTTGACTCCCTCTCGACTTGTCGATGCCAAGCCCAGATGTCCGGGATTTCGGGCTTCGGGACAATTCGAGACTTGGCGAAACTTCGAGAACGGCACCAAAGGTCGTTTTCTTTCGACCGTTGGCAAGAGGGGCCATCACGGCAGCAGCACGATCGCCCCCGTCACCGCCCGCGCCTCCGCCGCCTCGTGCGCGTCGGCCACCTTCTCCAGGGGGAAGCGCGCCCCGATCTCGACCGCGACGTGGCCGCGACGGATCGCGTCGAACAGGTCGGCGGCGTTGGCCCGGAAGGTGGCCGGGTCGGCATTGTGCGGGAAGACCGAGGGGCGGGTGAGGAACAGGCAGCCCTTCTTGTTCAGCCATTCCGGGTCGATCGCCGGCGCCGGGCCTGAGGCGGCGCCGTAAGAGACAACCAGCCCGAAGGGGGCGGCGCAATCAAGGGACTTCACCAGCGTGTCCTTGCCGACCGCGTCGTAGACGACCCGCGCCTTGGCGCCGCCGGTGGCCTCGAGGAAGGCTTTCGGCCAGTCGGGATCGGTCAGGTCGATCACGGCCGCGCAGCCGGCGGCCCGCGCCGCCTCGCGCTTTCCCGGCGAGCTGGTGGTGCCGATGACGGTGGCGCCGAGCGCCGTGGCCCAGCGGGTCAGGATCTGGCCGACGCCGCCAGCGGCGGAATGGACCAGCAGCAGGTCGCCCGGCTGCACCGCATGGGTCTTGCGCAGGAGGTATTGCGCCGTCATGCCCTTGAACAGCAGGGAGGCGGCGGCCTCGTCGCTGATGCCCGCGGGGATCCGCACGAGCTTCTCCGCCGGCACGTTGCGCCGGTCCGCATAGGCGCCGACACCGGCATTCATGTAGGCCACGCGGTCGCCGGGTTCGACGTCCGCGACCTCCGGCCCGACCGCCTCGACCACGCCCGCCGCCTCGAAACCGAGCCCGGTCGGCCGCGCGAGCGGGTAGATGCCCCGGCGCTGGTAGATGTCGATGAAGTTGAAGCCGATCGCGGTCTGACGCAGGCACACCTCGCCCGCACCGGGGGCCGGCAGGTCCCTGCTTGCCAAGGTCATGACCTGCGGCGGGCCGAACTCGGTGATCACCACGCTGCGCGTCGTCGCCATGATGGCCTCTCCTCTGGTCTGCCCCGCTCGTGCAACCGGTATGGACCCGGCCGGCGGCGTGATAAATCCAGGCCCGCATTCGACATTCGAAACGTTGGGCTTGCAATCGATGGACCGTCTGTCCGGCATGGAAGCCTTCGCGAAGGCCGTCGAGACCGGATCCTTCTCGGCCGCCGGCGCGCTGCTCGGGCTCTCGCCGCAGGCGGTCGGCAAGCAGGTGCGCCTGCTGGAGGATCATCTCGGCGTGCGGCTGATCCACCGCACGACGCGCCGGCAGAGCCTGACCGAGGCCGGGCGCACGCTCTACGAGCGGGTGCGCATCATCCTGGCGGAGGTCGAGGCGGTGGAGGCGGTCGCGGCGAGCAGCCAGGCGGTGCCGCGGGGCCGGATCCGCGTGAACGCCCCGGTCACCTTCGGCGCCTACGACCTCGCCCGCGTGCTGCCGGCCTACCTCGCGGCCTACAGCCAGGTCGATGTCGAGCTGACCCTCTCGGACCGGAAGGTCGACCTGATCGAGGAGGGCTACGAGGTGGTCTTCCGCGTCGGCCCGCCGGCCGAGAGCGGCCTGATCGCCCGGCCCTTGCGCCCGATGGATTTCGCCCTCTGCGCTTCCCCGTCCTACCTGGCGGCGAGAGGCGCGCCGCTCGTGCCGGCCGACCTGCGGCAGCACGAATGCCTGGGCTTTGCCCATATGGCGACGGGGGACCAATGGCGCTTCATCGGGCCGGACGGGCCCGAGGCGGTCGACGTGTCGTACCGGCTTCTGGTCAATAACGGCCAGGCTCTGCTCACCGCAGCGCTGGCCGGCCTCGGCCTGCTGCTGCAACCGATCGCCCTGGTGCAGGACGCCGTCGTTTCGGGCCATCTCGTGCCGGTGCTGCCGGCCTATCGGCCCGTCTCACGCCCGATGAACCTGCTCTATGCGCCAGATCGGCGGCTCACCCCGAAGCTCCGGTCCTTCATCGATTTCGCGCTCGCCCGGTTCGCCGGCCCGGCGCCCGGGCCGTGAGGGCGGTCAGCGAGCGGGTGCGGCCACCGCCCGGGCGCTGCGCAGGATGCGGGACACCGTGGCGCGCATGTCGGCGAGGGTGAAGGGCTTGGTCAGCACATCGGCCACGATCGCGTCGAGGCCGCGGGCGCGCTCGCGCTGGTCGGCGAAGCCCGTCATCAGCAGGATCGTCAGATCCGGGTAGTCGCGCTTGGCCGCGAGCGCCAGGGCGATGCCGTCCATCAGCGGCATGCGGATATCGGTCAGCATCAGATCGAAGGGCGTCTCGGACAGGCGGTCGAGACCGTCGCTGCCGTCGATCGCCGTCACGACCGTGTGGCCGTCCATCTCCAGCCCGCGCTTCAGGAAGCCTCGGATCGGTTCCTCGTCGTCGACCAGCAGGATGCGCGCCATGTCCTCTCGTCTCGTTGGGCCGAAAAACCGCGCGGACACGGCCGATGTGATCGGGCCTGCGGAGCCGGGTCAAGCCACCGCAGTCGTCAAGTTCCCGGTTTCGTGCCGCTCTCCGGAACGAAACCCAGCCGCGTTGCAATTGCGCATCGCTCTGGGATCGCGGCACCGCCGCCCGTCCGCGCCGCCCCCGGCGCCGGACTTCCTAAGCCGGCAATTCCTAACGCTCGTCGAACAGGTCCGGCGCCCCGTCGCCGTAATCCACCACGCCGACATAGGGCAACTGTCGGAAGGCGTGGGCCACGTCCATCCCGTAACCGACCACGAACACGTCCGGGCAGGTGAAGCCGATGTAATCGGCGTCCATCGTCACCGCGCGCTTGCCGGGCTTTTCGAGCAGGACCGTGGAGAGCACCCGCCGCGCCCCGCGGGCCATCAGCAGATCCTTGGCGTAGACGAGGGTGCGGCCGGATTCGAGGATGTCGTCGATCAGGAGCACGTCGCGCCCGCGCACCTCGCTCTCGACGTCGCGCAGGATCGCGACCTGGCCCGACGACACGGTCGCGGCGCGGTAGCTCGACAGGTGGATGAACTCGACCTGCGGCGCGAGGCCGGCCCGGTGCAGCGCCCGGATCAGGTCGGCGGCGAACATGAAGCTGCCCTTCAGCACGGCCACCACCAGGAGGTCCTCCAGGGGCTGGCTGGCGATCGCGCGGGCGATCTCCTCGTTGCGCTGCGCGATGGCGGATTCGTCGAAGAGGACGCGGACGCGGGGCAGGGGCGGGTTCATCGGCCTCGGTCTTCTCACGGGGTCGTGGGGGGATTCAGCGGCGCCCTCAGGCTGACGGCAGAATCCCCGCTGTCAACCGCGGCAAAGCGGACCAGCACCGCGCGCCCCTTGGCCGGGGCACCGGGAAGCTCCGCCCGGAAGCGGGCGGTTTCCTCGGGTTCGAGCCGGTCCCGCGGCGCCTCGGCCGTCCAGCGGTAGACGACCTGGCCGTGCTCGTCATGCAGTTCGAGGCGCAAGGGGGGCACCGGCACGGCCTCCTTCGCGGCGCTCACCAGGTCGCCCTCGACCACGAGGCGGCCGGCGCCGGAGGCATCCGGCACCTGGTAGGCGGCGACGTCCCGGAAGGCGAGGCCGCGCAGGTTCACCGGCAGGCCGATCGCCGCATAGAGCCGGGCGGTCTGGGGCAGGGCGCGCACCAGGCCCGCCCGTCCCGCCGGCATCAGGGCGAGCCCGACCGCGCCGAGCCCAGCCACCGCCAGCGCCGCGGCGGCGAGGCGCCGGCGCCCCGGCGCACCGCTCCGCTTCGCCGGCTCGGCGCGGGGGCGACTCCGGCGGGGCGGGGCGGTGCCGGAGGCCGAGAACACCGCCTCGCCGGTCTGCGGCAGGTCAGCGCCCGGTTCGGGGGCGGGGGCGGACACGAACCAGGGCTCGCGGCAGGCGGCGCAGCGCACCGTGCGCCCGGCCGGGCCGATCTGCTCGGGATCGAGCGTATATTCGCTTGCGCAGGCAGGACAGACGATCAGCATGGCGAATCAGTCGGGCACGGCACCGAAGCCGCACCACGACTCCTCCCGCCACAGCCTTAATGCGTGGTAAAGCGGCGCGGATGACGAGGCGCCTCGGGCCTGCAAAAGCGCCTGCGCCGGAGCGATCGCACCGAACGATCGCTCATCGCGAGACCGCGCATCGAGACCGTGCAGGGAGACCGGATGGACGCGAGAACGGACCGGGGAACCGGAAGCAGCCTGCTCGGCGGGATGGACGAGCCGGTGGTCCGGTTCGAGAATGTCGGGATGCGCTACGGGGTCGGCCCCGAGGTCCTGAGCGACATCAGCTTCACCATCGCGCCGCACTCGTTCCAGTTCCTCACCGGCCCGTCGGGCGCCGGCAAGACGACGCTTCTGCGCCTGATTCTGCTCTCGGTGCGGCCGAGCCGCGGCCTCGTCTCGGTGTTCGGCGAGGAGGTGAACGACATCTCTCGCGGCTCCCTGACCTCCCTGCGCCGGCGCATGGGCGTGGTGTTCCAGGATTTCCGCCTGCTCGACCACCTCACCACCTACGAGAACGTCGCCCTGCCGTTGCGCGTCCAGGGCCGGGCCGAGACGAGCTACCGGGCCGAGGTGGTGGAACTCCTGCGCTGGGTGGGCCTCGGCGAGCGCATGCATGTGCTGCCGCCGCTGCTCTCCGGCGGCGAGAAGCAGCGCGCGGCGATCGCCCGGGCGCTGATCGCCCGGCCGGAGCTGCTGCTCGCCGACGAGCCGACCGGCAACGTCGATCCCCAGCTCGGCCGGCGCCTGCTGCGCCTGTTCGTCGAGCTGAACCGCCTCGGCACCTCGGTGCTGATCGCCACCCACGATTTCGCCCTGATGGACCTCGTCGATGCGCGCCGGTTCATCCTCGGCAACAACCGCCTGCGGGTCGAGGGATGAGCCGCAGGGAGACGCATCATGTCTGACGGAGCCATCCGGGAGCGGGCGACGCGGCGCGAGGCGCCCGCCTCCGATCTGCCGCCGACCTTACGCCGCAACGCGCCCCTGGTGCCGACCGACACCAGCGCCGGCCGGGCGCTCGCCGCGGTGATCGCGATCCTGACCTTCCTCGCCGCGCTCTGCGCCGGCGGCGCCGAGATCGTCGCGTCGAGCGCGGCGCAGTGGCAGGGCTCGGTGGCGCAGGAGGTGACGATCCAGATCCGCCCGGGATCGGGCCGCGACACCGAGGCCGACGTCGCCAAGGCGGCGGCGCTCGCCTCCGCCACCCCCGGCATCGTGGCGACGCGGCCCTTCACCAAGGCGGAATCGGAGCGCCTGCTCGAACCCTGGCTCGGCAGCGGCCTCGATCTCGGCGAGCTGCCGGTGCCACGGCTCATCACGGTGCGCCTGGGGACGACCGCGCCCGATCTCGGCTCCTTACGCCAGCGCCTGACCGAGGCCCTGCCCGGGGTGGCCAGCCTCGACGATCACGCGCTCTGGCTCTCGCGCCTCTCGACCATGGCCAACACCGTGGTGGGCGTCGGCGTCGCCGTGGTGGCGCTGGTGCTGCTCGCCACCGGGCTCGCGGTCACCTTCGCGACCCGCGGCGCCATGGCGGGCAACCGCGAGGTGGTGGAGGTGCTGCATTTCGTCGGCGCCGACGCCGATTTCATCGCCCGCGAGTTCCAGCGCCGCTTCTTCCGCTTGGGGTTGCGCGGCGGGGCGATCGGCGCCGTGGCGGCGCTCGCGGTGATCGGGGCCGGCGGCGCGCTGGCCCGGGTCTGGCGCGCCGGCCCGGCCGGCGACGAGATCGAGGCGTTGTTCGGCGGCTTCGCCATCGGCTGGCGCGGCTATGCCAGCGTGGTGCTGATCGGGGTGATCGCCTCGATCGTCACCGCGGTGGTCTCGCGCCTCACCGTGCGGCGCTTCCTGGATTGAGATCAAGGATCGGCGTCGACGACGCCGGTATCAACCAGCCCGGCGCCAGCCACGGGCCGTAGCGTTGCTGCTTGCCCGCTCTTCACAGGGCCGGTCCAGTTGAACGAATCGCCCGTTCGGGCGGTTGCCTCTGGGCCGCCGTAATCGGCACTATGCTCGGCACGGGTGAGATGACCTCGCGGATGCAGCGCGACATGACAATGCGAACCGGCGACGTGGTGGGCTGGTCCTGGTCGGGCGACGGGCCCGAGGGGACGGGGCCTGCCGGGCGCCCGGCTTCCCACGCTCCCGGTCCCTCGGATCCCGGCCCGTCCTGGAGCCTGCGCCGTCGTCTGGCCCTCGGCGTCGCCGGGCTCGGCCTTGCCGCTGGGATCGCTCTCGGTGCCGGCTTCCTCGCCTTCGTGTCCGGCCTCGCCCGGTCGGAGCAGCTGCCCCTCGGCCCCTCCGACGGCATCGTCGCGCTCACCGGCGGCGCCCAGCGCATCGAGGATGCAATGGACCTGCTCGCCGGCGGCTATGGCCGGCGCCTGCTCATCACCGGGGTCAACGAGCGCACCAGCCGCGACGAGATCGCCCGGCTCAATCCGGGACAGCAGCACCTGATCGCCTGCTGCGTCGATCTCGACTACCGGGCCCGCAACACCATCGGCAACGCCATCGAGATCCGGCGCTGGATGCGCGAGAACGGGTTCCGGAGCGTCGCGGTGGTCACCTCGAATTACCACATGCCCCGCACTTTGGTGGAACTCGACCATGCCCTGGGGGAGGGCAACCGGGTGGTGCCGCACCCGGTCGTGCCGGGGGGGATCGATCCCGACCAGTGGTGGCGCCATCCGGCCTCCGCGCGGCTGCTGGCCTCGGAATACGCCAAGTTTCTGGTCGCCTGGATCCGCACCCGGTTCGAGACCGATCCCGAGCATTCGAGCGCGGCGGTGCTGGTCAGCCGCGGCCATCCGGTGAAGGTGGTGGCCGAGCCGCTGGTGCGGTGACGGGGGCGCCGCGCGGCCGTCTCTGCCTCACCCCTGCGCCTTTGCACCTGCGGCTTGCGCGCCCGCTTCTTGTGCTCACCGCGCCTTGCAGCGGGTCCGCAGCAGCTCCGAAAATTCCTTTTCCGAGCCCTGGACCTGGGCCAGGCGCTCGCTGCGCTCCGAACCCGAGAGGCAGCGGCCATAGACCGTGGCGGCGCGGCGCATCGTGTCGACATGCTGGCGCCAGCCGCGGCAGCGGTCGGCGTCGCTGTCACCAAGGGTCTCCAGGCGCTCGATCGCCGTCCTCTGCGAGGACTGCGCCACCAGGAGGTCGCGGGCGCAGGTGCCGTCGGCGCGCGCGGCGAGGGGCGCGGCGAGCAGGAACGCCACCGCGCAGAGGGAGGTCCGCATGGTCACGCCGGCTTCCGTCACGCTGCTTGGGCGGGGGATTGGGTCAGGAGGGCGTAGAGCGCGTCGGCGTCGCGGGCGGCGCGGATGCGATCGATGATGCCGGGCTCGCGCAGCACCCGGGCGACCCGGGCGAGAGCCTTCAGGTGGTCGGCGCCGGCGCCCTCGGGGGCTAGCAGCAGGAAGGCGATGTCGACCGGCTGACCGTCCAGGGCCTCGAAATCGACCGGGCGCTCCAGGCGGGCCATCAGGCCGAACAGCGTGCCGAGCCCCGGCAACTTGCCGTGCGGGATCGCCACGCCCTCGCCGATGCCGGTCGAGCCGAGGCGTTCACGCTGGAGCAGCGTCTCGAAGATCTCGCGCTCGTCCAGGCTCGGCAGGTGGCGGGCCGCATGGGCGGCCAGCTCCTGCAAAACCTGCTTCTTCCCCTGCGCCCGCAGCGCCGGGAGGACCGCCTCCGGCTTCAGGAATTCCAGCAATGGCATCGAGACCGCTGCCTCATCGGCGGGGAGCGCCACGGCGCCCCGCACTTGTTCCAGGACCGGAGGCCCTCCGCGAGACCGAGCTTGGGCCCGCTCACGGAGTGCCGCGTTCCGGCGGATCGATCCAGCCGATCGCGCCGTCGCCTCGACGATATACGACGTTGACCCGTTCGGTTCCAGCATGAACGAAGACGAGAACGGGGACACCGGTGAGATCGAGTTCCACCACCGCCTCGCTCACCGTGCGCCGGTGCAGGGTGCGGGTACTCTCGGCGATGATCGGCGGGTGCTCGCCGGTATCCTCCTCGGGCGCTTCCATCACCGAATAGGCCGCTTCCATCACGGCGGTGTCCGGCAGGCCGCCATCGAGCGCCCGGTCCTTGGCGTGGCCGTTCGGATGGGCCTTCAGCCGGTGCTTGTAGCGGCGCAGGCGCTTCTCGATCCGCTCCGCGGTCTGGTCGAAGCTCGCATGCGCGTCGTGGGCGGTGCCCGACGCCTCCAGGGTGATGCCCGAGGGTAGGTGCAGCACGCAGTCGGTGCGATAGGCGCCGCCATCCCGACCGACCGTCACGTGGCCGTGGTAGGCACCGTCGAAGTACTTGGCGAGGGCCGCGGAGATCCGCTCCTCCGCCCGCGTCCTCAGGGCTTCCCCGAGATCCACGCCACGACCCGACACGCGCAACGCTGCCATCAGCTCCCTCCGGTCTCGTCGTTCGTCGGCCCGCAGCCCGGGGACGTCTCCGGCGCCAAGGGCCTGCCTTCAAGAGCTAGGAACGTCCGGACGCGAAGTCAACGAAGCCGGCTCAGTGACGGCAGGAACCTTTCGGGGGAGCCGCGGGCGGGCCGGCGGTCACCGCGCCGGCATTGCGGCACGCTCGCGCCGGCGCTCGATCGAGGAGGGGATGCGGAGCGATTCCCGGTATTTCGCCACGGTGCGGCGGGCGATGTCGACGCCCTCGCCGCGCAGGCGCTGCACCAGGGCATCGTCCGACAGGACGTCGTCGGCCTCGCCGTCGATCAGCTGCTTGATGCGGTGGCGCACGGCTTCCGAGGAATGCGCCGCCGCCCCGGCCGCCCCGGGGATCGCCGCGGTGAAGAAATACTTCATCTCGAAGGTGCCGCGGCTGGTGCCGATCGACTTGTTCGAGGTCACCCGCGAGACGGTGGATTCGTGCATGCCGATCGCGTCGGCGACGGTCTTCAGGTTGAGCGGCCGCAAGTGGGCGACGCCGTTGACGAAGAACCCGTCCTGCTGGCGCACGATCTCGCTCGCCACCTTCAGGATGGTGCGGGCGCGCTGCTCCAGGCTGCGGGTGAGCCAGTTGGCGGTTTGCAGGCATTCCGACAGGAACGCTTTGTCGGTGTCGGTCGTCGCCCCGCGCGAGACGGTGGCGTAGTAGCTCTGGTTGACCAGCACCCGGGGCAGGGCCTCGCTGTTCAGCTCGACGAGCCAGGAACCGTCCGGGGCCGGGCGCACGAACACATCCGGCACCAGCACCTCGACCGGGCCGGCCCCGAAGGCGCGGCCGGGCTTGGGATCGAGGCGGCGCAGCTCGGACAGCATGTCCGCCAGATCCTCATCGTCGACCCCGCACAGGCGGCGCAAGGCCGTGAAATCGCGCTTGGCGACGAGGTCGAGGCGCGAGACCAGCGCCTGCATCGCCGGGTCGAAGCGGTCCTGCTCGCGGAGCTGGATCGCCAGGCATTCGGCGAGGTCGCGGGCGCCGACGCCCGAGGGGTCGAAGCCCTGGACGAGCCCCAGCACCCGCTCCACCACCGGACGGCCGACGCCCAGGCGCTCGGCCAGGGCGGCGAGGTCCTCGCGCAGGTAGCCGGCATCGTCGATCGCATCGACCAGGAAGCCGCCGACCAGGCGCTCGACGGGGTCGCGAGTGGCGAGGTCGAGCTGGGCCCGCAGATGCTCGTGCAGCGAGGATTCGCTGGTCAGCGTCGCCTCGAAATCCGGGGCCTCGCCGTCGAAGCTGCCGCCGGTGCCGCTCCACGGTGCCGGGGTGAGCGACAGCCCCTCACCGTCCCCCGCCGGGGCCTCGCGGCCCACCGGGCCGTCATCCGGGAACACGTTGTCGAGGCGGGTGCCGAGATCGCCCTCGATCTCGCTGCGGCTGGGGTTGAGATCGTGGGAGAGCCAGGGCTCGGCCGGACCGTCGCCGTCGAACCCGTCGCTCTCGCCCCCGCCTGGGTCGGGCGCCTCGCCGCGGGACTCGGCCGGTTCCGGCGCCTCCACCTCGGCCCGCTCCAGGAGCGGATTGCGCTCCAGCTCGGCATCGACATAGGCCGCGAGGTCGAGATGGGAGAGCTGCAAGAGCTTGATCGCCTGCAAGAGTTGCGGCGTCATCACCAGGGCCTGACCCTGGCGCATCTCGAGCCGTTGCAGCAAACCCATCAGCCAGCCCCGCCATGCGACGCCCCGGTTTCGGCCGGGGTCGGCACAAGTCTTGCTTCAGACATCGGACAGCAGCTTTAAACCGAAGCGTGGCACGCGTCAAAGCGATCGTGCGGGCCTGCGTGGTCGGACCCGAGGGTGACGCAGGGCCGTGCGGGACACCAGTGGAAAAAGGGCCGGAGCGAGATCAGGGGGTTGGTCGCGACGCGGGGGCCGATGACGTAAGGGGCCAATGACGTAGGGGGCCGCCGAGCGGGCCGTGATGGTGCCGCGGCTCCCGGTCGTCGGCGGGGTTGCACGGCGGCGCCCGGATCCCGGGGGCGCCGTTACAGCCTGAAATCCTCGCCCAGATACAGCCGCCGCACGTCCTCGTTCGCCACGATCTCGTCGGGGGTGCCCTCGGTCAGGATGCGGCCCGAATGCACGATATAGGCCCGGTCGATCAGGCCGAGCGTCTCGCGCACGTTGTGATCGGTGATGAGCACGCCGATGCCGCGGCCCTTGAGGTGCATCACCAGTTCCTGGATGTCGCCGACGGCGATCGGGTCGATGCCCGCGAAGGGCTCGTCGAGCAGCATGAAGGAGGGCGAGGAGGCGAGCGCCCGGGCGATCTCGCAGCGCCGCCGCTCGCCGCCCGACAGGGCGATCGAGGGCGACTTGCGCAGGCGGGTGATGTTGAATTCGTCGAGGAGCGAATCGAGCTTGCGCTCGCGCGCCTTGCGGTCGGGCTCCACCACCTCGAGCACGGCCCGGATGTTGTCCTCGACGTTGAGGCCGCGGAAGATCGACGCCTCCTGCGGCAGGTAGCCGATGCCGAGCCGGGCGCGCTGGTACATCGGCAGCCGGGTGATCTCGTACCCGTCGAGGCTGATCGTGCCGCGATCGGCCGAGACGAGGCCGGTGATCATGTAGAAGATCGTGGTCTTGCCCGCACCGTTGGGGCCGAGCAGGCCCACCGCCTCGCCGTTGCGCACGGTCAGGCCGGCATCATGCACCACCGTGCGGGCGCCGTAGCTCTTCTTGAGGCCGGCCACCGCCAGGATGCCGGGCCCGCCGAAACCGTCGGCGGCGCCGCCCTGCGCCGTCGCCAGGGTCTCGGCCCCGCGCCCGCGGCCGAACAGGCGCCCGAGGCGCGAGACGGCCCGGGGGGCGGGCACGGACTGGGCTCGCAGGGACAGGGCGGAGGGAAGAGTCACGGGCTCACTCGCGAAGGATGCCGGTGAAGGAGGCCGGCTGTTCGGCGCCCCGCCGCGCCGGCCTGATCCGCCCCAGGCGGCCGTGCGGCGGATGAACGGCGCCGGTTTAGCCGAAGCCGGGCCCCGCCCGCAACGCGGGCAGGTCCCGCCAGGACTCGCTTCGTGTTCTGGGACACACCGCCACAATGGGCTTACAAAGTCGTTGATCCGACTCCTCCCACCCGGATGGCCCGATGCTCTCGCTCCTCGATCTCTGCGCCCGACGCGATTCCGGCCGGCTGACGCCCGAGGGGGCGGTCGGCCTCGTGCGCGAAGCGATCGCGGCCCGCGAGCCGGAGGTCGGCGCCCTGGTCTGCGTC
This sequence comes from Methylobacterium aquaticum, assembly GCF_001043915.1. GTDB lineage: Bacteria > Pseudomonadota > Alphaproteobacteria > Rhizobiales > Beijerinckiaceae > Methylobacterium > Methylobacterium aquaticum. The sequence continues at coordinate 43,473 of NZ_LABX01000081.1, read as the reverse complement.
GATCCGGCGCCGGCGATCCCGAACAGCGGCCCGCTCGCCGGACTCGCCGTCGGGATCAAGGACATCATCGACACCGCCGACCTGCCGACCCGGATGGGCTCGCCGATCTACGATGGCTGGCGCCCGCGGGCCGACGCGCCGGTGGTGGCGCGGCTGAAGCAGCTCGGCGCGGTGCCGCTCGCCAAGACGACCACCACGCCCTTCGCCTTCCTCGACCCCACGGCGACCCGCAACCCGCATCACCCCGGGCACACCCCCGGCGGCTCCTCGGCGGGATCGGCCGCCGCGGTGGCGGCCGGGATGCTGCCGCTGGCGCTGGGCACCCAGACCGGCGGCTCGATCATCCGCCCGGCGGCGTTCTGCGGCGTCGTCGGCGTCAAGCCGTCGTTCCGGCTGCTGCCGACGGTGGGGGTGAAGTGCTACTCCTGGGCCCTCGACACGCTCGGCCTGTTCGCCGCGGGCGTTGCGGACGCGGCCCAGGCCCTGGCGCTGCTCGCCGACCGGCCGGCGATCGCGCGGAGCGGCGAGGTCGGCGCGCCGCGGATCGGGATCCTGCGCCAGGAATTCTGCGCCGCCCCCGAGCCGGAGGCGGAGGCGGCGCTGTCACGGGCGGCGCAAGCCGCCGAGCGGGCCGGCGCGGTGCTCCGCGACCTCACCCTGCCGGCCCCGTTCGGCGAGGCTTTCGCGGCCCATGGCACGCTCCAGGATTACGAGGCGCGCCAGGCCCTCGCCTGGGAATACGCGACCCACCGCGACGCCCTGCCACCGCGCCTGCGCGCCGCCCTCGACGCGGCGCAAGGGATCGACACCCCGGCCTATGACGACGCGCGCCGCACCGCCCACCACGCCCGCCGCGGCCTGAAGGACGTCTTTTCGGAGAAGGGATGCGACGTTCTCCTGACCTACGCGGCGCCCGGCGCGGCGCCGGCCGGCCTCGATCACACGGGGGATTCGCGCTTCAACCGCCTCTGGACCCTGATGGGTGTGCCGTGCGTCACCCTCCCGGTCGACCGGACGCCCGCCGGCCTGCCGGTGGGGGTTCAGGTGATCGCCCGGTTCGGCGATGACGGGCGGGCGCTCGCCGCGGCGGGGCTGATCGAGCGCGCGCTGCGGGGATAGGGGAGGGTCAGGCGGCGGCCGAGACCACGCCACCCCTCCGCCCGATTCCCCGCAGCTCCGCGACCGGGCAGGGCTTGCCGAACAGGTAGCCCTGCAACTCGTCGCAGCCCGCTCCGCGCAGGATCGCCGCCTGCGCTTCGGTCTCGACGCCCTCGGCCAGCACGACCATGCCGAGCGCCTTGCCGAGGCCGATCGTGGCGCGGACGATCGCGCCGCTATCGTCCTCCTGCCCCAGATCCTGCACGAAGCAGCGGTCGATCTTGATCTTGTCGAAGGGGAAGCGGCGCAGGTAGCTCAAGCTGGAATAGCCGGTGCCGAAATCGTCCATCGCGGTGCCGATCCCGAGGGCGCGCAGCCGGTGCAAGATCGCCAGGGTCGCGTCGTCGTCCTGGAGCAGCACCGATTCGGTGATCTCGAGTTCGAGCCGCTCGGGCGGCAGGCCGCTCGCCCTGAGCGCGCCCGCGACCTCCTCGACGAGGCCGTCGCCGACGAACTGCGCCGGGGAGAGGTTCACCGCCACCTTGATGTCGGCGGGCCAGGCGGCGGCGTCGGTGCAGGCCCGGGCGAGCGTCCAGGCGCCGAGGGCGCGGATCTGCCCGGTCGTCTCGGCGATCGGGATGAACTCGGCCGGGCTGACGAAGCCTTCGCGCGGGTGGCGCCAGCGCAGGAGCGCCTCGCAGGTGCGCAGGCCCGACCCGTCGGCGGCGACGATCGGCTGGTAATGGACGTCGAGCTGTCCCTCGGCGAGGGCGCTGCGCAGGTCGGCGCCGAGCTGCCGGCGGCGTTGCAGGCCGGCATCCATCGCCGGGTCGAAGAAGCGCCAGCCGTTCCGTCCGGATGCCTTGGCCTGGTAGAGCGCGACATCGGCCTGGCGTTGCAGCTCGGCGGTCGTCACCTCGGTCGCTTCCGTGGTGGCGATGCCGATCGAGGTTCCGATGCCGACCTCGTGGCCCTGGACCGCGAACGGCACCCGCAGGAGCCGGACGATCCGCTCGGCGAGGGCGGCGATCCCGGCCGGATGCGCGGGCGCGCAGCGGATCACCGCGAATTCGTCGCCGCCCAGACGCCCGACGAGAGCCGTGGTGCCGACCGCCTCCTGCAAGCGCTTCGCCACGAGCTGGAGAAGCTCGTCGCCGACCGGGTGGCCGTAGGTGTCGTTGACCTCCTTGAACCCGTCGAGATCGAGGCAGAGGACGCTCACCCTGTCCCCGGCGCCGCGCTCCGCGAGCGCGGCGTCGAGGCGGTCCTGCATCTGCGTCCGGTTCGGCAGCCCGGTCAGGGCGTCGTGCCGGGCCATATGGGCGATGCGCGCCTCGTTGCGGCGCTGCTCGCTCACGTCCTCGTGGGTGCAGATCCAGCCGCCGCCCGGGATCGGCACGTGCACCACCGCGATGGCGCGCCCGTCGGCGAGGTCGCAGGTGACGCTCGCCGGGCCGCCCGCGGCGATGCAGCGCCGGCCCGCGGTCAACAGCTCAGACCGGGTCCCGTCCGCCTCCAGATGGGCGAGGAGCGCGGCGAGCGGGGTGCCCTGCGGGCGCAGGGCATCGGGCACGGCGTGCATCTGCGCGTAGCGCGCATTCATCACGATCAGCCGGTCGTCGCAGTCGAACAGGCACAGCCCCTGCGTCATGTGGTCGAGGGCGATGCCGAACTTCGCCCGCTGGGCGCTGAGTTCCCGCTCGCCCCGCTCCCGCGTCTCGGCGGCGGACCGGGCGGCCTCGGCCTCGGCGATCCGCGCCTGTGCCCGCATCTGGCGCAGGTCGAGGAGCACCAGCCCCAGGAGGCCGAGATCGAGGACGAGGGCGGCCGTGCCGATGACCCAGGCCTGGCGGCGCCAGGTAGCGAGGCTCGCCTCCGTCGTGCGGCTGACGCTCAGGAACATCGGGTAGCGTGCCAGCGCCTTCGTGCCGACGATGCGGTCGCGCCCGTCGATCGGGCTGACCTGGCGGATCACGCCGCCGGACAGGTTCCTGTGGGGGATGCGGGACGTCGCAACCTCCGTGTAGGTTCGGCCGACGGTGCCGGCGTAATGGGGATGGCGCACGAGGAGCGTCCCGTCGCTGCGGAACACCGAGATCACGTCCTCCGTCGTCGGAGCGATCGTCCGATAGAGCCGCTCGAAATAGCCGAGTTCGATGGCGCCGAGCACCAGCCCGAGGAACGACCCGTCCGGTGCCCGGACCTTGCGGGCGATGTAGACCGTCCAGGCCCCGTCGCCGCGGTTCTGCAACGGCCGGCTGATGGTGCGATCGAGCGCCGGATCGGCCGCGAGCGCCTTGAAGTAGTCCCGGTCGGCGATGTTCACCGCCGGGATCGGCCAGTAGCGGCTGAAATTCAGGAGGTTGCCGTCCCGGTCGATCATCGCGACGGCGTTCGCCTGCGGCAGGGCGGCGAGGCGCGTCTTCAGCGTCTCGTGCAGCGTCTTCCGCGCCGCCATCGCCGCGTAATCCGCCTCGGTGGCGATCCCGGCGGCATGAAAATCGTCGATCACGCCGTCCTGGACCAGCTCGATGGATTGCAGCGCCCGGTCGGCCTGATCGGCGAGCACGGTCGAGAGTCCGATGAGACTGCGCTCGGTCTCGGTGACCGCATGGGTGTGCAGACTGCGCACGAGCAGCACGGCGGAGACCGCGATCAGCACCGCCAGGACGCCGGCGGACAGAGCCACCAGCCGGAAGGAGCGGCCGCGGGAGTCATCGGCCGGCGGAGTGTCGATCGAAGGGCGCACAGCTCTGGTCTGATCGATGCGGAGGACGAGTCCACCGTGCCCCCGCGGCCTTTAAGAAGCGATGAAAATGGTGCGGCGGACTCCGCGGGTCGCGATGATATTCTTTGGCGTAAGATCTGACGTCGAGCCAGAGATGACGCCGGGGTTAAGATTGACTACGAAAAATGCCGCCCGCAGTGACGATGTTGGCGACTTGTGTAGACCAAGGCGTCACGATAATCGAGCGTGACGGAGGCGTGGCTTTGCACGAGCGATGCCGGACGGGGTCGACGTCCCGAAGGCGATGCGGAAACGGCGGTGCCGGACGCCCGCGGCGCCTCGTGGGCGCGTCCGTCACAGCCCCCCGTCTTGCAGCCGGTACCAGGCCACCACCGCCGAGGCGTAGAGCCGGTGGAGCCCGTGCAGCGGCAGCGGCGTGATCGGGGTCGGGGCGAGGGGCAGCGCGTCGGCGTCGCCCCGGGCGAGGAAGGCGGCGATCGCCTGGCCCATGCGGGTCTGGAGGCCGACGCCGCGGCCCTGACAGCCGATATCGATGAGGAGGCCGGGTTCGGGCGCGTGCAGGTGGGGCAGGTAGTCCCGGGTGACCGCGACCCGGCCGCACCAGCGATGATCGAAGCCGATGCCGGCGAGCTGCGGAAACAGCTTCGGGACGATCCGCTCCAGATGCGACCAGTCGCTCTGCCCCTTCGGCTCCCGGAACGGCCCGCGACCGCCGAGCAGCAGCCGTCCGGTATGGTCGAGACGGAAATAGAGCAGCAGCTTGCGGGTGTCGGAGCAGACCTGGCCCTCGGGCAGCACCGTGCGGCGCAGGTTGTCGGAGAGCGGCGTCGTGGCGACCTGGAACGAGTTCGCCGCGATGATCGTCTGGCGCAAGTGCGGCCACAGGTCGCCCGAATAGCCGTTGGTGCACAGCACCACCCGCTCGGTGGTCAGGCTCGGGCCGGCCGCCGTCCGCACCGTCCAGATGTCGCCCTGGCGAGACAGGCTGGTGACGGGAGTGTCGGTGTGGATGCGGGCCCCGGCCGCCAGCGCCGCCGTCGCGAGGCCGCGGGCATAGGCCAGCGGCTGGACCGCGCCGGCCCGCCGGTCGAGCCAGCCGCCGCGGTAGCGCTCGGTGCCGAGGAGCCGGTCGGTCTCGGCCTTGTCGAGCAGGCGCACGGGGGCGCCGCGGCGGGACCATTGCGCCGCCCGGCTTTCCGCCAGGGCCAGCCCCTCGTCGGTATGGGCGCCCTGGATCCAGCCGGTGCGGATCCGGGGCACGTCCATGCGGTGCTTCGCGATGAGGTCGAACACCGCGTCGGCGGTGCCGGCCCCGAAGGCCGCGAGGCGCTCGCCGCGCTCGGGCCCGAACATGGCCACCAGCTCGTCGGGATCGTGCTTGAGGCCCGGGATCACCTGGCCGCCATTGCGGCCCGAGCCGCCGAAGCCGATCTCGCGCGCCTCCAGCACCACGGGCTTGAGGCCCGCCTCGGCGAGGTGGAGCGCCGTCGACAGGCCGCAAAAGCCGCCGCCGATCACCACCACGTCGGCGCGGCCGGATTCCGCGAGGGGCTGGGTGGCGGGAGCCGGCGGCGCGGTGGTGGCCCAGAGGGCCGGCCCCAGGGGGAACGGTTCGGTCATCGCAAGACACTCGCCCAAGACACCCGTCCAAGACACCCGTCCAAGACACTCGTCACAGGGGATTCAGCACCCGTCTCAGGAAGTCCTGGGTGCGGGGCTGCTGCGGGCGGCCCAGCACCTCGCGGGCCGGGCCCTCCTCGACGATCACGCCGCCGTCGAGGAACAGCACCCGGTCGGCGACCTCGCGGGCGAAGCTCATCTCGTGGGTCACGACCATCATGGTCATCCCCTCCTCGGCGAGTCCGCGCATCGTGCCCAGGACTTCGCCGACCAGCTCCGGGTCGAGCGCCGAGGTCGGCTCGTCGAACAGGATCGCGTCGGGCCGCATGGCGAGCGCCCGGGCGATGGCGACCCGCTGCTGCTGCCCGCCGGACAGTTGCGGCGGATGCGCCTCCTCCTTGCCGGCGAGCCCGACCCGGGCGAGCAGCGCCCGGCCGCGCTCGGTCGCCTCCTGGCGGTCCTCGCCCTTTACGTAGATCGGCCCCTCGATGACGTTCTGGAGCGCCGTGCGGTGCGGAAACAGGTTGAAGCGCTGGAAGACCATCGAGACCTGGACCCGCACGGCCCGGATCGAGCGGTCGGACCGATCGACCTTGCGGCCATTCACCGTGATCGTGCCGGATTCGTAGGATTCGAGTCCGTTGATGCAGCGGAGCACGGTCGACTTGCCCGAGCCAGACGGCCCGATCACGCAGACCACCTCGCCCTTCGAGACCCGCGCGGTGATGCCCTTGAGGACGGGCAGCGCCCCGTAGGATTTGCGGACGTCGTCGAGTTCGATCATCGCCGGCCGGCCTGCTGCTTCTCGAAGTGGCGCACGATCAGGATCAGGGGCAGACTCAGGGCGAGGTACATCAGCGCCACGAGGGTGAACACGCTGGTGTTCTTGAAGGTCGCCGAGGCGATGAGCTTGCCCTGGAGCGCCAATTCCGCGACCGTGATGGTGGAGGCCTGCGACGAATCCTTCAGCATCATGATCATCACGTTGCCGAAGGGCGGCAGGGCGGCGCGGAACGCCTGCGGCAGCAGCACCCGCCGCATGGTCAGCCCCCAGCCCATGCCGATGGTCTGCGCCGCCTCGACCTGCCCCCTGTCGATCGCCTCGATGGCGGCGCGGAAATTCTCGGCCTGATAGGCCGAATAGGCCAGGCCGAGGCCGATGATGCCCGCCTGCACCGCCGTCAGCGACACCCCGAAATCCGGCAGCACGAAGTAGATGTAGAACAGCTGCACGATGATCGGGATGCCCCGGATCACGTTGATGAAGGTCGCGGCGAAGAACGACAGGGCGGGTATCCCTGAGACCCGCATCATCGCCCAGACCAGGCCGAGGACCGTCGAGACCACGAGCGAGCCCGCCGTGATCAGGATCGTCAGCCACACGCCCTGAAGCAGGATCGGCAGGAACTCACGGGCGTCCGACAGGAAGCTGTCCATGGGACGGCGTCACCCGGTCAGGACGGGTTCACCGACGGTTGCAAGCCCCACTTCTCCAGGATCTTGGCGAGCTCGCCGCTCTCCTTGATCTTGGAAAGCCCCGCATTGATCTTCGCGAGGAGCGCGGTGTCGTCCTTGCGCACGCCGATGCCGACCGAGCCGACGACCACCGGCTTGTACGAGGCGACGAGATGGGCGTTGGGGAAGTTGCCGCTCTTGAGGTTGTAGGCGATGATCGGCGCATCGGCGAAGACCGCCTTGACCCGGCCGGCATTGACGTCCCGCAGCATGTCCGGGAACGTGTCGTAGGCTTTCACCTCGGCGAACTCGCCCGATTTCTTGAGCGCGTCGACGAAGGCGGTGCCGACCTGGGCGCCCACGGTCTCGCCCTTCAGGTCGGCGAAGGCGGTGTAGGCCTTGGTGTCGGCCTTCGGCACCACCATGCCCTCGCCATAGGCGTAGACCGGCTCGGAGAACGCGATCACCTCCTTGCGCGGCGCCGTGATGAACATTGCCGCGGAGATCACGTCGATCTTCTTGGCGGTGAGCGCGGCGATCAGCGTCGAGAACTGGAACGGCTCGATCTGCACCGAGAAGCCGGCCTGCTTGCCGATGGCCGTGATCACGTCCACCATCACGCCCTGGATGGTGTTGGTCTTGGTGTCCAGGAAGGTGAAGGGGACGCCCGTCGGCGTCGAGCCGACCCGGATCGTCTCCTGCGCCAGGACGGGGCGGGCGAGCGCGCTCCCGACGAGCAGTACCAGGGCCGCGCCCGCGGCCCGAATCAGACGCCTCGTCATCCTCTGCTCCCTGGCGGTTGTGCGCGGCTCGCCGCCTCACCGCATAAATTTCATTGACATGAACATCAGGCCATAATTCGCTGGGTCATGCAATCGAATTTCATGCACATGAAACAGGCGGCAGGGCGACGACGAAACGGGCAAGGTGACACGCCGGGGATCGCGCCGATGGCGGCCGATCTCGCGGTCGGCCAGCGCCTGCGCGGGTTGCGGCAGGAGCGGGGGCTGTCGCTGAAGGCGGTGGCGGCGCTGACAGGTTTGTCGATCGGCTATCTCAGCCAGGTCGAGCGCGGCCTGTCCTCGCCGTCCTTGAGAGTGCTGACCCAGGTCGCGGACTTGTTCGGGGTCGGCCTCGGCGCCCTGTTCGGCGCGCCGGAACATGCGTCCGCCGACGGGATCGTCACCCGCGCCGGCGAGCGGGCGGCGCTCACCCTCTGGCGCGCCGGCATCACCAAGCAATTGCTGACGCAGGGCGACGGGTCGTTGAGCCTGTTCCTGATGCAGCTCGCGCCGGAGGCCGGGACCGGCGACGAGCCCCTGGTCCATGACGGCGAGGAGGCCGGGCTGGTGATGGAGGGGGCCCTCGTCCTGACAGTCGAGGGCACGACGGCGGAACTCGGGCCCGGCGACAGCTTCCGCTTCGCCAGCCGGCGCCCGCACCGCTACCGCAACCCGTCCCCCGACCGGACCGCCGTGGTCCTGTGGGTCAATGCCGTGCCGCGGACCTGAGTCCGTGATAACCAACGGTCGTTGACAACGACCTTCGGTGCCGTTCTCGAATTTTCGCCAAATCTTTGATTTGATAGCGGAAATTCGAGGCGGGTTATCGGCCCGATGCGTCCGCATCTTGGGCCGATGGCATGATAGGACAACAAACCTATTCACGCCTCTGCCGTGCCGGTTTCATCTTGCGTCAAGATAACGGTGGGAGGGTATCCATCGACGGAGCCGGAACGGTATCATGACGAAGGGCAACGGGTGTGGGCAGTGCAGGAGCGGTGAGCCGCTGCCCTTCACCTTCACGATGGCATTCCACCCGATCGTGGATCTCGAGGGGGGCGGCGTCTGGGGCTACGAGGCCCTGGTGCGCGGCACCGAGGGGCAGGGCGCCGGCTACATCCTCGGCCAGGTCGACGACGACAACCGCTACCGCTTCGACCAGGCCTGCCGCACCAAGGCGATCGAGCTGGCCGGCGGGCTGTTTCCGGCCGGCGACGTGCGGCTGTCGATCAACTTCCTGCCGAACGCGGTCTACGAGCCGGCGGCCTGCATCCGGGCGACCCTGGAGGCGGCGCGCCGGATCGGATTCGCCCACCGGCGGATCATGTTCGAGTTCACCGAGAACGAGCGCATGACCGACGTGGTCCATGTCCAGCGCATCATCACCGATTACCGCCAGCGCGGCTTCCTCACGGCGCTGGACGATTTCGGCGCCGGCTATGCCGGCCTCGGCCTTCTGGCCCGGTTCCAGCCCGACCTGATCAAGCTCGACATGGAGCTGATCCGCGGCATCGCCGACTCGCCGGCCCGGCGGGCGATCGTCTCCGGGGTGATCGGCATCGCCCGGGCGCTCGGCGTCGCGGTGATCGCCGAGGGCATCGAGACGCCGGAGGAACTCGCGGCGCTCCGCGAGGCGGGCATCACCCTGTTCCAGGGCTACCTGTTCGCCCGGCCGATGGTCGCGGCCCTGCCGGAGCTGAGCCTGCCGGGGATGCGTCAGGCGGCGTGAGCGCCCGTCATCCTTCCAGAAGCACGTCCAGGTCGGCTTGGGTGAGCGCGCTGGTCGGCGCGCCCTCGTGGTCGAAGAGGGATTCGGCGAGCGCGCTCTTGCGCGCCTTCAGGTCCTCCATCTTCTCCTCGATGCTGCGCGCCGCGACGAGCTTGTGGACGAAGACCGGCTTGTCCTGGCCGATGCGATGGGCGCGGTCGACGGCCTGGGCCTCCACCGCCGGGTTCCACCAGGGATCGTAGAGGATCACCGTGTCGGCGGCGACGAGGTTGAGCCCGGTGCCGCCGGCCTTGAGGCTGATCAGGAAGACCCGAACCTCGCCGCTCTCGAAGCGCCGCACCGCCCCCTCCCGGTCGCGGGTGCGGCCGGTCAGCTCCGTAAAGGCGATGCCGGCCTGGGTCAGCCGCGGCTTGATGAGGTCGAGCATGGAGGTGAACTGGGAGAAGACCAGCACCCGGCGTCCCTCGGCCAGCAGCGCGTCGAGCAACTCCTCCAGCCGCTCCAGCTTGGCCGAGCCGGCGCCTTTTGCCCTGTCGAGCTTCAGGAGGCGCGGGTCGCAGCAGGCTTGGCGCAGCTTGAGCAGGGCGTCGAGGATGACGATCCGGCTGCGCTCCCAGCCCTTGGCGGCGATCGCCTCCTGCACCCGGGCATGCATGGCGAGCCGGATCGACTCGTAGAGGGCGCGCTGGGCCTCGCCCATCTCGACCTCCTCGGTGATCTCGGTCTTCGGCGGCAGGTCGCGCGCCACCTCCTCCTTGGTCCGCCGCAGCAGGAACGGCTTGATCCGGCGGGCGAGCAGCCGGCTGCGCTCGGCATCGCCGTGCTTCTCGATCGGCGTGCGCCAGGTCCGTGCGAAGGCTTTGCGCTCGCCGAGCAGTCCCGGGCAGGCGAAGGAGAACAGCGACCACAGCTCGGCCAGGTTGTTCTCCAGCGGCGTGCCCGAGAGGCAGAACCGGTGGCGGGCCGAGAGGCCGTGGATGAGCTGGGTCGTCGCCGCGTCCGGGTTCTTGATCGTCTGCGCCTCGTCGAGGATCAGGACGTGCCAGTCCTGGCCCGAGAGCACCGCCTGGTCGCGGACGACGAGCGGATAGGTGGTCAGCACGAGGTCGTGGCCGTCGATCGCGTCGAAATGCTCGCGGCGGCCCTGGCCGTGCAGCACCAGCACGGAGAGGTCGGGGGCGAAGCGCTCCGCCTCCCGGCGCCAGTTCCCCATCAGGCTCGTCGGGGCGATCACCAGGGCCGGCCGGTCGAGGCGGCCTTCCGCCTTCTCGCGGGCGATCAGCGCCAGGGCCTGCACGGTCTTGCCGAGCCCCATGTCGTCGGCGAGGATTCCGCCGAGGCCGGCATCGCGCAGGAAGGCGAGCCAGGACAGCCCTTGCGCCTGGTAGGGCCGCAAGCTCGCCCGGAACGACTCGGGCGGGGCGACCTGCGGGATGCCGCCCTCGGCGAGCAGCATCCGGCCCATGGCGCGCAAAGCCTCGCCGCCGCGCCAGGCGATCATCGCCGCCTCGCTCATCCGCTCCAGGGCCGCCAGGGTGGCGGCGTCGACGAGGCCGAGCCGCAGGCGTCCGCCTTCGCCGGAGCCGCCGCCGAGGCTCAGCTCGCGCAGGGCGAGCAGGATCGGCTTCAGGCGGGCGCCGGGGAGCGCCAGCAGCCGGCCGTCGCCGAGGGGCAGCATCACCGGCTCGGGCGAGGTCTCGTCGATCGACTCGATCGCGAAGTCGGGCCTCGCCAGGAGCGCGGCGATCGGCTCGGCGAGGGGGATGCGCTCGCCCTCGATCTCGATCCCGAGATCGAGTTCGAGCCAGTCGATGCCGGAACTCTCGTGGATCTCGAACTCGACCGCGGCATCCGGGTGCAGCACCCGGCCGCGGAAGCTCCGATCGGTCACGATCTGGAAGCCCTCGGCCTTCAGGGCCGGCAGGGCCTCGCCCTGGATCGCCGTCCAAGCCTCCTCGCCGCCGTCGGGCACGAAGTCCCGGGCATGGATCTGGGGCAGGCCCGGGCGGCGTTCCTGCGCCGGCGACAGGCCGCAGGCGAGGAGCCGCGCCACCGCCCGCTGCTCGGCCGGAACGTCGCGCTCCACCACGTAGAGCCGGCCGTCGGAGAGCCGCGTCGGTCTTGCCCGCAGGTCTCCGAACGGCACCGTCACCGGGCCGTAGCGGAAGGCGAGCGCGGCGAGGCGCACCGGCGCCGGCGGGGCCTGCTGGCCGAAGGGGGGATAGGCCCCCGGCACCTCGATCTGGGTCAGGCGCAGCACCGGCACCGGCGCCCGGTCGATCACCGTCTCCCGCGGCGGCTCCGGCAGGCGCAAGGTGAGGCCGGGGATCTGCCGCGCCAGGGCGGCGTTGAGGGCGGGCACCGAGACCGCCGGCACCGCCGGGCCCGCCAGCAGCGCGGCGGCGAGGTGCGGCGGCATGCCGAGATCGATCGGCCCGACGAGCCCGGCTTGCGGATCGAGATAGGCCGGCGGGTGGGCGGCCAGCGCCAGGACCGTCTCGTCCTCGCCGTCGAGGTGGGGATGGGGCGCCAGGGTCTCCTCGCCCTCGACCCAGGCGAGGTGGCCGGGCCGGGGCAGGCCCGCCGTGAGCGCCGGCCCCAGAACGGTCTCGAACCGGGCCCGGCCGGTCGCCAGCACCTGGTCCAGGATCTCGGCGCTGCCCTGGTCGACGAGGGAATAGGCCGGCGGGCCGTCGCCGTGGGTCTCGCGCATCCGCTCGGTGAGGGCCTTGAGGATGCGATGATCCGACGGGCGCAGATAGGCGGGCTGGCTTGCGGAATAGGCAATGTTGCGGAACTCGACCGGGCGGGCCTTGGCGGAGATCGCCCCGCTCTTCAGGATCCTTGCCTGCATCGGCGCGACGGCGAGCCGGGGCGCGGTGCCGCCGCGGCCGGGCAGCGCCAGGAGGACGTAGATCAGGCGCCGGTCGATCTCCGGCGGAAACTCCTCGCCGCCGGTCTTGCGGGCGTGGTCGAGGCGCGCCACCCAGTTCGACAGCTCGACCGGCAGGGTGTCGGAGGCCGCGGAATCCTGGAGCCGGAGCAGGCGGGCGGCCCGTTCCTCGGGGGTCGGCGGCAAGGGCTGCGGAGGCCGCGAGGCGGTGCCGTTCAGCGCCGCGAGCAGCACCGCCGCCACGTGCCGGCAATTGTAGCGCTCGCGGCAGTTGCAATGCCCGCTGATGGAGACGCCGTCGGAATCCCGGCTCAAGACGATCGAGGTGCTGTACACGGTCCGCCCGGTGCTGCTCTCGACATCGCCCTCGATGTAATCGTCCCCGTCGGCCTCGACGTCGACCACCTGACCGTGCACCAGGTCGCGCGCGCCGTCGTGAAAGGAGGCGTGTCCGCAATTGCGCAGGATGTCGCGTTCGGTGAAGGACGGCTTCCTGCGCATCGAAACGGATCCACCTCCGGCCTGCTCAGTCCGGCCTCCTTGGGCAAGGTAGGAAGCCGGTGCGGCGCTGGAAACCGTGACCGCCGCGGTCCGGCCGAATCGCCTGTGCATGTCTCGTCGTCCCGGAACGGACGGCCGCGCCTGCCGTTCCGGCACCGAGGGAATGCAGGAGTCCACGAGCGCCCATGACCATCGACCCCGCGCGTGACGAGACCGACAGCCTGTTCCAGCCCGGCCGCACCTGCTGGTGCGTGGCGCGGGCCGGGCGGGTCGCGGTGATGATCGATTCCGCCGAGTATTTCGCCCGGCTGGAGGAGGCATTGCGCCAGGCGCACCGCGCGATCCTGATCGTCGGCTGGGATTTCGACGGGCGCATCCGCCTGCGCCACGACGCCAGCCCCGAGGACTCGCCGCCCCTGGGACCGCTGCTGCGCGACCTCGCGGCCCGGCGGCCCGGGCTCGAGATCCGGGTGCTGGTCTGGAGCGTCGCCACGGTGCACGGGCCGGGCGCGGCGCTGCCGCTGCTGTTCGGGGCCGAGTGGGAGGCGCATCCGCGCATCGAGCTGCGCCTCGATACCCACCACCCGGTCTACGCCGCCCACCACCAGAAGCTCGTCTGCATCGACGACCGGATCGCCTTCTGCGGCGGCATCGACCTCACGGTCGGGCGCTGGGACACCACCGCCCACATGGCGGGCGATCCCTTGCGCACCAATCCCGACGGCGCGCTCTACCCGCCGGTGCACGATCTCCAGATGGCGGTGGACGGCGAGGCCGCCGCGCGGCTCGGCGATCTCGCCCGCGAGCGCTGGCGCGCCGCCACCGGCGAGGGGCTGGCCCCCGTGACCGGGGCCGCTCCGGTCTGGCCGCAGGGCTTGCGCGCGCTCGTCACCGATGCGCCCGTCGCCATCGCCCGCACGATGCCGCTCCAGGGCGACGAACCCTCGATCGAGGAGGCGGCGGCGCTCACCGCCGCGTCCCTGGCGGCGGCGCAGGACACGATCTACCTCGAAGCGCAGTACCTCACGGCCAATTTCGTCGCCGATGCGCTCGCGGCCCATCTCGCGGCGGAGGCGGGGCCGGAGATCGTCGTGGTGCTGACGCGGCGCTCGCACAACTTCACCGAGCGCGTCGCCATGGGGACGCCGCGCGACCGGGTGCTGCGCCGGTTGCGGGAGATCGACCGCTACGGGCGCCTCTTCGTGGCCTATCCGGTGGTTCCGGGTCCCGAGGGAGAGTGCGAGATCGAGGTCCACGCCAAGCTCGTCCTCATCGACGATCGGGTCCTGCGCATCGGATCCTCGAACCTCAACAACCGCTCCGTCGCCCTCGACACCGAATGCGACCTTGCGGTCGAGGCCCGCAACCCGGAGGAGCGCGCCGCGCTCCGGTCTTTGCGCGCCCGCCTGGTGGCCGAGCATCTGGGGGTGGCGCCGGAGGTGATGGAGGCGGCGATCGCGGAAGGCGGCCTCATCGCGGCGATCCGCCGCCACATGGGGGGCCTGCGCTCGTTACGGGTCTGCGAGGTGCCCGAGGAGGAGGGCCTGTTCGATCCGCTGGTCAGCTCCGAGCTGCTGGACCCGGAGCGGCCGTTCGGGACGGCGTAGCCGCCCCACCCGCATCCCGCCATCGGAACCAAGCCTCGGTCGCCGCGAAGGCGACGAGGCCGAGCGCCAGGGGCCCGAGGAAGTACAGGCACCGGAAGGCGATCAGCGGACCGATGACGTCGGTCTTCGGCAGAAGGTGGACGACCACGCTCTCGATCACCCCGACGCCGCCGGGCACGTGGGTGACGAGCACCGCCGCGTTGGCGATGACGAAGACCGAGGCGACGGCGAGGAAGCCGACATCGGCGACCGCCGCCAGAACCTGGTGCAGGCAGGCCGAGACCAGGGCGAAGTTGACCGCGCCCAACCCCACCTGCGCCGCCGCGAGCGGGAGCGGCGGCATCTCGATCGACCAGCGCCGAAAGGTCTCCGGCTTGCGCCACCAGGCGGCAAGGCCGAGATAGGTCGCGACGCCCCCCGCGCAGGCGAGGCCCGCCGCCAGCACGGCGCCCTGGCTCAAGCCCGTCACCTCGCGGGCAAGGCCGGGATGGACCAGCACCGCGACGGCGCCGAGCGCCATCAGGCCGACCGCCACGGTGACGCCGCAGAACAGTACTGCCTTGGCGACGTCGGCGGTTCCGAGGCCCCAGCGGGTGTAGAAGCGGTAGCGGATCGCCCCGCTGCTCAAGCCCGCAAACCCGATGCTGTGGCCGAGCGACAGGCTGATGAAGGCCGCGAGCGCCACCCGCCGATAGGGCAGGGGCTTGCCGGCGGCGCGCAAAGCCAGCCAGTCGATCCCGGTGAGGCAGAGATAGCTCGCGGCGGCAAATCCCCCCGCGGCCGCGAGCCGGCCGGCCGGGAGCGCCCGCACCGACTCCACGAGCTGCGCGAGGCTGTAGCCGGCGAGCGTCCGGTAGAGGAGGTAGCCGCCGAGGGCGACGCTGAGGATTGTGAGGAGGATGGTCCAGAACCGGCGGCGGGCGGTGGTCGCTTGTTTTGCCTCGGGGGTCGCTTGAGCCTGCGTCACGCCGGTTCCTCTCGGGGCACGGAGATGCGGGGGCCGAGGGCCGGCGCGAGATCGAGGTCGGCGACGAGCGGCAGGTGGTCGGAGGCGATCCGGGCGAGCCCGCCGCCGAGGGTGCGGACCTCGCGCACCGCGATGCTGCGGCTGACGAAGACGTGGTCGATGCGCAGAAGCGGCAGCCGGGCCGGGAAGGTCGGCCGCGTCCAGCTACGTGTCCGTTGCGCATCCGGCAGCCGGGCGGCGAGGCGGCGATGGACGCGCGATCCCGGCAGGGCGTTGAAGTCGCCCAGCAGCACCACCGGGTCGCGGCAATCCGGATCGCCGAGGAAGGCGGGCCCGAGCAAAGCCTCGGCCTGGGCCCGCCGCTCGCGCCGGTCGAGGCCGAGATGCGTCGTGACGATCTGAATCTCGGTGTCGCCGGCGGCGATGGCGACCCAGAGCGCGCCGCGCGGCTCGCAGCCGTCCCGGCCCGGCAGGGCCTCCGCCCGCACCAGCCGGGAGGGGAGGGCGGTCAGGATCGCGTCGCCGTAGAGTTCCTCCCTGACCCGCATCGCCGGATGGAAGTGGGCGCGCATGCCGAGATGGCCGGCGATCACGTCCGCCTGGTCGATCCCGCCGCTGCGGGCGCGGCCGACATCGAGTTCCTGCAACGCCACCACGTCCGCCCGGCAAGCGGCGATCACCGCGGCGACGCGCTCCGGGGCGAGCCGGCCGTCGGCGCCGAGGCAGCGGCGCACGTTGTAGGTGAGGACGCGGAGCAACCGGGCGAGGCCTTCTGCGACGGGCGAATGTCCCTCAACGGCCGAGCCTGCGGGTGGTTCGGCGGTCTCCGACTCCATCGTGGGCCGTCTCGCCTCGCGCTCGCGGGCCGGTCTCGCCATCAGGCGATGGTCGGCACGATCCCGCCCTCGACCCGCAGGCTCGCCCCGTTGGTCGCCGCCGCGAGCGGGCTCGCCAGATAGGCCACGAGACCCGCGATCTCCTCGGGCTCGATCATCCGGGCGAGCAGCGAGAGCGGACGGTGGACCCGGAAGAACTCCGCCTCCAGCTCAGGCACCGGCGCGTCCGGGTCCGAGGCGACGCTCTTCAGGAAGTCGACGATGCCCTCCGAGCGGGTCGGGCCGGGCATCACCGCATTCACCGTCACGCCGGTGCCGCGGGTGCGCTGCGCGAGGCCGCGGGTGAGGGTGAGCTGGGCGGTCTTCGACACCGCATAGTGCAGCATGTCGGGCGGCGGCACGAGGCCGGATTCGCTCGACACGAACACGATCCGCCCGGACTTTTTCTCGAGCATGCCGGGGAAATAGGCTTGCGCCAGCCGCGCGCCCGAGACGACGTTGACCTCGAACAGGCGGTGCCAGTCGGAATCGGTGATCGCCTCGAACGCCTTGGCTTCGTAGATGCCGAGGTTGTTGATCAGGATGTCGACCGCCGGCACCGCCGCGACCAAAGCCGCCGCGCCCTCCGCGGTGGCCGGATCGGCCAGCACCGTGCGGGGCGCCCGCGCGCCGGGCTCGGCGGCGATGGCGTGCGCCGCCGCATCGAGCTTCGCCTGGGCGCGGCCGGGCAGCACCAATGCGGCGCCCTCCGCGGCGAGGCGGCGGGCGATGGCGAGGCCGATGCCCGCAGTGGCGCCGGTGACGAGGGCGATCTTGCCGTCGATCTTGAGGTCCATGGTCGGTCTCCGTCGGTCTGGAGGCTCCGAGATGACGTTGCCGGGGATTGATGACCAGCAGGCGCGCCGGCACGATGATCGTGCATCGGACGCACCAATGGACCCGCGATGGACAACCGCCTCGGCGAGATGGAAGCCTTCGTGCAGGTGGCCCGCCGGGGCAGCTTCGCGGCCGCCGCCAAGGCCCTGCGCTGCACGCCCTCGGCGGTGAGCCGGGCGGTGGCGCGGCTGGAGGCGCGCCTCGGCGTCGGCCTGATCCGGCGCACCACCCGGGCGATGACCCTGACGCCGGAGGGCGACCAGTACCTTGCCCGTGCGGCCGAACTGATCGCCGAGTTCGACGCGATCGAGGACGGCTTCGGCCGCGACGCCGCCCAGCCGAGCGGGCTTTTGCGGGTCAACGCCTCGGTGCCGTTCGGCACCAAGGTGATCCTGCCGGTGCTGCCGCGCTTCCTCGGTCAGCAGCCGCGGATGCGGGTCGACCTCGCGCTCACCGACGACGTGGTCGATCTCGTCGAGGCGCGGGCCGACGTGGCGATCCGCATCGGCCCCTTGCGCGACACCCGCCTGCGGGCGAAGCTGTTGGGCCGCAGCCGCCTCGCGGTGGTGGCGGCTCCGGCCTATCTGGAGCGGTGTGGCACGCCCGCGCATCCGGATGCGCTGCCAGACCACAACTGCCTCAATTTCAGCTTCCGCCGCTCCCTCGACACCTGGCCGTTCCTGATCGACGGGGCGGTGGTGCAGCGGCCGGTCCACGGCAGTTTCTTCGGCAATTCCGGCGAGGTGGTGCGGCTGATGGCGCTCGGCGGCGCCGGGCTCGCCCGGCTCGCCCGCTTCCACGTCGACGAGGATCTTGCAGCGGGCCGCCTCGTGCCGGTGCTGGAGGAGTTCAGCCCGGGCGACGCGGAGGACATCCACGCCCTCTATGCCGGGCCCGAGCGGCTGTCCTCGCGCATCCGCTGCTTCGTCGATTTTCTCGCCGTCCATGCGGCGGTTCGCGGGTAGGAACGCGCCGTGACCGCGGCGGTCCCGGCACCCTGTGGATGCAGGGGCAAGACATTGGAACGCACGGTCATGGAAGCCGCGATCGCGCTCTGGCACAGTGCCACCCCCACCGGAGCGTGTGCCGACAGCGCCCGGCCCTCGCGGAGTCCGCCATCCGTCATGCCGTCCTGGTTCTCGCGCCTCGCCGCCGCCCTCCTTGGAATGCTGCCGTGGCGTCGTTCGTCCGATCCCGGTGCGTGCATCCTGCTCGGCGAGGGGCGCGGCGTCACATGGTGCGGGGATGGCGACGCAGCCGGGCGGTCGCTCAACGGGCCGACGCCGCCGCCTGCGCGGTGATCCAGTCCCGGAAGCGCGCCACCTTCGGGGCGTCGGTCTCGGTCGGGGTGACGAGGAAGAAGCTGTAGGGGCTCGCCACCTCGTCGGGGAAGGGACGCACCAGTCCGGTGCCCGAGACGAGGTCGCCCCCCAGCACCCGCGTGGCGAGGCCGACCCCGCCGCCGCCGGTGGCACATTGCAGCACCATGAAGGTGTGGGTGAAGCGGGGCCCGCGCGAGGCATCGACCCCGGTGACCCCCGCCGCCGCGAGCCATTGCGGCCAGTCCACCGCCTCGATGTCGATCGGGTCGTCGTCGTGGAGGAGCGTGTGGCGGGCGAGGTCCTCGGGTGACCGCAGGGGCGGCTCGCCGTCGCGCAGGTGAGGGCTGCACACCGGGAAGACGACGTCGTGCATCAGCAGGTCCGAGCGCAGGCCCGGATAGCGCCCGCGCCCGTGCCGGATCGCCAGGTCCGCGTCGTCGCGGGAGAAGTCCACCAGGCGGTTGTTGGCGACCACCCGCACGTCGAGGTCGGGATTCTGCGCCCGGAAGCTGCCCATCCGCGGGATCAGCCACAGGCTGGCGAAGGAATGGGTGGTGCTGACCGTCAGCACGTGGTCCTGGCCCTGGCGGCGCAGCCGGGCGGTCGCCTCGGCGAGCTGGTCCAGGACCTCGCCGGCCGCAGCCGCGAAGCGCTGCCCCGCCGGCGTGAGGGCGACGCCCCGGCTCGGCAGGCGGCGGAACAGGGGCGTGCCGAACCAGCCTTCGAGGATCTTCACCTGCTGTGCCACCGCTCCCGCGCTGACCCCAAGCTCGTCTCCGGCCTCGTGGAAGGTGGCGTGGCGCGAGGCGGCCTCGAAGGCCCGCACGGCGTTGAGCGGCGGCAGGCGGCGGCGGGGGTTCCGATCGAGGGCCATGGCGGGCTCCGCATGGGCGTGACCCAGATTTCCTGAGGGGAAGGACGAGTCGATCTGGTTTGATCGGTCGGCCTCCGAAAGGCAATCTCTCCTCACCGAATACACCGTCCGCCCGATCTGGAGAGAGCCATGACGACCCTCGTCGCTGGCCGAGGAAACCTGCGCCTCGTTCCCGCCATCCGTGTCAGCCCGCCCCGCCGCCGCTCCGCCGTGTCGGTCATCCAGCAGCTCGAATTGTGGGCCGACCGCCGCCGCGAGCGCCGCTCCCTGCTGGCCTGCTCCGACGGGCTGCTCAAGGATGTCGGCCTGTCGCGGGCCGATGCGGTGCGCGAGGCGGGAAAGCCGTTCTGGGTCGAGTGAGGCCGGGCCTGCGTCAGGTACTGTCGCGGCGCGGGCATCTGGCATCCACCATCAACCGTCCGGTGGAGAAAAGGCGTGGGTTTTCCCCTCTCCCCGCCCGCGGGGAGAGGGGAAGCCCGCGCTTCGTCTTGCGCGCCCCGCAGTCCCGCTCCTCTCGGTTGACGCTCGCACGATGGCCCGAGCAACGCCTCTCAGCCGATTCCCCTCACGCTCCCGTCGCCACCAGCCCCGGATCGATGACCCGCGGGTTCGCCAGCCAATGCGGCACCGGCAGGCCGCGGGCACGCAGGAAGCCGGGATCGAACAGCTTCGAGGCATAGCGGGTGCCGTAATCGCACAGGATCGTCACGATGGTGTGGCCCGGGCCGAGATGGCGGGCGAGCCGGATGGCTCCCGCCACGTTGATGCCCGACGAGCCGCCGAGGCACAGGCCCTCCTCCTCCAGCAGGCCGAAGACCAGCGGCAGCGCTTCCGTATCGGGGATGCCGAAGGAGATGTCGGGCCGAAAATCCTCGAGGTTGCCGGTGATGCGGCCCTGGCCGATGCCCTCGGTGATCGAGGTGCCGGACGCCTTGAGGTCGCCGGTGGCATAATAGGGATGCAGCGCCGAGCCGTCCGGATCGGCGAGCCCGATCGTCACCCCGGGGTTGCGGGCGCGGAGCGCCGCCGCGGTGCCGGCGAGCGTGCCGCCGGTGCCGGCAGCGCAGATGAAGCCGTCGATCTTGCCGCCCGTCGCGTCCCAGATCTCCGGGCCGGTCGTGGCGATATGGGCCTCGCGGTTGGCGAGGTTGTCGAACTGGTCGGCGAAGAAGGCGCCGCCGGGCTCGGTCGCGGCAAGGCGCGCCGCGAGGCGGCCCGCCACCTTCACGTAGTTGTTGGGGTTGGAAAACGGCACCGCCGGCACCTCGACGAGGTCGGCCCCGGCGAGCCGCAGCGCCTGCTTCTTCTCGGCCGACTGGGTGTCGGGAATCACGATCACCGTGCGGTAGCCGCGGGCCGCGCCGACGAGCGCGAGGCCGATGCCGGTATTGCCCGCCGTGCCCTCCACGATCGTGCCGCCCGGCCGCAATGTCCCGGCGCGCTCGGCCGCCTCGACCATGGAGAGGGCGGCGCGGTCCTTCACCGACTGGCCGGGATTCATGAACTCGGCCTTGCCCAGGATGGTGCAGCCGGTCTCCTCCGAGGCGCGCTTGAGGCGGATCAAGGGCGTGCCGCCGATCGCGGCGAGGATGTCGGAGCGGATCATCGCGGGGTCATCCGGGGCTGGCGGGCCTGATGCCCGCGGGGGTGGCGGTGATGCCGCGAAAGCGGAAGACCGGCAAGGCTCGCCGGCCTGGAATGCCTCCAAGATGAATGCTTGCAAGATGAATGCCTGCAAGATGCGGTGTTCAAGCCGCGTTGACGCTCAGCCCGGCAAATGTCAGCCTTCCTGACGTAATCGGCGTGGTCCCGAGAGGTCGGTCGAACCGGCCCGCACCGCGCGAGGAGGAGAGGAACACGCGATGGGTACGCCCGCGACCACCCCGTCCCTTCGGCCGGTCAGCCTCGACGACAAATACGATCTCTCCCGCGATCAGGTCTTCGTCACCGGCACCCAGGCGGTGATCCGGATGCTGCTGATGCAGCAGGCCCGCGACCGGGCGGCGGGGCTCAACACCGCGGGCTTCGTGTCGGGTTACCGCGGCTCGCCGATTGGCGGGCTCGACCAGAACCTGGTGCGGGCCAAGACGGTGCTCGACCGGGCCGGCATCGTCTTCAAGCCCGGCCTCAACGAGGAACTGGCCGCCACCGCCCTGTGGGGATCGCAGCAGGCCGAGATGCGGGGCGAGGGCCGCTACGACGGCGTGTTCGGCCTCTGGTACGGCAAGGGCCCGGGCGTCGACCGCTCGGGCGACGTGTTCCGCCACGCCAACATGGCCGGCACCTCGCGCCATGGCGGCGTGCTGGCGCTGATGGGTGACGACCACACGGCGGAATCCTCCACCGTCGCGCACCAGTCGGAGTTCCACTTCGTCGACGTGATGAGCCCGATCCTGAACCCGGCCGGCGTGCAGGAGATCCTCGATTACGGCCTCTACGGCTATGCGATGAGCCGCTATTGCGGCACCTGGGTTGCCTTCAAGTGCGTGAAGGAGAACATCGAATCGACCGCGAGCGTCGATGCGCGCCTCGACCGGGTGAAGATTGTTTTGCCCGACGACTTCCTGATGCCGCCGGGCGGGCTCAACATCCGCACGCCGGACGGCATCCTGGAGCAGGAGGCCCGCCTCCAGGACTTCAAGCGCGACGCGATGCTGGCCTTCGTGCGGGCCAACGGCCTCAACCGCATCGTGCTCTCGGGCGGGCGCCAGCCGAAGATCGGCATCATCACGGTCGGAAAATCCTATCTCGACGTGCGCCAGGCGATGGACGACCTCGGCCTCGACGAGGTCAAGGCCAACGACATGGGGTTGCGCCTCTACAAGGTCGCCTGCCCGTGGCCGCTGTCGCGGCGCGAACTCGCGGATTTCGCCGACGGCCTCGACCTCGTGATGGTGGTGGAGGAGAAGCGATCGCTGATCGAGGTGCAGCTGCGCGAGGAGCTGTACGGGTCGGCCCATCAGCCGGTCTGCATCGGCAAGCGGGATGAAGCGGGAAACTGGCTCTTTCCGGTCAAGGGCGCGCTCGATCCCAACGACATCGCGGTGGCGTTGGGCGAGCGCCTGCTGCGCTACCATCGCAACGACGACCTCGCGGGCCGCGTCGCCCGGCTCAAAGGCGCGCAGGAGCGGCTGGCGGCCACCGCCGATATCGCGGCCCGGATCCCGCATTTCTGCGCCGGCTGCCCGCACAATTCCTCGACCAAGGTGCCGGAGGGCATGCGGGCCTATGCGGGCATCGGCTGCCACTACATGGCGCAGTGGATGGATCGCAGCACCGACGGCTTCACCCAGATGGGCGGCGAGGGCGCGAACTGGATCGGCGAGAACAGCTTCTCCAAGCGCGGCCACGTTTTCCAGAATCTCGGCGACGGCACCTACAACCATTCGGGGTCGCTGGCGCTGCGCTGGGCCGTCGATACCGGCACCACCCTCACCTACAAGATCCTGTTCAACGACGCGGTGGCGATGACCGGCGGCCAGCCGCACGAGGGCGGGCTCACCGTCGACCGCATCGCCGCGCAGGTGCGGGCCGAGGGCGTCGAGCGCATCGCGCTGGTCACCGACGAGCCGGACAAGTACGCCTCCACAATCGCCTGGCCGCACGGGCTGACGATCCACCACCGCGACGAGCTGGACGCGGTCCAGCGCGAGCTGGCCGCCGTGCCGGGCGTCTCGGTGATGATCTACGACCAGACCTGCGCCTCCGAGAAGCGCCGCCGGCGCAAGCGCAACGCCTATCCCGACCCGGACAAGAGGGTCATCATCAACGAACTGGTCTGCGAGGGCTGCGGCGATTGCTCGGTGCAGTCGAACTGCGTCGCGGTGCAGCCGGTCGAGACCGCGTTCGGCCGCAAGCGCCGCATCGACCAGTCGGGCTGCAACAAGGACTTTTCCTGCGTGAAGGGGTTCTGCCCGTCCTTCGTGACGGTGCATGGCGCCAAGCCGCGGAGCAAACCGGCCGGTGTGCCGGCGGCGGTGAGCAACGAGGCGCCGGATGCGGGGCTCCCGGAGCCCGCGATTCCGGCGATCGCCGGCACCTACAACCTGATCGTCACCGGCGTCGGCGGGACCGGCGTGGTGACGATCGGGGCGATCCTCGGCATGGCGGCGCATCTCGAGGGCAAGGGCCTCGGCATGATCGACATGGCCGGCCTCGCCCAGAAGGGTGGGGCGGTGTTCAGCCATGTCCGCCTCGCGAACCGCCAGGAGGACATCCACGCGATCCGGGTCGGGGCCGGCGCCGCCGATCTCGTGCTTGGTTGCGATCTCGTGGTCAGCGGCCATCGCAAGGTGCTGTCGGCGATCACGAAGGGCCGCACCCACCTCGTCGTCAACACCGCCGAGGTGATGCCGGGCGAGTTCACCCGCCGGCCCGACTTCTCTCTGCCGGCCGAGCGGATCAAGCGGGCGATCCGCGAGGCCGCCGGCGCCGAGCATGCGGATTTCACCGATGCGACCAGCCTCGCCGTTTCGGTGCTCGGCACTGCGCTGGCCGCCAACATGGTCATGCTCGGCTATGCTTGGCAGCGCGGGTGGGTGCCGCTGTCGCGGGACGCGCTCCTGACGGCGATCGAGCTGAACCGTGAGGCGGTGGCGATGAACCGCGCGGCCTTCGCCTGGGGGCGCCGGGCCGCCGCGGCGCCCGAGACGATGCGGGCGATCGAGGCCCCGGGCGCGGAACTGGCGCCGGACCTCGACGGAGTGATCGCCCAGCGCGTCGCCTTCCTCACCGCCTACCAGGATGCCGCTTACGCCGAGCTTTACGCGAGGGCCGTTTCGGCCCTCCGGGCCCGCGAAGCGGCGGTCGTGCCCGGCCAATCGGCGCTGACGGATGCCGCCGCCCACTCGCTGTTCCGGCTGATGGCCTACAAGGACGAGTACGAAGTCGCCCGGCTCTACACCGACGGCAGCTTCCAGGCGCAAGTTCAGCGCACCTTCGAGGGCGAGACCCTTCGCTACGAGTTCCACCTCGCGCCGCCGCTGCTGGCCCGCCGCGACCCCGCCACCGGCCGGCCGCGCAAGATGACCTTCGGGCCGTGGATGATGACGGCGTTCGGGGTGCTGGCCCGGATGAAAGCCTTGCGCGGCACCGCCTTCGACCCGTTCGGCTACACGCAGGAGCGGCGCGAGGAACGGCGGCTGATCAAGGACTTCGAGGCGCTCCTGGCCGAGATCGCCCGCGACCTGACGCCCGCCAACCACGCCGCGGCGGTGGGCCTCGCCGGCCTGCCCCAGCGCATCCGCGGCTACGGGCCGGTGAAGGCGACGAACCTGGCGGCGGCGAGGGCCGAAGAGGCGGTCTTGCTGGCGCGGTTCCGCAGCCAGGACGCCCCGCTCGCGACGGCGGCGGAGTGAGGCTCCATCCTCCTCTCCCCGCCCGCGGGGAGAGGAGGGGCCCGCGCCCGTCTCGGTTGGGTTTGCCCCTCTCCTCCGCTTCTGCCACTCCTGGCGCCGCCACCTCACCAGGAGCCCCCGGCATGAAGGACTTCCCGGCCGCCTATCAGGTCAGCGAGGGCTCGGCCCTGTCGGTCGACCGGCCATTCTACGAGCGGATAGCAGCCGAGACCGGCGGGCGCACCCTCGTGGATGCGTTCACCCTCCCGATCCGCTTCGGGCGGGCCTGGAGCGTGCCGGCGGGCCACGTTTTTCGCGTCGTGGCGCCGGAGGGGCCGCAGGTTGGCGACCTCAACATCTGGAACCGGCACGACCCGCGCGAGCGGCTCTGGGCGGCGCGCACCCGCCAGCTCCAGGGCGCCCATGTCACGACCTTCGATCGGCTGTGGTCGACCCTGCCGTTCCTGCGCCCGCTCGTCACCATCACGGCCGACACGCTTGGCCATTACGGCACCGACGAGTATGGCGGCCGGGTCCATGACCTGCTCGGCACCCGCTGTGACCCTTACGTCAACAAGCTGCTGACCGGGCAGGATTTCCACTTCCACTGCCACTCGAACCTGGTCCGCGCGGTGATGCCGTTCGGCCTGACCGAGTTCGATGTTCACGACGTGCTCAACGTGTTCCAGGTCACCGGCCTCAACCACGACGACCTGTACTTCATGCGCGACTGCCCGGCGAAAGCCGGCGACTACCTGGAATTCTTCGCCGAAATCGATCTGCTCTGCGCCCTTTCGACCTGCCCGGGCGGCGACCTCTCGGTGCCGCTCTGGGGGCCGGACGCCCGCGACCCGATCGATGTCTGCCGGCCGCTCGCCGTCGAGGTCTACCGGCTGGCGCCGGAGCTGACGGAAGGCTGGCACAGCCCTGGCGTCGCGCCGTATCGCGGCCAGCACGGGCTCCACGCCGAGACGGGCTGGTGGGACAAGGCTTAACGGAGCGGCAGCGCCAGACCTCGAGCATGTTCCGGCGAGGTGGATACCGGTCCGTCGCCGACACTGCGCAAGATCAAAAACCTCAAGCAGCGCCCGAGCAACCGGGGCAATGGCGCGGGCAGTCAGGCGGGCGCTGTCTGCCTGACCAAGTCGGCGAGAAGGTGGGAGGGGCGGCCTGTGATCGGGGATGCCGAGCGTGGCGCAGGTCGTCATGAGGGGTCAGCCGCGCGCCGCGCCCCGCTCACTCATTGAGATTGGTGGCGACCCCGGTAGGGCTCGAACCTACGACCTGCCGCTTAGAAGGCGGCTGCTCTATCCAGCTGAGCTACGGGGCCTGACCGATCTCCGTCGTATCAGGCGCCTCGCCCGCCGTCCACAAGAGACTCAACCGGCTGACATTTCCCCTCTGCGGACGCCCGGTTTCGGCCTCTTTCGAGGCGCGCGAAGTCGCTTCTGGGCGGGCCTCCGCAACCGCCGCGGACCCCGGGCAGCAAGACGCCGGTTTGCTACGGGTTTGCTACGCGCTAGAGCTTCCGCCCCAGTGGAGCGCGCCATGCCCAGGAAAGCCGAAACTCTCACCTCCGGGGGCGTCGAGAGGCTGATCCGGGAAGCGCGCGAGACCCGCGCCGCGCCCCGGGACATCGCCGACGGCGGCTGCCAGGGGCTGACCTTGCGCCTGACGCCGACGGCGGCGGTCTGGTCGATCCGCTTCCGCCACGACGACAAGCCGCTTCGCATCCGCCTCGGCGACGCTCGGGAGTGGACCCTGGCACAGGCACGCGCCGTCGCCGGGGACTTACGGACGCATGTCGAGGCCGGGCAGGGAATCCCGGCCAATGACTGGATCGCCCTCAAGCGCACCGCGCTCGCCGCCAAGGGCGGGGTCGATGTCCCGGCCGCCATGCCCCGCGGCCGGGGCCCGGCCACGTGGACCCTCGCCGAGGCGCGCCAGGCGTGGGGCGCCTGGATGCGGCGCGAGGTCGAGGCGTGCCTTCTCCGGGATGCGACGGTCCGGAACTATCTCGGCGTCATGAGCGGTCCCGCCATGCGGACGCTGGACGCGAGCCTCGTCTCGCGCATCACCGTGGCGGACGTCGCCGCCGTCGTCGCGACCCTGGTCGAGCAGGGCAAGCGGTCGACCGCCCGGGACGTCGTGCGTGTGTCGAAGCGGTTCTGGCCGTGGATGGGCGACGCCGGTCGGAAGCACCTCTCCGGCGCCGACCCGAACGCATTGGCGGGGCTGAAGGCGCCGGAGACGGGCGACAAGCCGACGCGACGGTCCCCGCGCGTGCCGGCGATCGCCTCCATGCTCGCCGTCGCGCAGCACGGCGCCCTCTCGACCTCCGTCGGCGGCGCCATCGAGCTTCTCATCTACACCGCGCAGCGCCGGCTCTCCGTCGTCACAGCGCGCGTCGCCGAATTCGAGCCGTGGCCCGAGCGCGAGGGCTGGGGAATCTGGTGGCAGGGTCACCGGACGATCGCCCAAGGCGCTCCGACCGAGGACGACCCGCGGCACGGTTCGCACGCCCTGCCGCTGCCGCCGCATGTCTGGAGGCGGATCGAGACCTACCTCGCCTTCTCGCGCCGGGAGGCGGAGGAGCGGGGTGTCCCGCGGTCGCCGTGGATGTACCCGGCGGCGCGGCCGCGGCGGATCGGCGACCCGGTCACGCACCTGTCGCCGCACACTCTGACGCACGCCGTCGCCGCGATGCCGGGGATCGAGGCGTCGCCGCAGGACGTCCGACGCGCCTTCGCGACGGTCTGCCAGCGCGATCTCGGCGTGGCGGCGCCCGTCGTCGGGATGGTCCTCGACCACGCCACCGGCGACCTGCCGGAAGTCAGCGACGGCAACCCGATGACGCGCCGCTCCACGCTCGACCAGATGCTCGCCCTGAAGGCGCCGGCCCTGGAGGCGTGGCAGAAGGCGGTGTGGGCCGAGCGGCTCAAAGTCGAGTTGCCGGACCGCGAAGTGCTCAAGGCGCAGATCGTCGCCGAGAACCTGCGCCAGCGCGGCGTGACCGACCTGGAGGCGGAAGGCGAGCGCCGCCGGAAGGCTGCCGCCAAGGCCTACGCGGAGGGGCGCACCTGGCGTCAGCGGCGTCGGCCGGTTGGGGCGACGAACCCGGCCTGAGCCCGCCGGTGCCGGCCGGGGGTCGGCGCCAGGTCGGCGGGGGCTCGGCCTTCAGGCCGTGTGGACGCCGTGTTGCGCGGGTATGCCGACGCGGGACGCCCCTCCCGTCTCCCCATCAGGCTTGCGCGCATGGGAAGCTCTGGCGATCAGCACGTAGAACAGCGGCGTGACGAACACCGCCAGGACGGTCGCCGTGATCATGCCGCCGAGCACGCCGGTGCCGATGGCCCGCTGGCTGTTCATGCTGGCACCACTGGCGAAGGCGAGGGGCACCACGCCGAGGATAAAGGCGAGCGAGGTCATCACGATGGGCCGGAAGCGCAGCTCGCAGGCCGCCAGCGCCGCCTCGCGAACGGACCGGCCCTGCGCGACGAGGTCCTTGGCCACCTCGATGATGAGGACGGCGTTCTTCGCCGTCAGGCCGATCACCGTGATCAGGCCGACCTTGAAGTAGACGTCGTTGGGCAGATCCCGCAGGAGCATCGCGAAGACCGCCCCGACCACGCCGGTCGGCACCACGAGCAGGACGGCGAGCGGGATCGACCAGCTCTCGTAGAGTGCCGCAAGGCAGAGGAACACGCAGAACAGCGCCAGCGCGAGCAGGTAGACGGCCTGCGAGCCCGAGAGCTTCTCCTGCAGCGACTGCCCCGTCCAGGCGAAACCGAAGCCCGGCGGCAACTGTCCGGCGAGCCGCTCCATCTCCGCCATGGCGTCGCCGCTGGCATGGCCCGGCGCGGCGCTGCCGGAGATCTTGATGCTCGGGTAGCCGTCGAAGCCGACCACCTGCGACGGGCCCATCGTCCACTCGACCCGGGCGAAGGATCGCAGCGGCACCATCTGCCCCTTCGCGTTGCGCATGTGCAGGTCGAGCAAGTCCTCGGGTTTCATGCGCCGAGCCGCCTCGGCCTGGACGATGACCCGCTGCATGCGCGCCTGGTTCGGGAAATCGTTGACATAGGCCGAGCCGAGGCTGGTCGAGAGCGCGTCATTGATGTCGGCGAAGGTGACGCCGAGGGCGTTCGCCTTCTGCCGGTCGAGGATCAGCTCGATCTGCGGCGCGGTCGGCAATCCCTCGACGTAGACGCCTTGGAGGATCGGGCTCTGGCTCGCCGCCTTGAGCAGCTGGTCTCGCGCGGCGGCCAGCGCCGCATGGCCCTGCTGGCCCTTGTCCTGCAGGCGGAACGAAAAGCCGCTGGAATTGCCGAGTGAGTCGATGGCCGGCGGCGACAGCGACATCGCGACGGCGTCCGGCAGGCCACCGAGCGCGGCGTTGGCGCGGACCGCAATGGCGTCGGCGCCGTCGTTCAGCCCGCGCTCGCCCCAGGGCTTCAGCCCGACGAAGTTGAGCGCCGCGTTCTGCCCCTGGCCCGAGAAGCCGAACCCGAGCAGCATGGTCTGGTTGTCGACGCCGGGCTCGGACGCGAAGTGCGCCTCGATGCGCTTGGCCACGTCGAGCGTGCGCTCGATAGCCGATTCCGGCGGGGTCTGGGCGTCGACGATGAGGTAGCCTTGGTCCTCGACGGGCAGGAAGCTCGACGGCATGCGGAGATACCCCCATCCGAGCGCAGCCACCAGCATGGCGTAGACGAGGAGCGCCCGCACCGGCCGGCGCAGCACGCCCGCGACGCCCGAGCGATAGACCAGCGTGCCGGACCGGAAGCGGCGGTTGAACCCGCCAAGGAAGCCGCCCTTGGCATGGCCGTGGCCGCCCTCGACGGGCTTGAGCAGGGTGGCGCAGAGGGCGGGTGTGAGCGAGAGCGCCAGGAAGGCCGAGAAGGTGATGGAAGTCGCCATGCTGACCGCGAACTGGCGGTAGATCACCCCGACCGAGCCGGGAAAGAAGGCGAGCGGCACGAACACCGCCACCAGCACCGAGGTGATGCCGACGATGGCGCCGGTGATCTGGCCCATCGCCTTGGCGGTCGCCGCCTTCGGGGACAGTCCTTCCTCGGACATGATCCGCTCGACGTTCTCGACCACCACGATGGCGTCGTCGACCAGGATGCCGATGGCCAGCACCATGCCGAACATCGTCAGCACGTTGACCGAGAAACCAGCGACCAGCAGCACGCCGCAGGTGCCGAGCAGCGCCACCGGCACGACGATGGTCGGGATCAGGGTATAGCGGACGTTCTGGAGGAACAGGAACATCACCGCGAAGACGAGCACCATCGCCTCGGCCAGCGTCATCAGCACCTTCTTGATCGACACCTCGACGAAGGGCGTGGTGTCGTAGGGGACCGTCACGCTCACGTTGGCCGGCAGCGTGCGCTGGAGCTGGGCGAGCTTCGCCTTGACGCCGCTGGCGGCGGCGATGGCGTTTGCCCCCGGGGCGAGCTGGATGCCGATGCCGGCGGCTGCGCGACCATCGAGACGGGTCTGCATCCCGTAGGACTGGCTGCCGAGCTCGATCTCGGCAACGTCGCGCAGGCGCACCAGCGAACCGTCGGGGTTGGCACGCAGCACGATCTCGCCGAACTCGGCGGTCGTGGTCAGCTGACCCTTCACCAGCACGTTGGCGGCGATGCGCTGTCCCTTCCGCGCCGGCTGTGCGCCGACGATGCCGGAGGCGACCTGGGCGTTCTGCGCCTGAACCGCGGCGGTGACGTCGCCCGGCGTCAGGCCGAGGCCGACGAGCTTGACCGGGTCGATCCAGATGCGCAGCGCCTTCTCGGACGAGAACAGGGTGGCGCGCCCGACGCCCGGCACGCGCCGCAGCTCGCCAAGGAGGCGGCGGGCGGCGAGGTCGCCGAGATCGGTCTCGCTCAGAGAGCCGTCCCTCGAGGACACGGTGACGAACTGCAGGAAGCTGGTGCTGGCCTCCTCGACGACGACGCCCTGCTGGGTCACCGCGCGGGGCAGGCGCGCCTCGACGCGCTTGATCCGGTTCTGCACCGCGACCGTCGCCTTCGACGGGTCCGAGCCCGGCGCGAACGAGGCCGTGATCGAAGCCGTGCCGGACGTGTCGCTGGTGCTCTCGAAGGACATCAGCCCGGGAATGCCGTTGAGCTCCTCCTCGATGATGCGGGTGACGCCGTCGTAGAGCCGCTCCGGCGGGGCGCCCGGGTAGCTCGCCGTCACCTGGATCGTGACCGGGGCGACGTCCGGATACTGCGAGACTGGCAGGAACGCGATGGAGATGGCTCCCGCCAGCATGATGAAGATGGAGATCACCCAGGCGAAGATCGGGCGCTCGATGAAGAAGCGGGTCATGGTGGTGCGATCCTGGCAATCCGGTCCCGGCGGTCAGGGCTTCACCGAGGCGGAGGCCGTCCGGGATGCCTGCCAGGGTGACGGGTTGACCGGCATGCCGGGCTGCAACCTCTGGAAGCCTTCGACGACGACGGTCTCGCCGGCCTTCAGGCCGTCCTCGACGATCCAGCCGCCGTCCGTCAGGGCCCCGGTCCGGACGGGGCGCAGCGCTGCCGTTCCGTTCTCGGCGACCACGAAGACCTGGGCCACGCCGGCGCTCGAGCGCTGGATGGCTTGCGCCGGGACGATGACCGCACCCGGCAGCGTGCCCTGCGCGATGCGGATGCGGACATAGCTGCCAGGCCGCAGCGTGGCCTTCGGGTTGGGGAAGGTGGCCCGCAGGGAGACCTGCCCGGTGCCGGGGTCGACGCCCAGGTCCGTGAACAGCAGCCGTCCGGCGTCAGGATGGAGCGAGCCGTCCGGCAGGACGAGGCGCACCTCCGTCTCTTCCTGCCCCGAGGCTCGCCCGGCAAGCCGGCCGGCATCGGCGGCGGGAGCGTTGACGTCGGCATAGATCGGATCGACCTGCTGAATCACCGCCAGCTTGGTCGCCTCGCCCTGGCTGACCAGGCTCCCCTCGGTGACGAGGGCGCGGCCGATGCGGCCGGCGATGGGCGCACGCACGGTGGCGTAGTCGAGGTCGATCCGGGCTCGGGCAAGGTGCGCCTTCGCGCTCGCGACATCGGCGTCGGCCTGGCGCAGGGCAGCGGTCGCGATGTCGTGCTGGGCGGCGCTGGCGGCCTGGCGTTCCACCAGCGTCTCGGTCCGCTCGGATTGCCGCAGCGCCTGCATCCGCGTCGCCTCGGCCCGGTCGAGCGCCGCGGCCTTGGCGTCGACCTCGGCCCGGTAGACGGCGGGGTCGATGCGGAACAGGACGTCGCCCTGTCTCACGAAGCTGCCTTCCTCGAAGGCGCGCTCCCGGATGATGCCGGCGACCTGGGCCCGGACCTCGGCGACCCGCGTCGGGTTCACACGACCCGGCAAGTCGACGGCCTGCGGTACGCTGACGGGCATCGCGGTGACCGTCGAGACCACCAAGGGGCGGTCATCCGCGGCGGTAGCGGCTGGGGTCCCCTCGACCGGCTTGCACCCGGTCGCGGCAAGCACGATCAGGCCGGCTGCGGCCAGGGCGCCTGTCCGCCATCCTCCGCTCCGCGTGGCTCCGTAGGAGGGTCCGGTCTGGTGCCGGGCAGGAATGACTGTCGAACGGACCGGTGCCGTTGCCCGACCGCGGTGACCGCATGCGCCCGATGCGAAAGGCGCCGGCACATCGGTCCGGACGAGCGGGCACGGGAGGGCGTTGCCTGACATCGCAGGTGCGTCACCAGCACAGGGCATGGTTGATCCAGGCTGACGGCTTGCAGAACGCGGACAATCTGCCGGTTGGCGACGCGATACCGCCTCGGCAGCTTCGTGCCGTCGTTTGATCGAAGGAGATTCCCGTCGTTCGACCCACCCCGCGGCAGAGGTGATCGGCTGCAAAGCCACAATCCGACGACGTTCCGTCGGCGCTTCTCGGACAAGGGGCTTTCGAGAAGACCAGGACCGGCCCGAACGACGGTGCCCCGGCCACGGATGCGTCGAGCGATGCGAGCAGGGCCGACCACGAGCGCTCAAGCGCGTCCAGTGGACCTTCCCCGGCCTTGCCATCCATGGATGCCACGCCGGCGGGTTCGGACGACGCCGCCATTGCGCCGGATTGCCCGAAACTCGCCGCGGCCAGGACGCAGCATGTCATGACCGAGCGGGCGCTTGATTTGAGAAACCGCATCGTTGGTAGTCCTTGAGGCAGCGCCATTCGCTCGACGCCGGGCAAGCCGGGAATGCGCCTCGCGGCCGTTTTCGGTGCGATGCGAGGCTTCGATGCTGCCGGCGCCGTGCCGTGGGCCTCCCGCGGTCGCGGGGCGGGGCGAGCATCCACCGGACCACCGCTATTCCCGGTGCGGGCGTTGGCGGGGATCGGGGCGGCGGAAAGGCTCAGTCGTGCCAGGAGTCGTAGGGGGACGGCTCCCAGAAGGGTTCTTCGTATTCCCGCATGATGATCCGTCGATGGTAGACGTGGTCGCAATGCGGCGGGTCGTATTCCGGGGCGTCATCGTCGCCGTGACCGTAGACCGGCTCCACCCGCGCGGCGGCTCCGGCGAGCGCACCCACCGCGAGGCCGCCGACAATGCCTGCCGCGAACGCTTCTCCCCGGCCACGGGCCTGTGCGCCGGGGAGCACGGACGAGAACGCGACGAGCGAGGCCGCAAGGACGATGATTGTCTTGGGGATGATTGTCTTGGGCACGTTAGGCGCCTCAGGCGTGGGGAGAACCTGAAGCGACCTTAGCGGCCGAGGTTGCCGCAGCATTACGCGCCGCCATCGCCGTCCATGGCGGTGGTCATCAAACCCTCCTAGAAGCCCCGGCCTTCAGGCCGGGGAGCCCGCGCATTCTCCCGTTGCTGTCGGACGTATTGGGCGACCACAGAGAGCGGAGCGCCGCCACAGGACGCCACGAAATACGACGGCGACCAGAGAACGCCTTGGTGGTAGCGTCCGGTGATCCCGGGACGCATGTCTCTGAGCTTGCGGCTCAACACGCCTTTGAGGCTGTTGACGAGCTTCGACAGGCTCACGCATCGGTGCCCCGGAAGGTCAGTACGACCGTCAAGCCGCCGCCGGGCGTCTCCTCCATCGCGACGCGTCCGCCGTGTAGGGCCATGACTTGCGCGACGAGGGCGAGCCCGAGGCCCGTGCCGTCACTCGCCTCGCCACGAACGAACGGTCGCAGCATCTCCGCCCGGTCGCGAACCTCGACCCCCCCGCCGTGGTCGATGACGCGAACGGTCCCGGGCGCGCGAACGTCGACCAGGATGCTCCTGTCGGCGCGGGCGTGCTGAAGCGCGTTGCGGACGAGATTGCCGACGGCCATGCCTGCGGCCGTGTCCGAACCGGTGACGAAGACGGCGTCGCCCTCCGAGGAGAACGCGATGTCCACGCCGGCCGCCAGCGCCGCCGGGACATGCTCCGCGGTCACGGCGCGAACCGTCGCCACGAGGTCGAACCTGCGCATCTCCGGGCTGTTCGAGGACAGCCGCGCGATCTGGAGCAGCATCGTGACGGTGGACGACAGCGACTGGATATCCGCCACGAGCACCCGGCGCAGCTGCGGGTCCTCCACCCGCTCCAGGCCGGTCCGGACCCGGGTCAGCGGGGTCCGGAGCTCGTGGGCCGCGTTCGACAGGAACCGGCGCTGCGTGGCCGAGGCCACGTCGATGCGCTCCAGCGCGCGATTGAAGGCGGCCACCATCGGGACGAGTTCCCGTGGGGCCTCGCTCAACGGCAGGCGAATGCCGTCGGACCCGCCGTCGATGCGCTCCGCCGAGCGTGAGACCCGGCGCACGGGTCGCGCGATCAGGGCGGGGACGGTGAAGAGAGCGACCAGGATGGTCGCGACGACCACGGCCAGGACGGGGATGGCCGTGTAGTTCACGTCGCGCAGGCTGGTCAGCGCGGCTTGTGCGGGGGTGTAGGCGGCACCGCCGACCTGTATCCGCACGAGTTCCCCTCCAAGGCGCGTCACGAGGGTCGCGTTGGTCAAACGCAGGGCATCGCCGCTTTCCGGGATGTCCGGCCCGCCTGGAGCCGCGATGTCGCCGTCCCGGATCGATGCCGGCACGGCGCCGTATTGCAACGTCCCTCCCTTCGTCGTCACGACGTACCAGAGGCCAGGGAAGGTGCGCTTGATCCCGTCGAGGTCGCCTGTCGACGACACGACCGGCGCCCCGCCCCCGTCGCGCGAGAGGGCCCCCTTGATCGCCCTCGCCGCATCATACTGCGCCAGGAGACCATCATCGCCCTGCAGGGCGATGACCAGTGTCCAGGTGCACAGGATGGTGGCGGCGACGACGAGGCTGAGCAGGACGGCGGCGAGCCGGGCGATGGACGGCTGCCCATGCGGCATCAGCCGGCCTCCAGCATGTAGCCCAGGCCCCGGAGCGGCTTGATCGCCACGGAGCAGTCGGCGGCCCGCAACCGCTTCCGCAGGCGTGAGATGTGGGCGTCGAGGGCATTGGACTGGATCTCGTCGTCGAAGCCGTAGGCCGCGGCTTCGAGCGCCTCCCGCATGGCGACCTGCCCGGCCCGGCGGATGAGGGCTTCGAGCAACGCGAGTTCCCGGCGGGGGACCGGGATGGGGTGACCATCGATGCTGACCGAGCGTGCGGCCGTGTCGAAGGACAGGTTGCCGATCCTCAGCACGCCGTTTCTGTCGACCTGGAGCCGGCGGATCACGGCCCTCGCGCGGGCGACGAGTTCGACCGGCTCGAACGGCTTCGGCACGTAATCGTCGGCTCCGGCGTCGAGGGCTCGGGCGATCTCCCGCGGATCGTCGAACGCGGTCAGCATCAACAGCCCGGGCCGCGGCCTGAGTTCCGCCAGGCGAGTCACCAGCGTGATGCCGTCGCCGTCCGGCAGCCTGCGGTCCAGGACGACGAGATCGAACGGCTGGACGCTGACGGCGGCAAGCGCCTCGTCGAGGGTGCCGACGACGTCGGCGTGCCCGAGCGCTTCCGAGAGCGTGGTCTTGAGCCATGCGCTCAGTTGCGGGTCATCCTCTACGACCAGGACTCGCAAGACGGTTGGACCTCCAAGGAGTGAGGGCGGCGACCCGCCGGCCGACGTACTGACGAGCGTCCGGGCCGACATCCCAGCAGGACGGGTCCGGCTGGTCCGGATTGTCAAGCCGCCGTGCGGACGAGACGAGCATAGGCGCCGCTGCGGCCCAGCAGCTCCTGGTGCGTCCCGTGCTCGACCACCGCTCCCCTGTCGAGAACGATGATCTGATCGGCCCGGCGAACGGTGGAGAGCCGGTGCGCGATGGTGATGGTCGTGCGGGTCCTGCCGGGTCGGTCGAGGGCACGGGTCATCGCCAGCTCCGTCGCGGTGTCGAGCGCGCTCGTCGCCTCGTCGAGCAGCAGCACGCGCGGATCGCGCAGGATGGTTCGGGCGAGGGACAGGCGCTGCTTCTCGCCGCCGGAGAAGCGGTGTCCCCGCTCGCCGACCACGGTATCGTACCCGTCGGGCAGGGCCGCGAGCAGGTCGTGCACCTGCGCCGTCCGCGCGGCCGCGAACAGGTCCTCGTCGCTGGCGTCCGGCCGGGCGAAGCGCAGGTTCTCGGCGACGCTGGCATGGAGCAGGTAGGGGTCCTGCGTGACCACCCCCAGGATGTCCGTGAGCGAGCGTAGGCTCAAATCACGGACGTCGACGCCATCGTAGAGCACGGCTCCGGCATCCACGTCGTAGAGGCGGGCGATCAGGTAGCCGAGCGTGGACTTGCCCGATCCCGTGGCACCCACGATGGCGGTGTGCGAGCCCGCCGGGATGTCGATGGTGACGCCGCGTATGGCGGCGGGTCCCGCCCGGTCATACGAGAACACTACGCGATCGAGCCTGACGTGGCCCGCGACCGTGGCCGGGTCGAGCGTGACGGGATCGGGCCGTTCGGTGATCCCGGTTGGCTCGTCGAGGTACTCGAAGATGCGCGCGAACAAGGCTCGCGTCTTTCTGACCTCGACGCCCGAGCGCAGCACCTCTTCGAGCGGGAACAGGAGTTGCTCCTGCAAGGCGATCATGGCCACGAGCGTGCCGACGGTCATGGCAGTGCCCGAGGCCATCAGCCAGCCGCCGAGGAGCAGGGTCAGGGCGGGCATGGCCTGAAGCACCAGGTCGATGACCGACCACTGCCACTGGCCCGCCGTGTGAGACCGGACCTCCAGCGAAGCCACCTCGCGCGACGCCCGGCCGAAGCGTTGCGCCAGGTCGCGGGTGCGTCCCATCGTGCGGGCGAGGACGATGCCGGACACGGACAGGGATTCCTGCACCGCCGACGACATCTCCGCGATCCGTCCCTGCTGTTCGTAGGTGAACTCCTCGCGCTGCCGGCCGACCCGGTCGCTGATCCATGCCGCGAGCGGCAGGACGAGGAACGAGAGCAAGGCGAGCCGCCAATCCAGGAGCAGCATCGCGGCGGCCGTCATGACCACCGTGCTGGCGTTCCTGGTCGCCTCGCCGGCCGTATGGGTCACCAGGGCCTGCAAGGCACCGATGTCGTTGGCGATGCGGGACTGGATGTCGCCGGCGCGCGTTGCCGTGAAGAACCCGAGCGAGAGCGACTGGAGGTGGGTGTACACCGCCATCCGGAGGTCGTGCATGATCGCCTGCCCGACCTTTGCGGTGACGAGGACTTGCAGCACGCCGATGCCGGCGCCGACCGCCGCAAGGGCGACCAGGCTGCCGGAGAGGGCGGCCAGCAACGGCAGGTCGCCCTTCGGAAAGGCCTCGTCGATGATTGCCCGGAGCAGGAACGGGGAGGCAAGCCCGGCGGCCGACGCCAGGGCGATCAGGAAGAGGACGAGCGCGATCCGCCCCCTGTAGGGCCTGAAAAGGCCGAGGATGCGCGCCACGGACACGTGGGCCGTGGCGAGTGCGTCGTAGGCGGTGTCGTCGGCCGCTTCCGGTGCGAACCCGTTCGTTGAAGTTTGTCTCATGGGTGAGGGGTTGCCGTCGTTCGAAGTCGTTGCCGGTCCGGCCAGGGTCATGGCGACGAGGCGTTCACGGGAACCCGCCGAGGACGGGCACGGATTCGCTCGGCGTGTCGCGGACGAGACAGGCGAGCCAAGCGCCGTCGGTGGCGGGTCGGACGAGTTCCAGGTCGTGTCCGGCACCCGTCGCGTGATGGCGACGAAGGCGTTCCGCGAACCAGTCCGAGACCAGCTGGCGCAGCGTCGGCTCGGCGAGATTGGGGATGTGAAGGGCGGCCCATTGGCCTCCCTGCGTCATCATCGGGTCGCGTCGTTGTAGGCCCGCGTGAACCGGCCGTGCGGACGGGCATCCTTCGCCATTGCGGCCGCGATGGCGCACCCGGGGGCGGATGCTGCCGCTCAGGAGGCGGCCGGCCGCTTCGCTCCTATCTACCGAGGAGGCGTTTCTCCGACAGGATGACCTGCAGGGTTGGGGAACTCATCTGCTCCAGGCCTACGCGATTTTCATAATTCATCAAACGAGCGATGATGTCATTCTCCCAAGGGAGATCCGTATCCAGGCCCGACTTTATGGTGTCGGTGTCCACCTTCCGCGACGTTGCCTCGAAGGTGTCGTCCGGTTTCTCGATTTCCGTCTGCACGAGACACCTCCGGTGGTGGTCGGGAGGCTCGGTAGAGGTTCCGCATTACGGCAACATTACGGGATGCCGGATGCGTGGAATGTTGCCGACCCTGCGTGGCGACCGCGCTTCAAGGTCGTCCACGCCATCCCGCCTCGTCCGGTTTTGTCTCCGTAGCTGACGTCACAGAACGTGGTCACCCAGCCCCCGGCTCATGATCCGTCCCAAGACCGCACCAGGTCGACATGGGACAGGCTCCGGCCGCCCGATGCCAAGTTGCCCGATGCCAGCGAGGCCGAATCTGGATCGTCGCGATAGCGAAGTTGCCTCGGAACGCCGCGTGGACGACCGTGCTCGACCCATCGCGCTTGCGTGCTGAAGCTCTCCAGACCACGGACGTGCCGTAAGCCGGGGGACTTACGGAGTGTCGCCCTCCGGCAGGTCCCTCAGCGTCCGGCGTGCGACGGCGCCGAGCGTGAGGCCCTGGACGATGATGGTGAACAGGACCACCGCGTAGGTCGCGGCCAGCACGACGGACTTGGCGTCGCTCTCCGGCAACGACAGTGCCAGGGCCACGGAAATGCCGCCACGCACCCCCGCCCAGGTCAGGAACGGCACGTTGCGGGGGCTGAGATAGCCGCCCCACCGGAAGGCCAGGAGCGGCGCGGACACCGCCACGAGGCGGGCAACGAGGACGATGGGCACGGCGCAGGCGGCGAGCAGCAACCCGCTCGCCTCGAAGCGCAGAACCAGCACCTCCAGGCCGATGAGCAGGAACAGCACCGAATTCAGGACTTCGTCGATGAGCGTCCAGAGGGACTCGACATAGCCCTGCGTGCGCTCGCTCATCGCGTCGCGCGGCGCGCGGTCGCCCACCAGGAGCCCGGCCGCCACGACGGCGAGCGGGCCGCTGGCGTGCAGCTTCTGGGCGAGCGCGTAGGTGCCGGCGACCAGCGCCAGGGTGATCAGCACCTCGACGGGAAAGTCGTCGATGGCCCGCATGGCCCGGTAGGCGAGGTAGCCGGTGACGACACCGAGCAGCAGGCCGCCACCCGCCTCCTGCAGGAGGAGCTTGGCGACGCCGCCGGCACTCGTCGCCGCTCCGCCGGAGCCCGCGGCGAAGGCCACGAGCACCGTGAACAGCACGATGCCGATGCCGTCGTTGAACAGGGCCTCGCCCTGCATCTCGACCTCCAGGGCCTCGGGCACCCGCACGTTCTTGAGGGTGGCCAGCACCGCCACCGGGTCGGTCGGGCTGATCAGGGCGCCGAACACCAGCGCCCAGGCAAGGGGCAGCGGCTGGCCGAGGGCGCCCGCCGCCAACCAGAAGGCGCCGCCGACGATTGCGGTGGAGATGAGGGTGCCGACGAGCGCCAGCGTCGCCACGGCCCCCGCCCGGTCGCGCAAGGCCCCGAGGTCGAGGCTCATGGCACCGGCAAACAGCAGGAAGGCCAGCATGCCGTCCATCACCACCTTGGTGAAGTCGACCTGCCCGAGCACACGGGTCAGGTCCTCGTAGAGGTGCTGCTCGGGGAAGGCGACATCGAGGATGACGAGGGCGACCGAGGCGGCGAGGCCCATGACGAGCAGGCCGACGGCGTGCGGCAGATGCAGCAGCTTCCGGTTGAGCCAACCGAACAGGGCCGAGAGCGTCAGCAGCAGGGCCGCGAGATCGAGGATGGAAATCACGGTCGTCCCCCGATGAGGAGCGGCATCGTGGCCGCTGCGGACTCGCGGGAGT
This sequence comes from Methylobacterium aquaticum, assembly GCF_001043915.1. Lineage (GTDB taxonomy): Bacteria > Pseudomonadota > Alphaproteobacteria > Rhizobiales > Beijerinckiaceae > Methylobacterium > Methylobacterium aquaticum. Next base: position 3,565 of record NZ_LABX01000081.1, on the reverse strand, counting down.
TCAGCGCATGTCCCGCGGCAGGTGCTTCAGCGGGTCGGTGCGGCCCCCCTCGTCCTTGCCCTGCACGGAGCCTTCGGATCGCATCACGTCCGTGGTCGCCTGGATCGCACTCGGAGGCGCCACTTGGCCGGTGGCCCGGTCGCGCGGCCTGCCATTGCCCTCGATCGTCGACGTACCGGAGGGCAGGGTCCCGGCAGTCGGCTGGTCGATGGCGCTGGCTGCCGACTGGGCCGCCGCCCGATCGACGGTGGCGGTCGTCGTGCCGAGGCCGGCAACCGCGCCGATGAGGAGGGTGGTGATGCTCCGCACGCGGCGGGCACGTTGGTGGTCGGTCATCGGTTCGCGGAACTCCCGGTCTGATGCCCGCGCGCGGGCCCGTCGTCCTGCAAGCCCCTCGGATGGCCTTGGTTCCTGACCGGGCCCGGCACCATCCGCACGGGCCATGCCGGAGTGGGCACCGGACGACAATCCGAGGCGATTGCTGCATGGCGCCGCCCGTCGGTCCTGCCGCCCCCGGACGATGGTCGAATTCGCCTGAACGCGATCGCGGTTCGGGCGTTGCCGACCGCGAACCGACATGTTGAGCGGACGTTTCCTGGTCGCGTCACCCGAAGGGTCCGGCAAACCTGTCCAGGCCGGACAAGGAGCATCACCTTGCAGAAGACCATCCTCGCATCGGCGTTTCTCGCCGGCCTCGGCCTGGCCGCGTCCACCCTGCCGTCCGCGGCGCTGCCCGTGATCGCCGCCGGCGTGGCGCCCACGGCCGGCGTCGACGTCGTGCAGGTGCGCATGCACCGGCGCTCCCGGATGCGGCAGGGCTCCGCCAGCCGCGGGAATGCCGCCATGCCGTCGCGTGGCGCCCGCGGGCAGCAATACGGCGGGACGAGCGGCGGCCCACGCCGCTAACCGCACGCGCGATCATTCCGCGAGGGACGACGCGCCGCCGGCAGGCACGACCGCCTCCGGCGGCTTTTTCATGGGATGGTGTCAGGCATGATCTTCGCGGAAGCGCTCGGACGCCTCGAAGGGCTGGGTCGGTCGGCAGCGGCGCTGCTGCCGGGGCTTGCCGTCGCTCTCGTCCTGTTCGGTCTCGGCCTTGTCGTCGCCCGACTGGTGCGCGCCGCCGTGCGCCGAGCAGCCGCACTCCGTGACGCCTCGCCGGGTTCGGCCGCGGTCCTCGGGCGCATCGCGGGCGGCGTGACCATCCTCGTCGCGTTCCTGGTGGCCGCCTCGGTCGCCTTTCCGTCGGTCTCGGCCGCCGACCTGTTCAATCTGCTCGGGATCGGCGGCGTCGCCATCGGCTTCGCGTTCCGCGACGTGCTCCAGAACCTGCTCGCCGGCATCCTGATCCTGCTGACGCGGCCCTTCGTCATCGGCGACCAGATCCGCGCAGGCTCGCACGAAGGCACGGTCGAGGATGTCTGGGTGCGCGCCACGGTGCTGCGCACCTACGATAACCAGCGGGTGCTGATCCCGAACGCCAGCCTGTTCGTCGACAAGATCACGGTCATCACCGCGCACGAGAAGCGGCGCCTCGCCTTCCCGCTCACCATCGGCAACGGCGACGACATCCGCGAGGCACGCCGGGTCATCGTCGAGGCGCTCAAGGGCACCGAGGGCGTGCTGGCCGACCCGCCGCCCGAGGCCCTGGTCACGGGCCTGGGCGCCGCCGGCGTCGACATGACGGCAAGGCTGTGGATCGACCCGCCCCGGCGGCGCGACGCGGTCGACGCGCTCGACCATGCGATTGCCAACGTGAAGGACGCGCTCGTCGCGGCCGGCATCGACCTGCCGTACCCGACCAGCCAAGTGCTGTTCCACGACCAGACCGAGGAGAGCGATGGCGACCGGACGCGCCAGCGCGAGGGCTGGCCCGCGGGCCGGAATTCCCCGCGCAGCCGCTGGCACGTCGCGCAGGAGCGGAAGGAGGCGGACGAGGAGGAGCGCGCGTGATGCCTCCCCTCAGTTGGCGCCCTGGTCGGGGATGTTGAGCACGAGCAGGCAGGACGCGAGGCCAGCCCAAAGGCCGCGATCATCGACAGCCAGAGCGTCAAGAGCGTGGAAAAACGGGGCCGCAATCGACCAATTCGGCTATGATGTTGGCAGGAAGACCAAAAGCAAAAAGCGCCACATCCTCGTCGATTCGCAAGGATTATTGATGCATGCTCTGGTCAATCCAGCCGACATTGAAGATCAGGGCGGCGGAGTGTGGGTGATGGCGGCGCTGTTTGGTCTCCAACCGTTCCTGCTGAAGCGGTATGCAGGCGGCGGATATCAGGGGCCGTGTTTCGAGAAGCTTTGGAGCGGGTGTGCCGGTCTGCGACGGTGGAGATCGTCAAGCGCTCGGATCAGGCGGTCGGGTTCGAGGTTCTTGCCCAAGCGTTGGACCGTGGAGCGCACGACGCTTGGCTCAATCGCTGTCGGCGACTGGCCAAGCATTGGGAGTTCCGCACCCGCAAGGCGCTGGCTTTCCTGCGCCTTGCCTCCGTCCGCATCATGAGGCGAAAGGTCTGTCAGAGTTCACGATGATCCCGGACAGACTGTCAGGCGTCGTGCGATTTCTGCTTGATCACTCCGCCCGAGGAGGAATCCCGCCTCTCCTCTTCCACACGAAAGAAGGAAACCCGCGCTTGAGCGTTGCCCGAACGGATCAAGCCGAATGTGTCTCACACGCCGGTATATTCCGCCCACGACATCGGCGTCTCGAACACCTTGACCGAGGACAGGAGCGGCAGGGCCGGCCGGGTCTTCTCCCAGATCCAGATCGCGATGTGCTCGGCGGTGGGATTCTCGAGGCCCGGCACCTCGTTGAGGCAGTAATGGTCGAGGCGTTCGAGCACCGGCCCGAAGGCGGCCTCGACGTCGAAGAAATCGACCACCCAGCCGGTCTCGGGGTCGACCGGCCCGTCGAGGGTCAGCTCCACCCGGTAGGAATGGCCGTGCATGCGGTGGCAGCGATGGGTCTCGGGCACGTTCGGCAGCCGGTGGGCCGCCTCGAACGTAAAGGCTTGGGTGATCTTCATCTGTGGTCGCGTCTGGGGATCGATCGGGCAGCCCTTTATCACCCTTGGTCCGTCAGGCGAAATCGCCCGCGATCACGCCCAGATGTTTGGCACCGAAGTTCGGTGATGAACCGGCTTCGCTGTCGTCGAGCTGAGCCGTTCGGAGACAGAAGCGCTTGACCGAGGCGATGATCTGGTCGGCCGGTGAACCGCTCCGGGTTTTTCGGAGGCTTGTTGGCTTGGGTCAGGCGGCCAGGGCTTGGTCGCCGACGTGGGTATAATCGCGCGCCTCGGCCTCGGCGAGAGGGACGTTGCCGATCGGCGCGAGGAGGCGACGGTGGTTGTACCAGTCGACCCACTCCAGGATAGCGTACTCGACCGCCTCGAAGGAGCGCCAGGGTCCGCGTCGGTGGATGACCTCCGCCTTGAACAGGCCGTTGATCGTCTCCGCCAATGCGTTGTCGTAGCTGTCGCCACCGCTGCCGACCGACGGCTCGATCCCTGCTACAGCTAGGCACTCGGAGTAGCGTAGAGCGAAGTACTGCTTGGGTTCAAGCGGTCGT
>NZ_LABX01000080.1 GCF_001043915.1 Methylobacterium aquaticum | reverse complement strand
CGTGCGCCTCGCCGCTCGGGCCGAGATTGCCCTTGCCCGCTCCGAAGGTGCGATCACGCTCCCCGTCCCGGCGGGAGTGCGCGGGTTCGTGGCCTGCGAACGGCGCCCCGACGAGGTGCTTCATTGGGTGATCGGGTTCGAACCTGAGCACACCAACACGGATCTTGATGAGCGGGCCGCTCACGCCGCCTACCTTCAGTTCCTACAGCACGACGACGCCACGCTCTGCGATCTTGCTGCGCGTGTTCGCACCGGAGGCGCCACCGCTTGACGGTCGCGGCGCCCCCGCCCTCCGGAGTTGCTGGGCTCACACCGACGCAGGTTCGCAGCCAACTCCTGAGGATGGGGTGGCCGTGCGTCCTCCCGATCGTCGCCCACGACAACACGAAGCACAACGGACGGGGCAAGGCTCCGGGCATCCGCCGGTGGGGTGAGCGTGCTCTATTCGAGGGGCCCGGCACCTCCACGGCGGACCTCGCTGACTGGGAGAAGTGCGAGCGGAAGTGGCCCGGGACCGGAATGGCCTGCGGCGACATCGTCACAATCGACGCCGACTTCATCGTTGAGCCGGACATGGCCGACCGGGCGCAGGCCCTCGCGTTCGAGGTGTTTGGCGAGACCCCGTTCATCCGTCAGGGGCAGGCGCCGAAGGTCGCCCTGGTCTACCGCGCCGCCGAGGCGATCCCGAGCGTCCACCTCAAGACGGCAGACGGCTCCGGCGATGGCATCGACGTGTTGAGCACGGGGACGCAGTTCGTCGCATACGGCGTTCATGCCAAGACCCTCCGGCCCTATTCCTGGATCGGGGCCG
>NZ_LABX01000008.1 GCF_001043915.1 Methylobacterium aquaticum | reverse complement strand
GATGCTATGGGACCGCTGCGCTTCCGGCGAGCGCGCTCCGCCCGGTCCGGGCGGGGTGCACCCGCCGACGGACATCTCGCCTGTGTTTGGCGGAGTACCCGTCGCCGGGAAAGACCCATACCGTGGGGCGAAATCGCGGTCAGTTAGGTTTCGCTTCCCGGGTCAGTGACGCTCTTCGCCGGGATGGCCGCCCTCGTACACGACCTCGCGATGCTCCTCTCGATGGCCCGGTTCGCCATGGTGACCTAGCGTCTTCCTGTGCTCGATGACGTGTTCGTGGGGCTCCGCGCCATGGCGGTCGGCATGAGCGGCTCCGACTTCGTCGAGCGCTCGCGCCGGACCTGCCGCGGACCCGAACGCGGCCGCGGCGAGCACGAGAACACCGATCTGCAACATTCTCGACATCTCCTCACCTCCATCTTCGCTCGGAGGACTGAGGAACGCGCCTAGCCCCGCATACGATCCGGGGGTATATGATCATTTTTTGGCTAATCGAATTTCAGCGTGGAAATGCGTGTCGGTTCCGCACCCTGCACCGAACTGTCATGCCGTGTCCCGGGCCGCGCGACCGGCCGGGCGACAAGCCCCAGCCGATGGCGCAGACCCAGACGACGCATCGCGTACCCTGCCTGCCTCGCAGCCTGCAGGGGCCCGGGATCCGGTGCAAGCTCCGGATGCGGGCGGCGGACGCCAAGGGCCGCCGCTTTGATCGCCCGGTGGAGGTCCGCCCATCCTTCCGCACGCCGCGGCAGCACCGCCGTGGGCCAGTTCCGATCCTTCCATAGGCCGGAGACGACCTCGTGCGTGAAGAGCGGCAGAAACTCCTTGATGCCGTGTGCCACGGCCAGACCTCGGCGGCCGACGCGTAGGCGTCGGGCATCGGATGCGTCATGTTACAAATGGTGGTGGAGTAGCCGTCCCAGACTTGGCGCACTGCAATGCCGGCCAAGCCGCAGCGGCGCTTGAGCATGGCGCCGAATACGCGTGGTGCCCAGTGGTTCGGCAGGCGGTTGAGCCGCCTGTTCCGTCCGGCCGAGCGCAGGTGGCAGAGGCCGCGCTCCAGAACCGCCTCGCCGCAGCCCCAGACGCGGGCGAGCGCCAGCGCCTGCCCCACGGCCGCAGCCAGGGTTTCGCGCACCTGCTCGGCGCCGGCCTCCGGCGGCACGGCGAGCCGGACCAGCCGGTGGTAGAGGAACTTGGCGTCCCGCAGGTCAGCTGGGTCGGCACCCGGCGCCACCTCGACGACGGACAAGCCGATCCAATCCAGGTTGAGGTGAATGCCGAGCGCCCGACCCGGCACGGCGGGTACGGGTGGGATTGCCCCGGATCGGTGGTTCTTGCTCACTTTGCGTGGATGGCGGTGGATCGCCTCGGGCCGATGATGGTCTGATCCGCCCTCCCCATCGTGGGAGGCATGAACATTCCCTACGCCATCCCCGAGTGCCGCGTTGCGCATCTCGTCGAACGACACCACGATCACCTCGTCGTCCCGGTGCGACTGGACGCAGCCACAGGCTGCTGCCCAGAGTGCGGGCATGCGAGCCGGTCCGTCCATAGCCGCTATCACCGCCAGCCCGCCGATCTGCCGCTGTCAACATCGCAGACCAAGCTCCGCATCGAGGTGCGGCGGTTCTACTGCCTCAACCCGACCTGCCGACGCCGCACCTTCGCGAAGACGCCTACGGACCTCCTCGCACCGCACGCCCGGCGCACGCGGCGGCTTGGCGAGGCGCAGGCTAGGGTCGGCCTCGCCTGCGGCGGGGCAGGCGG
>NZ_LABX01000079.1 GCF_001043915.1 Methylobacterium aquaticum | reverse complement strand
GAGATGGGTCAACCGCCCCGTCGATCCCGGGCCTGCCCGAGATCGAATCGATGCGTCAGCATCCTGGGCCGTTGGCATGACAGAGAGACTTGACCTTGATCGCAGAACGAAGACGGTCGAGCGCATGAAACCTTGGGGCACCCTCCCCCGCACAGGGGGAGGGTTCAGGCGTGTGCCTCAGGCGGCCCGGGCCAGCCCGATCCGTCCCCAGATCGTCCCGAGCGCCAGCGCCAGGTGGTCGATATCCGCATCGCTGTGCAGCGGCGACGGCGTGATCCGCAGGCGCTCGGTGCCGCGCGGCACGGTCGGATAGTTGATCGGCTGGACGTAGATCCCGAACTCGTCGAGCAGCGTGTCGCTGATCTGCTTGCACTGGACCGGATCGCCGACCATCACCGGCACGATGTGGCTCGGATTGTCGAGGAGCGGGATGCCGATGGCCGCGAGCCGCCGGCGCACCGCGGCCACCCGGTCCTGGTGGCGCTCGCGCTCCGCCCCGCTCGCCTTGAGATGGCGGATGCTCGCCGCCGCCCCCGCCGCGATGGCGGGCGGCAGCGAGGTGGTGAAGATGAAGCCCGAGGCGAAGCTGCGGACGAAGTCGCACAACGCCGCGGAGGCCGCGATGTAGCCCCCCGAGACCGCGAACGCCTTGCCGAGCGTCCCCTCGATCACCGTGAGGCGGTGCATCAGCCCCTCGCGCTCGGCGATGCCGCCGCCACGCGGGCCGTAGAGGCCCACGGCGTGGACCTCGTCGAGATAGGTCATGGCGCCGTGCGCCTCGGCGACGTCGCAGAGTTCGTCGATCGGCGCGATGTCGCCGTCCATCGAGTAGACCGACTCGAAGGCGACGAGCTTCGGAAGATCGGGATCGACGAGGCGGAGCTTGCGGTCGAGGTCGTCGGGATCGTTGTGGCGGAAGATGTGGCGCTCGGCCCGGCTGGAGCGGATGCCCTCGATCATCGAGGCGTGGTTGCCCTCGTCCGAGAACACGACGCAGCCCGGCAGCTTCGAGGCCAGGGTCCCGAGCCCGGCCCAGTTCGAGACGTAGCCCGAGGTGAAGAGGAGCGCCGCCTCCTTGCCGTGCAGGTCGGCGAGTTCCTGCTCCAGCAGCACGTGGTAGTGGTTGGTGCCCGAGATGTTGCGGGTGCCGCCGGCACCGGCGCCGCAGCGGTCGATCGCCGCGTGCATCGCCCCCGTCACCGCCGGGTGCTGGCCCATGCCGAGATAATCGTTCGAGCACCACACCGTGACCTCGCGGGTCCCGTGCGCGCCGTGCTGCGTGGCGTAGGGAAAACGGCCGGCCTGGCGCTCCAGGTCGGTGAAGACCCGGTAGCGCCCCTCGCGGTGCAGACCCTGGAGAGCGGCGGAGAAGTGCGCTTCGTAGTCCATCGGGCGTCCCCTTGTACGGTGCTTTTCTGGTGCGGTGCTTTTCTGGTCGTGTTCTTTGCGGATGTCAGGGTGCGGCGTCGGCTCCCGGGCGGCGGGCGGGCAGCCCCCAGCCCCAGAGCGCGGCGGAGGGCAAGGGCAGCATCAGGAAGCCGTGCTCCAGGATGGCAAGCGCCATCAGGGTCGCCATCATGGTGTGGCCGGAGCGCTTGAACGCCGAGGCACTCTCGGTGACGGCGGGGTGCAGCAGCACCAGGAGGAATCCGGTGGCGAGAATCATCGCCACCGGGAACAAAGCGTTCATCGGCGCCCGGCGAAAGAAGCTGCCGAGATAGCGCAGGTGCTCGGGCAGGAATTCGGCGTGGAGGTTGCGCACGCCGAGGAAGAGGTTGAGCCGGGCGCTGAGGTTCATCCCCCACAGGACGAGGTAGGTCCAGAGCGCCATCCGGTTCGGGCAGCCCGCCGTCAGCCAGGCGATGGCGAGGAAGCCGAGGATGATCGCCGCCTCGTGCCAGAGATTGGTCGCCGCCGCGGCACCGAAGCGGGCGAGGCCCCGGTCGGTGGCCGAGCCGGGGGTGCGCCGCGGACCGGCGAGATAGCCCATGTAGAAGGCCATCTCCTGCCAGCCCCAGACGATCAACGCCGCCGTGAAGGCCGCGTAGGCCGCGGCCTCGCTCTCCTGGTTGGCGCTCCGGGCGATCATCCAGAGGGCCGCCCCGAGCGCCAGGGTCGTCGCGCCGAAGCTCCAGGCATGCGTCCGGCGCGGCCGGTGGTTCAGCCAGAGGATCGCTCCGGTCAGGAACCACCAGATCACGACGGCATAGAGGATCGGCGCGGCGTAGTCGGACATGCGGGCGCTACCAGGCGGGGCTGAGGCGGATCTGCGCGGGCATCGGGTTGGCCTTGGCCGGCATCACCATCAGCCGCCCGAAGGAGAGAGCCGCCTTGGCGGCGTAGCCGGCATGCCTGAGCTTGCCGATCACGCCGCCTTGCGCCTTCGCCTCCTCGATGCCGCGGGCGCAAGCCAGCAGCCGTTCGAGGCCGGCCCGGAAGCCCGGATGCTCGAGGTCGAGGGTGAGCGGGAAGACCTGGCGCGAGATCTCCGAGGTGACGGCGAAGACCTGGAAGTCGTATTCCTTCGGGTCGATCCCGAGCGCCTTGTGGAAGGCCGGCCGGCATTGGTCGCGCACGTACATCGTGCAGAACACGGCGAGCAGAAAGAACTTGATCCAATAGTAGTTGACGCCCGAGAGCAGCTTCGGATTGGCCCGCATCAGGAGCGCGAACGCCTCGCCGTGGCGGAACTCGTCGTTGCACCACTTCTCGAACCACTTGAAGATCGGGTGGAAGCGGTTGTCCGGATGGCGCTCGAGATGGCGGAAGATCGTGATGTAGCGGGCGTAGCCGATCTTCTCCGACAGGTAGGTGGCGTAGAAGATGAATTTCGGCCGGAAATACGTGTACTTCTTGGCCTTGGTCAGGAAGCCGAGATCGATGCCGACGCCGAAATCCTTCAGCGTGTCGTTGATGAAGCCGGCATGGCGCGCCTCGTCGCGGCTCATGAAGGCGAACAGCTCGCGGATGTCCTTGTTCTTGGCGCGCTTGCGCATCTCGGCATAGAGCACGCAGCCCGAGAACTCGGCGGTGATCGACGAGACAAGAAAGTCGAGGAATTCCTTGCGCAGCTCCGGGTCGAGGCCCGACAGGTCGAGGTCGAAATCCGCGTTGCGCACGAAGTGGCGCTTGTTGGGGTCCGCGCGCATCTCGGCGAGCAGCACGTCCCACTCGGCCCGCACCGGCTCGACGTTGGTGCGGTCGAGTTCCTCGAAGTCGGTGGTGTAGAAGCGGGGGCTCAGGAACGTCGTTTGCTGGGCCGAGCGGGTGCTCTCGTTCGGGGTCCTCAGGGTCGTCGCGCTCATAGCCGCGTCCTTTCCGAGAAGCTGACTTCGTAGAGTTCGGTGAGTTCGAAATGGCCTGCGATGCGGGTCCACAGGCGCTCCATGGCGCCGGCGCGCACCACGGTCGCGGTGCGGCGCACCACGATCCGGTCGCCGTAGGGAACGGAGGTCGGCGCGTCGTGCACCGTCACCTCGTCGCCCGGGGCGATGAGCAAGCCCCCGTCCAGCGTGACATGGGCGTGCAGGCTCTCGGCGGTCTGCTCGATCTCGACCGTGCACGGCACCTCGATGCGGCGTCCGCCGCCCAAAAACTGCATCACGATGCGCCCCTCCCCTGTTCGAGCAGCCGCGCGAAGGCGACCGCGTTGTCGCGCCCGAAGGCTTCGAGGTTGATCCGCCGGCCCGACGCCACGTCGTCGAGCGTCAGCGTGCCGTTGTCCCAGCGGGTGAGCCGGAATGGCGGGTTGCGGGACAGGCCCTCGCGCAGGCGCGCCTGGGCCATCACCCGCAGGGTGGCGCGCAGGAACCCGTCCTCGCCGGGTTGCACCTCGGCGACGAGGCGGCCGTTCCCGGCGTTGCGCAGCGAGACGCGGCCATCGGGCCGATCCTCGACCGCGAGATCGAGCACCTGGACCGCCGAGGCCGGCGGCATCTGCGTGATGCCGACCCCGCTGGCGCGCCCCACCGCCACCGCGGCGAGCGAGAAGGCGACGAGGAGGCCGGCACTGCGCAGGAGCGGCCGCGGGACCGGGATGTCGTGGGCCATCGCCACCTCCCTAATGGCCCGCCGCGGCGAGGCGGCCGGGCAGGACGGGGCTGGCGGCGGGCGCGGCCGGCAATGCCTGAACCGGCTGGCCGTTCGCCTCGGCGAGCGCCGTGGCGATGCGCTTGGCGACTCCTTCGGCGTCCGGCACGCAGCGCAGCATCGGCTCGGGCCGGGTGAGGCGCCAGGGCCGGGCATGCGGCCAGAGATGCAGGTAGGCCAGCCGCACGCCGGGCTTGAGCCGCAGGGGCAGGTCGCCGCTGCCGTCGCCGTAGCGGCGGAAGGCGGCGCCCTCGATCTCCTTCAGGGGCAGGTTGATGTCCATCTGGAGAGCGATGCCGACGCGCAGCATCAGCCGCCGGTCGGTCAGGCTGTAGACCGTGGTCCGGCAAGCGCCCCAGGCGAGCGCGAACAGGATCGCCAGCGCCAGGGCACCGGCGAGCAGCGCCGGCCAGGCCGCGGAGACACGCCCCGCGGAGACGGCCTGGACCGCCGCGAGCCCGCCGAAATAGAGCGCGACGAGATCGACGTGGAAGGCGCGGCGCGCCAGGCCCACGAGGGACGGGCGGCCCTGCCACAGCAGGCGCTCGCCCTTGGGGAGCGGGCCGGGCAGCCCGTCAGGGAGCAGGTCCGTCACAGCAGCGGCTCCTGGCGGCTGTCGGTGGCGTAGAGCGTGCCGGCGCCGTAATAGGCCATGACCCGCTCCTCCTCCCGCAGGGTGATGCTGTCGGGGTCGCGCGGCTGCGGCACGCCGGCGAACTGGCGGGCGAGCAGGGCCTCGACGACGATCGTCTTCTCCCGGCTGAAGCGCTGCACGTCGGCGAAGGTCACGGGGATCAGCACCGTGCGGTCTTTGGCGCCCTCCAGCTCCATCTCGTAGTAGCGCGGCAGCGACTCGCCGCGATCGACCCAGATCTCCGTGACGGTGCCGGCGCGCAGGCCATCGGCGCCGTAGACCGGCATGCCGCGCGGATCGGGATCGTTCGCCGCGACGGTGAATTCCTCGGCGACGCGCATCGGCACGATGCGGTTCTTGCCCTCCCAGGTCAGGTCCGGCCGCTCGGCACGCAGCGCATAGGCGCCGGGGCCGACGCCATCGGCGAGGCGGGAATCGTCGGTCGAGGTCGGGACGATCGGAGCGCCGGGCCAGGGTTCGAACTTGACCGCCTTGAGGTCGCCGACCGGGCCCTCGTGCGGACGGGGCGCCAGCACGACCGAGCCGTCGGCGAGCAGGAAGGTCTTGGGGGACGGCACGAACAGCCAGTCCCAGCCTTTGAGGCCGCCATGGACCTCGGATTCGAGGGGATAGCCTTCGCGGCGGTCTTCGCGGCGCAGGTAAAAGACCAGGCCGGCAAAAAAGATCCAGAAGGCGTACAGCACCACTTGCGCGACGTCGATGTAGCCGGTGATGGCACCCTTGGGCATGGTGGCCTCCTCTTCTACGGTAGGGCCGGACGGGCGGAGAGCGGGGGAAGAGCGGGCCGGCGCACCAGCGGCCCGATCGCCACCAGGGTGGCGAAGAGCAGCCCGATCTCGATGTGGTAGACGACGAGGTAGCCGGTGGACGCCTCGGAGAGCGCCTCGCCGAGGCGGCCCGAGACCGCCAGCGCCGAGCCGGCATCGCGCAGGATGCCGCTCGCCGCGATGGCGGCGCCGGCGGCGGTGGCCTGGACGGCCCCCCAGGCGCCGAGCGCCAGACCCGCCTGCTCGGGGGCCGCGCCGGCCATCGAGGCCGTGAGGGTGCCGTGGGCAAAGAGCCCGCCACCGAGCCCGATCAGCGCGACGCCGCAGGCAAACAGGCTGCCGGAGCCCAGCGGCGCCGCGAACACCACCGCCGAGAAGGCCGCGATGCCGACGACCGCGCCGGCCGCCGCGACCCGGAACGGATCGCCGCCGCGGTTGAGCCATCGCGCCGCGGTCAGGAGCCCCAGCCCGCCGCCGACGGCGAGCACGGCGGTGAGCGCGGTCGTCGCGGCGACCGGCAGGTGCAGGATCTGGCCGCCATAGGGTTCAAGCAGGATGTCCTGCATGCTGAACCCCGCCGTGCCGAGGCCGGTGGCGATGAGGCGCCGCCGCGCCTGCGGCTGGGCCGCGTAGGCGCCCCACGCCTCGCCGAAGCGGCGCGCCGGGGCGGATTTGCGCGAGGTGTCGCGCGGTTCCTGCTTCCACAGGGCGATGCCGTTGAGGATCAGGGTGGCCAGCGCCGCGCCCTGGATCACCTGGATCAGCCGGATGGGCGAGAAATGGGCCAGCGCCAGCCCGAACACCACCGCGCTCGCCATCATGCCGGCGAGCAGCATGGCGCAGAGCAGCGCCACCACCTTCGGGCGGGCATGGGCCGGCGCAAGGTCGGTGGCGAGCGCCAGCCCCACCGTCTGCGTGGTGTGCAGCCCGGCGCCGACGAGCACGAAGGCGAGGGCCGCCGCCGCCTGCCCGATCACGATCGGGCCGGTCGTGTCGCCCGACAGGATCAGCAGCGCGAACGGCATGATGGCGAAGCCGCCGAATTGCAGCAGCGTGCCGAACCACAGATAGGGGACGCGCTTCCAGCCGAGTACCGAGCGGTGGGTGTCGGAGCGGAAACCCACCAGCGCCCGGAACGGGGCGGCGAGCAGCGGCAGGGCCAGCATCACGGCCACGATCCAGGCCGGCACGTCGAGTTCGACGATCATCACCCGGTTGAGGGTGCCGATCAGCAGCACCGCCGCCATCCCGACCGTGACCTGGAACAGCGACAGGCGCAGCAGCCGGCCGAGCGGCAGCTCGGCGGTCGCGGCATCCGCGAAGGGCAGGTAGCGGGGGCCGAGATCCGCCAGGACCCGGGCGAGGCGGCGAGCGGGGGTCATCGGCGCGCCAGCTCCAGGGCGTTGGAGAGGTAGAAGCCGGAGGTGATCCGGCGGCTGCGGGCGAGGGCGAAGGGCGCCAGCCCCGGCTCGGCGGCGACGCGGCGGCGCAGCGCCCCCTCGCCGACCGGCTCGATGGCGGGTGCCCGGTCGCCGCGGGGGAAGAGGCGCCCGGCGGCATGCATCACGGTCAGCAGCGGGGTCCGCGGCGCGACGGTGAAGAGGACCGAGGCGTCGGTGCGGCGGGCGAGCCGGTCGAGGGCCCGGACGATGTCCGGCGTGCGGTAATGGATCAGCGAATCCATCGCCACGACGTGGTCGAAGCGCCCGAGCGCGTCGTCCAGCATGTCGCCGACCTGGAAATGCAGGCGCCCGGGCAGCCGATCAGCGGCATGGCGCTCGCGCGCCAGCGCGACGAGATTCGGCGAGACGTCGACCGCCACCACGTCGGCGCCCCGCCGCGCCGCCTCGACGGCGAGCGCCCCGGTGCCGCAGCCGGCATCGAGCAGGCGCCGCCCAGCGAGGTCGGCGGGAAGCCAGGAGAGGAGTTCCGCCCGCATCGCGTCGCGGCCGGCCCGCACGGTGGCGCGGATGCGGCTCACCGGCGCGTCCGAGGTGAGGCGCGCCCAGGCTTCGACGGCGGTGCGGTCGAAATAGGTTTCGAGCTGGGCCCGACGGGTGGCGTAGGTGGGGCTGGTCATCAGTCGAACCCGAGGAACTCGAACAGATCCCGATCCTTCATCGGCACCGCCGGGAGCGGGTCGACGCCGGCCCAGAGTTGTTCGGCCAGTTGCAGGTACTCGGCCTGCACCGCCAGAAGCTCCGGCGAAGGATCCATCTCGAACAGGGTCGCCTTCTTCAGGCGCGAGCGGCGCACCACGTCGAGATCCTGGAAATGCGCCAGGCGCTTGAGGCCGACCGCGGCGTTGAACCGGTCGATCTCGTCGGTCTTGGCCGAACGGTTGGCGATGACGCCGCCGAGGCGGACACCATAATTCTTCGACTTGGCGTGGATCGCCGCGACGATCCGGTTCATCGCGAAGATCGAGTCGAAGTCGTTCGCCGTGACGATCAGCGCCCGGTCGGCATGCTGGAGCGGCGAGGCGAAGCCGCCGCAGACCACGTCGCCGAGCACGTCGAAGATCACCACGTCGGTGTCTTCGAGCAGGTGATGCTCCTTGAGGAGCTTCACCGTCTGGCCGACGACGTAGCCGCCGCAGCCGGTGCCGGCGGGCGGGCCGCCGGCCTCGACGCAGCGCACGCCGTTATAGCCCTCGACCACGAAATCCTCGACGCGCAGTTCTTCCGAGTGGAACTGCACCGCCTCCAGGGCGTCGATGACCGTGGGCGCGAGGCGCTTGGTCAGCGTGAAGGTCGAATCGTGCTTCGGGTCGCAGCCGATCTGCAAGACGCGCTTGCCGAGCTTCGAGAAGGCGACCGACAGGTTCGACGAGGTCGTGCTCTTGCCGATGCCGCCCTTGCCGTAGACGGCGAAGACCTTGGCGGTCTCGATGCGGATGTCGGGATCGAGGGCGACCTGGAGGCTGCCTTCTTCCCGGCGTGCCGGCACGGGGTTTCGGATCGCGATGTTCATGCGGCAGCCTCCGCGGTGATGCCTTCGAGCCGGTCCTCGAGGGCCTCCTCGGCCCGGTCGAGGGCGGCCCGGGTCTCGGGGTCGGGGGTCCAGAAGCCGCGCCGATGCGCCTCGATCAGGCGATGGGCGACCTTGGCCGAGGCGGCGGGGTTGAGCGCCGCCATGCGCTCGCGCATCGCCTCGTCGAGGACGTAGGTCTCGGTGATGCGCTGGTAGATCCAGGGCGCGACCTGATCGGTGGTGGCCGACCAGCCGACCGTGTTGGTGAGGTGCTGGTCGATCTGGCGCACGCCCTCGTAGCCGTGGCCCAGCATCCCCTCGACCCATTTCGGGTTGAGCATGCGGGTGCGGGTCTCCAGCGCCACCTGCTCGGAGAGGGAGCGGACCCGGCCCTCGCCGCGGGTCTGGTCGCTGATATAGACCGGGACCGAGGTGCCCCGGGCCTTCGCCACGGCGCGGGCCATGCCGCCGAGCCCGTCGAAGTAATGATCGACGCTGGTCACCCCGACCTCGACCGAATCGAGGTTCTGGTAGGCGAGATCGACCCCTGCGAGCACCGCCTGCATCAGGGCGCGGCGCGGCTCGGGCTTACCCGTGCGGCCATACGCGAAGCTCTTGCGCCGCGAGAAGGTCTCGCACAATTCGGTCTCGTCCTCCCAGCGGCCGGACTCGACGAGGTGGTTGAGGTTGGCGCCGTAGGCGCCCTCGGCGTTGCTGAAGACCCGGAGCGCTGCCGTCTCGAGGTCGATGCCCTGCGCCGCCTGATGGGCCAGCGCGTGCTTGCGCACGAAGTTCATCGCCTCCGGCTCGTCGGCGCTGGCCGCGAGATAGGCGGCCTCGGCCAAAAGCTTGGTCTGGAGCGGCAGCAGATCGCGGAAGATGCCCGAGAGCGTGGCCACGACGTCGATGCGCGGGCGCCCGAGATCGGCGAGCGGGATCAGCACCGCGCCGCAGAGCCGGCCGTAACCGTCGAAGCGGGGCGCCGCGCCCATGAGCGCCAGGGCCTGGGCGACGGGGGCGCCCTCGCTCTTCAGGTTGTCGCTGCCCCACAGGACGAGCGCGATGCTCTCCGGATAGGCGCCGCCATCCGCCGCATGGCGGGCGAGCAGCTTCTCCACCTGCGCCCGCCCGTCCGCGAGGGCGAAGGCGCTCGGGATCCGGTAGGGGTCGAAGCCGTGCAGGTTGCGGCCCGTTGGCAGGATCGCGGGCGAGCGCAGCACGTCCCCGCCGGCGACCGGCGCGATGAAGCGGCCGTCGAGGGCGCGGAGCAAAGCCGGGATCTCGTGATCCTCGGCGAGCAGCCGGTCGGTCTCGGCGAGCGCCCGGAAGGCGGCGAGCGCGGCGGCGTCGGCACCGGGACCGGCCACCCCCTCGGGACACGCGCCGCCGACCAGCCGGGCGATGGCCGCACGGTCCGGCACGAGGCCGTGGACGGATTCGGCGAGCGCCAGGAGCAGGTCGATCCGCTCCTCCGCCGGCGTCCCTTGCCCGACGACGTGCAGCCCGTGCGGGATCAGGGTGTGTTCGAGTTCGATCAGCCGGACCGCGAGGTCGGCGATGCGCTCTTCCGCGTCCTCACCCCAGCCGTCGCCCTCGGCGAGGTCGAGGCTGGAAGCCTGGCCGTGGATCAACACGGCGAGCTTCGACCGCTCGGCGGCCTCCTCCGGCGGCAGGGCGCGGCGGCGCTCCAGCGACGCCTTGAGGTCGATGAGCCCGCGATAGAGCCCGGCCTGGGCGAGGCTCGGCGTCAGGTAGCTCACCAGGGTCGCCGCCGCGCGGCGCTTGGCAAGGGTGCCTTCCGAGGGGTTGTTGGCGGCGTAGAGGTAGACGTTGGGCAAAGCGCCGATCAGCCGCTCGGGCCAGCAGGCGGCCGAGAGCCCGGTCTGCTTGCCGGGCATGAATTCCAGCGCCCCGTGGGTGCCGAAATGCAGGACGGCGTCGGCACGAAAATCGTCGCGCAGGTAGCGGTAGAAGGCCGAGAAGGCGTGGGTCGGCGCAAAACCCTGCTCGAACAGGAGGCGCATCGGGTCGCCCTCGTAGCCGAAGGCGGGCTGCACCCCGACGAAGACGTTCCCCAGATGCGCGCCGAGCACCAGGATCGAGGACCCGTCGCTCTGGTGCCGGCCCGGAGCCGGTCCCCATTGCGCCTCGATCTCGGCGAGATGGGCCTCGCGCCGGACATGCTCGTCGGCCGATATGCGATGGGCGACGTTGGCCGGCGTGCCGTAGCGGGCGGCATTGCCCTCCAGCACCCGGGCGCGCAGGGCTTCGACGGTCTCGGGCACCTCGACGGAATAGCCGTCGGCCTTCAGCCCCCGGAGCACGCGGTGGAGCGACTCCCACACCGACAGGAAGGCGGCGGTGCCGGTGGCGCCGGCATTGGGCGGGAAGTTGAACAGGATCACGGCGATCCGGCGCCCGGACCGCGCGCGGGCGCGCAAGGCCACGAGGCGGGCGACCCGGTCGGCGAGGCGAGCCGTTCGTTCCGGGTGCACCGCCATGTCGCGGGACTCGCCCACCCCGGCGGCCCGGCCGCCGAACACCATCGGGGCGGTGGCGCCGTCGAGTTCGGGGATCGCCACCATCATGGTCGCCTCGACCGGCGACAGGCCGCGAGCCGAGGCTTCCCATTGCTCCAGGCTCTGGAACTCGACCGCCTGCGCGGCGAGATACGGCACGTCGAGCCGCGCCAGCATGGCGCTCGCCGCGGCGGCGTCGTTGTAAGCGGGGCCGCCGACGAGGGAGAAGCCGGTGAGCGAGACGAGCGCGTCGATGGCCGGCCGGCCGTCGCGCAGGAAGAATTTTTCCACCGCCGGCCGGTTGTCGAGCCCGCTGGCGAAGGCCGGGACGACGGTGAGCCCGCGCGCTTCGAGCGCCGCGATCACCCCGTCGTAATGCGCCGTGTTGCCGGCGAGCACGTAGGAGCGCATCAGCAGGAGGCCGACCCGTCCCGCCCTGCCCGACGCCGGCAGCCGGTCGAGGCGCTCGGTCACCCGCTCGGCCAGGCGAGGGTGGTAGAGGCCGGTCTCCGGGTAGCTCAGGGGCTCGGCGGCCGAGAGGTGCCGGCGCCAGGCGGCGCGCGGGCCGGCAGCGTAGCGGCCTGCGAGGAAGCGCACGAGGTTGACGACGTTCTCGTCCGAGCCGGCGAGCCAGTATTGCAGGGTCAGGAAGTAGGCCCGCACGTCCTGGGCCGAGCCCGGGATGAAGCGCAGGATCCGGGGGATCTGGCGGATCATCGCCATCTGGCGCGCCCCGCTCCCCTGCCCGCCGCCAGATCCCGACTTGCCGCGCAGCCGCTTGAGGAAGTCGAGCGCGCCGCGCTGCGACCCGTCCATGGCGAAGCGGTTCATCCGCGTGGTGCGGACCACGTCGGCCGCGGACAGGCAGCCCACCATCGCGTCGCAGTCGGGCCGGCGGGCGAGGAGCGCCGGCAGCACCGCCCGGACATGCTCGTCCATGAACAGCATCGCCGAGAGCACGATGTCGGCCCGGGCGATGTCGGCCCGGCACGCTTCGAGGGCCGACGGGTCGGTCTCCCACTCGGCGGCGGCGTGGAAGCCGAGGACGAGGCTGGGTGCTGTCTTCGACAATTCCCGGCGCGCCCGGTCCACCGCCCCGGCGAGGTGGTTGTCGAGGGTGACGATGACGACGCGCAGCTCCGGCAGCGCGCCCGGTCCGTCACCGGCTGAAATGCGCTTTGGCATCGTACAGGGTCTCGACGGTGATGAGCGGGAGCGCCCGCTCGCGGGCGAAGCGTTCGGTGTTGTGGCGGGCCTTGCCGCGGACGAAGAACGGCACCTTCTTCAGC
Source organism: Methylobacterium aquaticum (assembly GCF_001043915.1). GTDB lineage: Bacteria > Pseudomonadota > Alphaproteobacteria > Rhizobiales > Beijerinckiaceae > Methylobacterium > Methylobacterium aquaticum. The sequence goes on along the minus strand of NZ_LABX01000079.1, from coordinate 29,484 downwards.
TCGCGCTCGGCCTCGATCGACCACACCACCGGCGTCGCGGCGGTGGTGGGTGCAGGGGCGACCACGGTTCCGGCCTCCTCGCGCGGCCGGCCGCCGAGATGCGAGGGGGCGACGCCGTCGTGGAATTCCGGGTCGTCCCGGAACATCGCCAGCAGGTGCTCCTCGAGCCCCATCATCAGCGGGTGGACGAAGGTATCGAACAGGACGTTCGCGCCCTCGAAGCCCATCTGGGGCGAATGGCGGGCCGGCACGTCCTGGACGTGCATCGGCGCCGAGATCACCGCGCAGGGGATGCCGAGCCTTTTGGCGATATGGCGCTCCATCTGGGTGCCAAGCACCAGTTCCGGCTGCGCCGCGGCGATCGCCGCCTCGACCGCGAGGTAATCGTCGGTGACCAGCGCCTCGATGCCGTGATGGGCCGCCTCCGCCCGCACCTCGCGGGCGAATTCGCGCGCATAGGTGCCGAGGCCGACGAGGGAAAAGCCGATCTCCCGCGTCGCGACCCGGGCCGCCGCGACCGCATGGGTGGCGTCGCCGAAGACGAAGACGCGCTTGCCGGTGAGATAGGTCGAATCGACCGAGCGCGAGTACCAGGGCAGGCGCGAGCCCTCCCGTGCGAGGACCGGTGCGGGATCGAGTCCGGCGAGCGCCGCCACCGCCTCGATGAAGGCGGTCGTGCCCTTCACGCCGATCGGCGTCGTCTCGACGAAGGGCTGGCCGTGGCTGCGCTCCAGCCATTGCGCCGCCGTCCGGGCCACTTCCGGGTAGAGCACGACGTTGAACGCCGCCTCGCCCAGCCGCCCGAGATCGGCCGGCGTGGCGCCGAGCGGCGCCACCACGTTGACGGCGATGCCGAGGTCGCCGAGGAGTCCGCGCACCTCGCGCAGGTCGTCGCGGTGGCGAAAGCCCAGCGAGGTCGGCCCGAGGATGTTGCAGCACGCCTTCGCCCGCGTTTCGGCGGGCCGGCCGGCAAGCGCGCGCACCAAGCGGTAGAAGGTCTCGGAGGCGCCCCAGTTCTCCTTCTTCTGGTAGGCGGGCAGTTCCAGCGGGATCACCGGGATCGGCAGGCCGAGGGCCCGCGACAGACCGGCCGGATCGTCCTGCAAGAGTTCCGCGGTGCAGGAGGCGCCGACGATCATCGCCTGGGGCCGGAAGCGGTCATAGGCGGCGGCCACCGCCTGCTTGAAGATCTCGGCGGTGTCGGAGCCGAGGTCGCGGGCCTGGAAGGTGGTGTAGGTCACCGGCGGGCGGGCGCCGTGCCGCTCGATCATGGTGAAGAGCAGGTCGGCATAGGTGTCGCCCTGCGGCGCGTGCAGCACGTAGTGCAGGCCATGCATCGCGGTGGCGACCCGCATGGCGCCGATGTGAGGGGGCCCCTCGTAGGTCCAGAGCGTGAGCTGCATCCCTCTAGCCCTCCAGCCGCGCGCGGCGCGCGAGGGGGCGGGTGAACAGCCCGGCGAGGTCGCCGGCCTGCTCGTAGCCCTGGATCGGGGTGAACAAGAGCTCGATCGACCACTTGGTGGCGAGATCCTCCGCCTCCAGCGGGTTGGCGAGGCCGAGGCCGCAGATGGTCAGGTCGGGCCGCGCCGCCCGGCAGCGGTCGAGCTGGTCGTCGAGGCTCTGGCCTTCCGTCACCGCCGTGCCGTCGGGGAGCAGCGCCAGGTCCTCGGCGAGGTGGGTGCGGTGAAGGTAGGGTGTGCCGACCTCGATGAGGTCCGCGCCCATCTCCCGCGACAGGAAGCGGGCGAGCGGCACTTCGAGCTGCGAATCGGGGAAGAAGAACACCCGCCGGCCCACGAGCGCGGCGCGGTGCGCCGCGAGCGCACGGTCCGCCCGGGCCCGGCCGGCCTCCGTCACCGCGGCGACGCGGGCGGGCGAGATCCCGAAGGCGCGGGCGGCGGCCGCCAGCCACAGGGTCGTGCCCTCGGCGCCGAGGGGGAACGGCGCCGGGATGCGGGTGGCGCCGCGGTCTTCGAGCGCCCGGGCGGTGTCGGTGAGGAAAGGCTGGGCGAGGAGGATGCGGGTATTCGGGCCGACCGGCGCCCGGTCCGCCGCCCGGCGCCCGGGCAGGAAGCGGACATTGGCGATGCCGAGATCGGCGAACAGCCGCGAGAACTGGTCCTCGACCACGTCGGCGAGCGCGCCGACGACGAGGAGGGATTCGTCATGGCTCCGAGGCAGATCGGGCACCAGGGCGGCGAGGCAGGCATCCTCGCCTTGCGTGAAGGTCGTCTCGATGCCGCTGCCCGAATAGCTCAGGACCCGCACGTCCGGGGCGAAGCTGCCCGAGAGCCGCGCCGCGGCGCGGCCGAGATCGAGCTTGATGACCTCGGACGGGCAGGAGCCGACGAGGAACAGGAGCTTGATGTCCGGCCGGCGCTCCAGCAGGCGGCGGACCACCCGGTCCAACTCCTCATGCGCGTCGGCGAGGCCGGCAAGGTCGCGCTCCTCGATGATCGCGGTGGCGAAGCGCGGCTCGGCGAAGATCATCACGCCGGCGGCCGACTGGATCAGGTGCGCGCAGGTGCGGGAGCCGACCACCAGGAAGAAGGCGTCCTGGATCTTGCGGTGCAGCCAGACGATGCCGGTCAGCCCGCAGAACACCGCCCGCTGGCCGCGCTCGTGACGGATCTCGGGGCCGCACGGCACCGCCGGCGAGAGAGGGGAAGCCAGCGCCGTCATGGCACGACTCCCACGGCGTAGGCCGGCGCCTGCGACCGGGCGGCGCGCAGCTTGAGCAGGAATTGGCCGGCATTGACCAGGTAGGCGGCGTAAGCGGCCAGCGCCAGCAGCATCAGCCCGGCGGTGCCCAGCGCCCCGGTGGCGAGCGCCACCAGGTAGGCGGTGTGGAGCGCCAGCACCAGCATGCTGACCGCGTCCTCCCAGAAGAAGGCCGGGGCGAACAGGTAGCGCCCGAACACCGCCTTCTCCCACAGGGAGCCGGTGACCATGATCGCGTAGAGAGCCAGGGTCTTGGCGACCACCGAGGCGTTGGCGAGCGCCACCCCCTCCCCGGTCGCCAGGGTGCGCAGCACCAGGGCGAGGCTCACCAGGAAGACCGCGAACTGGAGCGGGGCCAGCACCCCCTGGACCAGGGTCCAGGGCGAGGCGTCGCGGCGGCGCCGCTCGGCCTCGCTGTAGAGAAACGGCCGGTCCATGGACGTCGCCATCGCGCCTGCCCTCACCTGTCCGACCCGCGTTGGCCGCGGATGCCGATGGACGAAGCCTAGGACCGGCGATGCCGGAGTGTCAACCTAAGTTGACAGTTGGTCACGATGACATTCCAGGGAGGCGATCGCGAATGCGCCTTGCGGCGGAACGCGGGAGCTGTATCCTGGAATGAATCCGAATGACGCCGTCCCACACCGGCGCCCCAAATTAGAAAACCCGACACAAGGTCGAGAAAACTCGATTTTCCTGAGCATCGGGGAGGTGCCGGTGGGAGATCAAGCACAATCCGTTACCTTGCCGGGCGACAGGCCGGCAGCCCGCGACCGGGGTTATCGTGATCGGTCATCCCTCGAAAGACACTCCGGGGGAGTACAAAGGCGGGTCTTGTGGCGGGACGATCTCGCGCAGGTCGTCGAAGCCGAGATCATTCCGCGGCTGATGCTCGCCCATCGCAGCGACCGGCAGCCGCGCCGTGTTGCGCCGCGCTTGAGCGGGAGCGACGATATCGGCCGCCTCGGCGCCCTGCTGCTGCTGCCCGAGGACCGGGACGTGCTCGGGGTGGTCCGCGGCCTGATCCAGGACGGCATGAGCCTCGAGGAGGTGCTGACCGGCCTGCTGGCGCCCACGGCCCGGCATATCGGCCGGCTGTGGGAGGATGACGTCTGCGACTTCGTCCAGGTGACGACCGCGATGGCGCGGCTGCGCCGCCTCGTTCACGACCTCGAAACCCTGTGCCTCGACCCGCAACCGGTCGATCCGGCGAGTCGGCGCGTCCTGCTGCTGCCCGCTCCGGGTGAGACCCATACCTTCGGGCTGACGCTGGCGGCGCATTTCCTCACCCAGGCCGGCTGGGAGGTGACGACGAGCTTCGACCACCATCTCGCCGATGCTCTCGAGCGCCTCCGGGCCGAGTGGTTCGACGTCGTCGGCCTGTCGCTGTCCTGCGACGTCTGCCTCGACCGGCTGGTCGCGGCGGTCCCGGTGCTGCGGCGCGCCTCGCGCAACCGCGACCTGCAGGTGATGGTCGGCGGCCCGGCTTTCCTGGGTCGGCCCGACCGAGTTCGGCTCGTCGGGGCCGACGCGGCTGTCGATGACGCGCGCGACGCACCGGGAATCGTGCAAAGCTTGCTTGATCTGCGGATTAGAGCCTGCTGAAAGACCTGTTCGATGCGGTCGGCGTGTTGGTGACCCTTGAACAGCCCCCTGAGCCCTGCTGCGAAGGAATCGTTCGCGGTGCTGCGAGACGCCGTCTCCCGCCTCGATCCCCTGACGACGGGCAGCCTCGTGGCTGCCGTCAGCGACGTGTCGCTCGTCGTCGACGGTGAGGGGGTCATCCGCGACGCCGCCTTCGGGGCCGACGGGCTGTCCGAGGAGACGGGCGACCGATGGCTCGGCCGGCGCTGGGTCGACACCGTCACGGTCGAGAGCCGGCCGAAGGTGCTGAGCCTGATCGAGGATGCCGCCCCCGGCACCGTCACCCGCTGGCGCCAGGTCAACCACCCCTCCGCGCAGGGCGGCGCCGACGTGCCGATCCGCTACGCGGCGCTCCGGGTGCCCGACGACGACCGCATCATCGTGATCGGCCGCGACCTCCGGGCGCTCTCGGCCCTTCAGCAGCGCCTGGCCGAATCGCAGCAGGCGCTGGAGCGCGACTATGCCCGCCTGCGCAGCGCCGAGACGCGCTACCGGGTGCTGTTCCAGCTCGCCGGCGAGCCGATCCTGATCGTCGATGCCGCCACGCGCCGCGTCACCGAGATCAACCCGGCCGCCGCCCGGCTCCTCGGCCGGGCGGTCAAGCGCATCGTCGGGCGCGACCTCATCGACCTGTTCGAGCCCGAGGGGGCCCGCGCCGTCCAGGCGCTGCTGGTGGGCCTGCGCCTCACCGGCCAGGCCGAGGACCTCACCGCCCGCCTCGCCCAGCGCCGCGGCGAGGCGCGGGTCTCCGCCACCCTGTTCCGCGAGGAGGCCGGGATGAACATCCTGGTGCGCCTCTCCGCCCTCAACCCGGCCCCGGCCCCGGCGGCGGCGCGCTCGGGCGCCATCGAGGTGATCGAGGCGATGCCCGAGGGCTTCGTCGTCACCGACCGCGACCGGCGCATCATCGGCGCCAACGCCGCCTTCCTCGACCTCGCCCAGCTCGCCACCGAGCACCAGGCCAAGGGCGAATCGCTCGAACGCTGGCTCGGGCGCGAGGGGACCGAGATCGCCGCCCTGTTCACCACGCTGTCCGATCACGGCTCGGTGCGCCACTTCGCCACCGTCGTGCGGGGGGAGTTCGGGGCGGTCGACGAGGTCGAGGTCGCGGCGGTCTCGGTGCCGGGGGGCGACCGGCCCTGCTTCGGCTTCACCCTGCGCACCCTGCCCCGCCGCGTCGCCGCGGTGGCGCCGGGCGGGCGCGAGCTGCCGCGCTCGGTCGAGCACATGACCGAGCTGGTCGGCCGCGTCTCGATGAAGGCGCTGGTGCGCGAGACCACCGACCTGATCGAGCGCCTGTGCATCGAGGCGGCCCTGCGCATCACCAACGACAACCGCGCCTCGGCGGCCGAGATGCTGGGCCTCAGCCGGCAGGGTTTCTACGCCAAGATGCGCCGCTACGGCCTCGGCGATCTCGACGGGGACGAGGCGGACGACAGCGCCGAGTGAGCGTGCACGTCTTCGCGACGCTGCACGCGCGAGTGTAAAGCACGCTTGACACTCGATCATCGCCGTCCCACCCTCGCGGCATGACGACCGAGCCTCTGATCAAGCCCCTGATCACGCCGCCTGCGGTTCCGGCGCCCCGGGCGCTCCTGGAGCTGCTCAAGCCGATCACGTGGTTCGCGCCGATGTGGGCCTTCGCCTGCGGCGTGGTCTCCTCCGGCGCCGCGCTCCAGGAGCGATGGCCCTTGGCGATCGCCGGCATCCTGCTCGCCGGCCCCCTCGTCTGCGCCACCAGCCAGGCGGCGAACGACTGGTTCGACCGGCATGTCGACGCCATCAACGAGCCGGACCGGCCGATCCCGTCGGGGCGCATCCCGGGCCGCTGGGGCCTCTACGTGGCGATCGCCTGGACGCTCCTGTCGCTCGCGGTCGCCGCGCTTCTCGGGCCTTTCGTGCTCGGCGCAGCGGTCTTCGGGCTGGCGCTGGCCTGGCTCTACAGCGCGCCGCCGGTGCGGCTGAAGCGCGACGGCTGGTGGGGCAACGCCGCCTGCGGCTTGTGCTACGAGGGCCTGCCCTGGTTCACCGGCGCCGCCGTGATGGGGAGCGCCCTGCCGGACGGGCGGATCATCGGGCTCGCCGCGCTCTACAGCCTCGGCGCCCACGGCATCATGACCCTCAACGACTTCAAGTCGATCGAGGGCGACCGGCGCACCGGCATCCGCTCGCTCCCGGTTCAGCTCGGCGCGCCCCGCGCCGCCCGCCTCGCCTGCTGGGTCATGGCGGTGCCGCAAGCGGTGGTCGTGGTTCTGCTCGCCGCCTGGGGCGCGCCCTGGCACGCCGCCCTCGTCGCCGCGCTCCTCGCCGGCCAGGGCGTGCTGATGCACCGCTTCCTCGCCGATCCGCGCGGTCGCGCCGCCTGGTACAACGGCACCGGGACGCTCCTCTCCGTGCTCGGCATGCTGACCGCGGCGCTCGCCCTGCACGGGGGACTCGCATGAACGGGCCGGCCTCCTTCGGCTGGGGCACGATCGTCCGCCTCGGCCTCGTCCAGACCGCGCTCGGCGCCATCGTGGTGCTGATCACCTCGACCCTCAACCGCGTGATGGTGGTGGAGCTGGCCCTGCCGGCGGCGCTCCCCGGCGGGCTGGTGGGGCTGCACTACGCCGTGCAGGTGCTGCGCCCGCGCTGGGGCTACGGCTCGGATCTCGGCCGCCGCCGCACGCCCTGGATCGTCGGCGGCATGGCGCTCCTGGCGCTGGGCGGGGCCGGCGCCGCCCTCGGCACGGCGCTCGTCGCCACCCATCCGGCGGCGGCTTACGCGCTCCTCGTCCTGTCCTTCCTCGCGGTCGGCATCGGCGTCGGGGCGGCCGGCACCTCGCTCCTCGTGCTGCTCTCTACCGGCGTCGCCCCCCATCGCCGGGGTGCGGCCGCGACGATCGTCTGGATCATGATGATCGCCGGCTTCGTCGTCACCGCGCCGACCGCCGGGCACCTGCTCGATCCGTTCTCTCCCGCGCGCCTCGTCGCGGTGTCGGGCGGCGTGTCGCTGATCGCCTTCCTGGTCGCGCTCGCGGCCGTGTGGGGCGTCGAGCCGGCGCGGGCCGCCGCACCCGCTCCCGTCCGGGGGGCACCGGCGCGGCCCTTCGCCAAGGTGCTGGCCGAGGTCTGGGCCGAGCCGGAGGCGCGGCGCTTCACGGTCTTCGTGTTCCTGGCGATGCTCGCCTACAGCGCGCAGGAACTGATCCTCGAACCCTTCGCCGGCCTCGTCTTCGCCCTGTCGCCGGGCGCCACCACCAAGCTCTCCGGCCTCCAGAATAGCGGTGTGCTCGCCGGCATGGTGTTCGTCGCCCTCGTCACCGCCAACGGGCGCGGGGCCTTCGCCTCCTTGCGCCTCTGGACCGTCACCGGCTGCCTCGGCTCGGCCGCCGCGCTCGCGGCGATCGCCGCCTGCGGCTTTGCCGGGCCCGGATCGCCCCTGCGGGCCTGCGTCGTCGGGCTCGGCCTGTTCAACGGCATCTTCGCGGTCGCGGCGATCGGCCAGATGATGGCGCTCGCCGGCCATGGCGGTACCCCCGACGGCGAGAGCCGCCACGGCACCCGGATGGGCGTGTGGGGCGCGGCGCAGGGCGTCGCCTTCGGGCTCGGGGGGTTCCTCGGCGCGGCGGGGGTCGATCTCGCGCGGCTCGCCGTCGGCACCGTGGTGCCGGCCTATGCGGCCGTCTTCGTGACCGAGGCGGCCTTGTTCCTCGTCGCGGCCGGGCTGGCGTACCGGATCGGACGGCCATCCGTGAGCGCGCGGGCGATCGAGAGCCTGTCGGTGCGGCACGCGATCTGAAAAAAGCGATCCGGCCGAACCCGGCCCGGACGACCCGGAGGCACGGCCATGGACGAGGACATCGTCGACGCGGTGGTGGTGGGAGGGGGACCGGCCGGCGCGACGGCGGCGACCGATCTGGCGCGGCTCGGGCGCCGGGTCGTGCTGCTCGACCGGGCCGGACGCATCAAGCCCTGCGGCGGCGCCATCCCGCCGCGCCTGATCCGCGACTTCGCGATTCCCGACGAGCTTCTGGTCGCGAAGATCCGCTCCGCCCGCATGGTCTCGCCGCGGGACCGCGCGGTCGACATGCCGGTCGGCGAGGGCTTCGTCGGCATGGTCGATCGCGGGCCCTTCGACGAATGGCTGCGCGTGCGCGCGGCGCTCGCCGGCGCCGCGCGGGTGACCGGCACCTACTTGCGCCTCGCCCGCGCCGGGGACGGCCCGGTCACGGTGCATTACCGGGACGCGCAGGGCGACGAGGCGCGGATCCGCACCCGCCTCGTCATCGGGGCCGACGGCGCCAACTCGGCGGTGGGCCGCCAGGAGATCCCGGCGCATGCCCGGATGCGGCAGGTCTTCGCCTATCACGAGATCGTTCGCACGCCGCATTCCGGCACCGTCGAGGCGACGCGCTGCGACGTCTATTACCAGGGCGTCCTCTCGCCGGACTTCTACGCCTGGATCTTCCCGCACGGCGACACGCTGAGCATCGGGACCGGCAGCGCCCGCAAGGGGTTCTCGCTGCGCGGCGCGGTCGGCCGGCTGCGGGCCGCCACGGGGCTCGACCTCGGCGACACGGTCCGGCGCGAAGGCGCGCCGCTGCCGCTGAAACCCCTCTCGCGCTTTGACAACGGCCGCGACGTCCTGCTCACCGGGGACGCCGCCGGCCTCGTCGCCCCGGCCTCGGGCGAGGGCATCTACTACGCGATGTTCGGCGGGCGCCTCGCGGCCGAGGCGGCGCACGACTTCCTGGCCACCGGCAATCCCCGGGCCCTAGGCTCGGCGCGACGCCGCTTCCTCAAGGCGCATGGCCGGGTGTTCTGGATCCTGCGGCTGATGCAAACTGTCTGGTACCGCAACGACTCGCTTCGCGAGCGCTTCGTCAGCATCTGCCGCGATCCCGACGTGCAGTCGCTCACCTGGGACGCCTACATGAACAAGGAACTGGTGCGGGCGAAACCGGCGGCGCATGCGCGGATCTTCTTCAAGGATCTCGCCCACCTCTTCCGCTGGGTCTCGCCGTGATGGAGTCTCTCGGGGGACGCTGGGGCCCGATCCTGGTGGCGGCCGTCTCGGCCATCGTCGTGGCGGCGGCGGGCGCGTGGCTCACCACGCTCGGCCCCTGGTACCGGAGCCTGCACGTCCCCTCCTGGAAACCGCCCGATTGGGCCTTCGGCCCGGTCTGGACCACCATCTTCACGCTCACCGCCATCGCCGGCGTGCTGGCCTGGAACGGAGCGCCGGAGGGGGCCGAGCGGTTCTGGCTGCTGACCGCCTTCGTGGTGAACGGGATCCTCAACATCGCCTGGAGCGGCGTGTTCTTCCGCCTGCAACGGCCGGACTGGGCGCTGGTCGAGGTGGCGGCGCTCTGGCTCTCGGTGGCGTTGCTGATCCTGGTCGTCGCGCGGCATTCCGGCCTCGGGGCCCTGTTCCTCCTGCCCTATCTCGCCTGGGTCGGCGTCGCCGCCCTGCTCAACTGGTCGATCGTCCGGCTTAACGGACCGTTCTGATCGGCCTTGCGACGCATCGGCCGGCCGGCATGACGATCTGGCCACCACTGCCCGCGCCCGACATCTTGCGCCGCGAAAGATCGGATTGTCCGGGACCGGATCGACGCAGATGCGACATCGTGAACCGTCGGGCGATTTCGGCGAACGCCAGCCGCTCTCCCGAGTTTGCAGACCTGGACCGTCCCGTCTCCTAGGTGAGGTCCCTCGACCGACTGCGCATCGTCGATGCGGTCAGGAGGATTGACGCATGCCTGATCTCCTCACTGGCAGCCATATCGTCGATGTCGCGCTGCTGATCGTGGCGGCGGAGGCCGTCCTGCTCGTGCTGTGGCGCCGCCGGCGCGGTCCAGGACGGGGTGCGCTCCTCGTCAACCTCGCCTCGGGGGCGTGCCTGATGCTGGCCCTGCGGGCCGTGCTCGCCGGCGCGCCCGGATACTGGCTCGCCGCGGCGCTGGCCGGGGCGGGCACCGCCCATGTCGCCGATCTCTGGCTGCGGCTGCGCTCAGCCGCCCCATAACCCTCCGGAGGAAGCCCCATGCCTCGCCAGCGTGTCACCCGTCGCCGCCCCGTCCACGCCCTCGCTCTCGGCGCCGGCGCACTGGCCCTCACGGCCGGTGCGGCACAGGCGCAGCCGGCCTCCTCCGATCTCGTGGAGAAGGGGCGCTACCTCGCGACGGCCGGGGATTGCGTCGCCTGCCACACCGCGCCGGGCGGCAAGCCCTATGCGGGCGGGTTGTACATCAACTTCCCGGGCGGCATCGGCAAGCTCGCGACGCCGAACATCACCCCCGACAAGGAGACCGGCATCGGAAGCTGGAGCGACGACGACTTCAAGCGCGCCATGCACCAGGGCATCACCAAGAACGGCAGCTACCTCTACCCCGCCTTCCCGTTCCCCTGGTACACCCGCCTCACCGACGAGGACGTGACGGCACTCAAAGCCTACCTGTTCTCCCTCGAGCCGGTGAACGCGCCGCGCAAACCCGCCGACATCGCCTTCCCCTTCAGCATCCGCGACGGGCTCCTCGCCTGGCGCCTCGCCTTCTTCACCGAGGGGCGCTTCAAGCCCGACCCGAAGGCGAGCGACCAGGTGAACCGCGGCGCCTATCTGGTTGAGGGCCCGGGCCATTGCGGCGCCTGCCATAACGGCAGCAAGCTCGTGGGCGCCTCGCAATGGAGCGGCTACCTCGAGGGTGGCACGATCGACGGCTGGTACGCCCCCAACCTGTCGGGCGACGACAAGGAGGGGCTCGGCCTGTGGAGCGAGGACCAGCTCTTCACCTATCTGAAGACCGGCGCCGCGCCGGGCCGCGCCGGCGTGGTCGCCGGGCCGATGCGCCAGGTGATCGAGGAGAGCCTGAGCAAGATGAGCGACGGCGACGTGCGCGCCATCGCGGCCTATCTCAAGACCCTGGCGCCCAAGCCCACCTACACGCCTGACGTGACGTCGGACTTCAAGCAGGCGGCAACGGCGCCCGGCGCCGACACCTACCTCAACCGCTGCGTCGCCTGCCACCGGCCGGACGGCCAGGGCATGCCGGGCGCGATCCCGGCGCTCGCCGGCAACGGCGCCGTGCTGGCCAAGGGTCCGGAGACGGTGATCCGGGTGATCCTCGGCGGCCTCGACGCCAAGGGCGAGTACGCGGCGATGCCGGCGGTCGGCGTCGGAATGACGGATGCCGAGGTGGCGGCGGTGACGAACTACGTCCGCCAGACCTTCGGCAACCAGGCCCCGCCGACCGCCGAGCCCGGCCAGGTGGCGACGTTGCGGGCCGAGACCCGGACGATGCTCGCCGGCAACGCTCCGTGCGAGACCGTCTCGAACCCGACGCTGGCCGCGGCGCTGACGGCGGCGGATGCCGCCGGCCAGCTCAAGTCCGTCAAGGCCGAGCAGATGCTGCCCCGCATCGCCACCCTGCTGCCGGCCGTGCGCCAGGCCGCCCCGCAGGTGAGCACGGCCGATCTGGTCAACGGGCTGACCGCCACCTATTGCCAGGCGGCCGACCGGAGCGCGACCGGCCTCGACTGGCCGACGACCCTGGGCGCCTTCGCGGGCGTGGTCTACGGGCAGATCAAGACGCCGAACCGGGCGGAGAAGTAGCGACCAGCCCCGGCTATCCCGGTCGCTCGTCACGCCCGGGAGCCAGAACGAGACAGGCGCAGTGCCGCCCCCCGATCCGGGGACGGCACCGCGCCTGTTGTGGTGGTGCGACGCCGTCGAAGCGTCAGTCGATATCCTCGACCGCCTCGGCCCCGCCATAGACCCGGTGGGCCAGCGACGCCTCGATCAGGTCGTCGATGTCGCCGTCGAGGACGTCGTCCGGGCTGGTCGACTGGGCGCCGGTGCGCAGGTCCTTCACCAGCTGGTACGGCTGGAGCACGTAGGAGCGGATCTGGTGGCCCCAGCCGATATCGGTCTTCGAGGCCGCCTCGGCATTGGCCTTCTCCTCGCGCTTCTTCAGCTCGAGTTCGTAGAGGCGGGCGCGCAGCATGTTCCAGGCGGTGGCGCGGTTCTTGTGCTGCGAGCGCTCCTGCTGGCACGCCACCACGATCCCGGTCGGGTTGTGGGTGATGCGAACCGCCGAATCGGTGGTGTTGACGTGCTGGCCGCCGGCCCCCGACGAGCGGTAGGTGTCGATCCGGCAGTCGGATTCCTTGATCTCGATCGTGATCCGGTCGTCGATGACCGGATAGACCCAGACGCTGGCGAAGCTGGTATGCCGCCGGGCGTTGGAATCGTAGGGCGAGATCCGCACCAGGCGATGCACGCCCGATTCGGTCTTCAGCCAGCCATAGGCGTTGTGGCCCTTGATCAGCAGCGTGGCGCCCTTGATTCCGGCCTCCTCGCCCTCGGACCACTCGACGATGTCGACCTTGTACTTCCGGCGCTCGGCCCAGCGGGCATACATGCGCTGGAGCATGTTGGCCCAGTCCTGGCTCTCGGTGCCGCCGGCGCCGGCATGCACTTCGACATAGGTGTCGTTGCCGTCGGCCTCGCCGGAGAGCAGGGTCTCGATCTGGCGGCGCGCGGCTTCGACCTGCACGGCGCGGATCTGCTCCTCGCCCTCGCGGATGCTGCCGGCATCCCCCTCCATTTCGCCCAGCTCGATCAGCGTCGCGCCGTCCTCAAGCCCCTGCTCCAGGCGCCGGATCGCCGTGACGGCGTCGTCGAGCTGCGTGCGCTCGCGCATGACCTTCTGGGCCTCCTCCGGATCGTTCCAGAGCGAGGGGTCCTCCGAGCGGGCGTTCAGCTCCGCGAGGCGCTTGTCAACGGTATCCCAGTCAAAGATGCCTCCTCAGCAGTCCGATCGACTGCTTGGCGGCATCCGAGAGTTGCTCGATCTCGGCGCGCATCTGGTGTGGATTCACTCGCGTGAGGGGGGAGGCAGGGTGATAGCGCCGGCGCGCGCGGGTGTAAACGGTGGGGCCGGCGCTCCCGGCCTCGGGAACAAGCGTCCGAGGCGCAAAAGGCGAGGCACCTGTCCGGCCCCTCGCCCTTCAACCCCTCGTCATCCCAACGGTCGGCAGAAAACGACCGTTGGTTCCGTTCTCGAATTTTTGCCAAGCCTCTGGCTTGACATCAAAAATTCGAGTTGGATCAACGGCCCGATGCGTCGGCGTCCTGGGCCGTTGGAATCAGTACAGCCCGCCCGCCTGGGCCGCCCGGTCCGCGTCCGGCGGCACCGCCGCGGGGGCCGCCGGCTGGGCGCTCGGCGGGGCCGAGTAGCTGTCGGGCGGGGCGGTGCCGGGCTTGAACGCTTCGAGGACGCCGCCCGCGCCACCGGCGCGGGTGCCGGTGGCGAGGTTGACGGAGATCAGCTTGATGCCCGGAGGCACGCGGAACGGCGTCGGCGGCTTGTCCTTGAGGGCGGCCTTCAGGAAGTCGCGGGCGACCGGGGCGGCCAGGCCGCCGCCGGTGGCACGGTCGCCGAGGGAGCGGGGCTTGTCGTAGCCCATATAGATGCCGACCGCGAGGTCGGGCGAGAAGCCGACGAACCAGGCATCCTTGGCGTCGTTGGTGGTGCCGGTCTTGCCGGCGAGCGGCTTGCCGATCTCCTTCAGGATGGTGGCGGTGCCGCGCTGGACCACGCCCTCCATGATCGAGACCATCTGGTAGGCGGTGAGCGGGTCGAGCACCTGCTCGGACTCGTCCACCAGCTTCGGCTCGTCCTGGCCCGACCACTTCTCGGCGTCGCAGCCGATGCACTTGCGGGTGTCGTGGCGGTAGATCGTCTCGCCGTTGCGGTCCTGGATCCGGTCGATCAGGGTCGGACGGATGCGCCGGCCGCCATTGTCGAGCATCGAATAGGCGGTGACCATCCGCATCACGGTGGTCTCGCCGGCGCCGAGCGACATCGGCAGGACGGGCAGCATGTCGTCGTAGACGCCGAAGCGGCGGGCATATTCGGCGATCAGCGGCATGCCGACATCCTTGGCGAGCCGCACCGTCATCAGGTTCTTCGAGTGCTCGATGCCGTAGCGCAGGGTGTGCGGACCGCCGGACTTGCCGTCATAGTTCGAGGGCGACCACGCCTCCTGGCCCGGCCCGGCCTCGATGGTGATCGGCGTGTCGAGGACGATCGAGGACGGGGTGTAGCCGTTGTCGAGGGCCGCCGAGTAGACGATCGGCTTGAACGACGAGCCGGGCTGACGCATCGCCTGGGTGGCGCGGTTGAACTCGCTCTCGTCGTAGGAGAAGCCGCCGACCATCGCGTGGACGCGGCCCGTATAGGGATCCATCGCCACGATGGCCCCGGAGACTTCCGGGATCTGGCGCAGGCGGTAGGCGTTGCCGGCGCCTTCCATGCGCTCGACATAGACCACGTCGCCGGTGTTGAGCGCTGCCGCGACGCTGCGGCCGGTCCAGCGCACGCCCTCGGCGTTGATGATCCCGGTCTCGCGGTCCTTCGAGACCTGGCCCGAACTCTCGCGCTTCGGCTGGAGGCCGATCGTGGCGCGCCCGCCCGAGGTGTCGAGCACCACGGCCAGCCGCCAGGGCTGCACGTCGCCGAGCGCCGGCACCTCGGCCACCGCCATGCCCCAGTCGCGGCCGGCGAGGTCCACCCGGCTCTTGGGACCGCGCCAGCCGCGGGCCTGGTCGTAGCGCACCAGGCCGTCGACCAGGGCCTTGCGGGCCATCGCCTGCATCTTCGGGTCGAGGGTGGTGCGGACCGACAGGCCGCCCTCGTAGAGCTTCTTCTCGCCGTAGCGCTCGGAGATCTCGCGGCGGACCTCCTCGGCGAAGTAGTTCGCGTTGGCGGTGTTGGGCGAGACGCTGCGCGGATTGACCCCGAGCGGCAGCTTGCGCTCCGATTCGGCCTCCTCCTTGGTGATGTACCCGTTCTGGGCCATCAGGCCGATGATCTCGTTGCGGCGCGCCAGCGCCTGCTGGGTGCGGCGATAGGGATGGTAATTGTTCGGGCCCTTCGGCAACGCCGCCAGGTAGGCCGCCTCGTGGATCGTCAGCTCGTGCACCGACTTGCCGAAATAGTCGAGCGCGGCGGCCGCGATGCCGTGCAGGTTGCGGCCCGGCACGATCGTGCCGAGGAAGATCTCGTTGAGGTAGAGTTCGAGGATCTTGTCCTTCGAGTAGGTCGACTCGATGCGCAAAGCGATCAGCGCCTCGCGGATCTTACGGTCGAAGGTCTGCTCGGAGGAGAGCAGGAAGTTCTTGGCGACCTGCTGGGTGATGGTCGAGGCGCCCTGCTTCTTGCCGCTCGACGCATTGGTGACGATCGCCCGGACGATGCCCTCGGGATCGACGCCGCCATGCTTGTAGAAGTTCTTGTCCTCGGCCGACAGGAACGCCGCGATCACGATCTTCGGCATCGCCTGGATCGGCAGGTAGAGCCGGCGCTCGCGGGCATACTCGGCGAGCAGGCTGCCGTCGGCGGCATGGACGCGGGTCATCACCGGCGGATCGTAATTGGCCAGCGCCGCGTGGTCGGGCAGGTCGCGCGAGTACTTCCAGTAGAAGTAGCCGCCCGCCGCCGCACCGACGACGAAGAGCATCGCCGCAATGCTGAACAGGAAGCCGAAGAAGCGGAGGATGAAGCGCATCGATACCCGACCCGTCGATGATGCCGCGCGGCCCGCAGGGCCCTGACCTGTATCCCGGAACCGGCGGCGGAGGCCACGCCCGGGCACGGCTCCTCACGGAAACGCGACAGCCATGGCGGCGCGGGACGCCGCCCCCGCGCTTAACGGAAGCGGCTCGCGAAAGCCAGGACAGCGAGGGGCCGACGAGGCCCTATCGACACGGGATCTATGGTGAAACTGGGGCGGGTCCGATCTGGGCGGCCTTGCCGATCCGCGGCGCCTCGGTGCCGCGGGCGATCGCCGGCGGCAGGCGGGCGGCAAAGAACGCCTCGATCGCCTCGGCCATCTGGCCGGTGACGGTGGCCCGCCACTCGTCGGAAAGCAGCAGGTCGAGGTCGCGCTTGCTCGACAGGTAGCCCAGCTCGACCAGCACCGAGGGCACGTCGGGCGAGCGCAGCACCCGGAATCCCGCCTCGCGGTGGGGCTTCACGCTCATCTCCATCACGCCCGAGAGCCGCGTCAGCAGGCCCTTGGCGAAGCGGGCCGAGAAGCCGCGGGTCTCCCGCAGGGTGAGTTCCTGGAGGATGTCGGCGACGTCGCCCGGGCCGTCGCCCTGGTCGGCGCCGGCCGCCGCGTCGGCCTTGTTCTCGCGGTCGGCGAGCCGGGCCGATTCGGCATCGGTCGCCTTCTCGGACCCCGTGTAGATCGTGGCGCCGCGCACCTGCGGGGCGGCCGAGATGGAATCGGCGTGGATCGACACGAACAGATCGGCGCGGGCGTCGCGGGCGATGCGGACCCGCTCGGCGAGCGGCACGAACACGTCGCGGTCGCGGGTCATCTGCACCCGGATCCGGCCACCGGCCTCGAGGCGCTGCACCAGCCGCTGGGCGACGCCGAACACGATGTCCTTCTCGTAGACGCCGGTGCCCGCGATGGCGCCCGGATCGATGCCGCCATGGCCGGCATCGACGATGACGAGGGGGCGCGAATCGACCCCCTCGCGAGCCGGCGGGCCGGCCGGCCGGGCGGGCTCGGGGGCTTGCGCGGCGCGGCGGAAAACCTCGCGGTCGCTGCGGGCGAGATCGATGGTGAGCAGGGTCGCCCCGTCCCGCGGGCGGGTTGAGGTCGCGACCCGCGCCACCGTGGCGGTTTGCGCGAGGTCGATGACGATGCGCGAGCGCCCGGGCGCGAACAGGCCGTAGCGGTAGGAGGCGACGAGGCCGTCGCGCTTGCGGCCCGCCTCGGGCGGCAATTGGAAGTTGACCTCGGGCAGGTCGACGATCGCCCGGTCCGGCCGCTCCATCACGAAGGCCCGGGCCTCGACCGGCCGCGACAGCACCACGGTCAGGCGGGTGCCGCCCTCGGGCGCGGCCGAGATTTCGGCCGCGATCGCGACGGCCGGCCGCTCCGCCGCCGGGCGATCCGCGGCAGGCCGCTCGACGGCGGCACGGTCCGGCACCGCCGGATTGGCCCCGACGGCGGCCGGCGCGAGAAGGCCCGCGGCCAGGAGGGCAGCGCGGACGAGAAGGCGGATCGGACGTGCGCGTGTCGGCATGGTCTCGCGGCGACCTCAGGCGGCATCCCGATTACGCGATAACCGGACCATGGTTAACGCATTGCGAAGCCCTCCGGATCGCTCGCGCGAGGCTGTTGCACCCGGGGTACAGGGAGGGCACGGGGCCACCGCGCTCGACCGGTGCTTCGGCCCGGTTGGTTCGGGAACCGTGATGATGCTTGCAAATTCCGCCGGACACTCTGTAATGATGATGACCCCTGCCCGTTGCCGCCGGCTTTTCGCCGCGGACCACGGGCTCGCCCGGGCGCTCCCGCAGCGGCTTCGGCGCTGGCCGGCCGCCGGCGGATCGTCCGACGATCTCGCGAGCCGGGCAGGTGTCACTGATCCGCGTCGGCGTTCGCGAACGTCGTCGCCCGTTTTTACCGGCGGCCGGACCCTTGCGTCCCGGCGCCTCGTTTCGAAAGGTCGGTGGGAGAATGCGCGGACGCACAGCCTCGGGTCTCGACGCTGCCGTCCCCGGCGCACGCATCCGGCGTCGCGCCCGTCCGCGCCCCCTGCCCCCGGCCATCGTCAACCCCTCGCGCGCGTGGATGCGCGCAGCGGCGATTGACGGCACGATCCGAACGACGACATCATCCGCCGCGCCCGATCGGGCACGGCACGGGAGAGCCCTCCCGGCGCAGGTTTCCGCGCCCGGGGCGGCCCCGGATTACGGAGGCCCGTCCTCCCGCATCCGGCCAGGATCCCCGAGGTTCCCTTCCTCACGATCCGTTCCCGGATGGCCCCGTCCGGCGGCTCTGCCGTCCATCGCCATGCCGAAAGTTCGTCATGGCCAACAAGATGCTCATCGATGCCTCCCACCCGGAAGAGACCCGGGTGGTGACGGTCAAAGGTTCGAAGGTCGAGGAATTCGACTTCGAATCGGCTAGCCGCCGCCAGCTGCGGGGCAACATCTATCTCGCCAAGGTCACGCGGGTCGAGCCGTCGTTGCAGGCCGCCTTCGTCGAGTACGGGGGCAACCGGCACGGGTTCCTCGCCTTCAGCGAGATCCATCCCGATTATTACCAGATCCCGATCGCCGACCGGATGGCGCTCCTCGAGGAGGAGGCGCGGGCCGAGCGCGAGCACGAGCACGAGGAGCATCCGGAGCGCCAGGAGCGCGGCGAGCGGCCGGAGCGTGGCGAGCCGCGCAGCGACCAGCCCCGCCGCCGCCGCCGCCGCGGCCGCCGGGCCGAGGCGTCGTCGCGCCCGGTCGACGCCGTGGTGAGCGCCCCCGCCGAGGACACGCCGGAGACCGGCGCCGCGGCCACCGGCTGGCAGGACGCTCATCCCCAGGACGTCCATCCCGAGGAGACGCTCGCGCAGGAGACGTTCACGCCGGAGGCGGCCACGCACGAGGCCGCCACGCAGGAGTCCCTGCGGCCGGAGGGTGTCGAGCCCGTGGCGGGCGAGCACCCCGCGCCGGAGACCGTGTCGGCCGTCGGGACAGCCGCCGGCGAGGCCGAGCCGCACGGTGCGTCCGTCGCCGCGCCTGCCCCGGTCGCCGTGGAGGCCAGCGACGCCGTCGCGCAGGACGCCGCGACGTCCGGGAGCCCAGCTGGAGACGGCGCGCCCCCGCAGGCGCCCGCCCCCGAGGCTCATGCGACCGAGGCTCATGCGACCGAGACTCATGCGGCCGAGACTCCCGCCGACCCGGTTGCGGGCGAGGCCGCCGAGACCCCGGCGGTGATCGCCGCCGCCGTGTCGGCGGAGCCCGCCCGCGTCGCGGCGATCGCCGACGAGGCGCCGGCCGGGGCCGAGACCCCGGACGCGCGCGCGTCCGTCGAGACCGCGGCCGAGGAGGTCGCCCTGCCCCAGCCCGTCGCCGCCTCGCAGCCGGCCGATGCCGCCGAGGTCGAGGACGACGAGGATGCGGACGAGTCCGACGAGGACGAGGACCACGACGACGAGGACGGCTCGGACGAGGAATCCGAGGACGACGACGAGGATCACGACGACGAGGACGAGGAGCACGAGGACGACGACGGGGAGGACGAGGACGACGACGAGGATCACGAGGAGCCGGTGGTCGAGCAGGTCGGCGGCCGCGGTGACGCTTTGGCCGAGATCCCCGAGCGGCCTCGCACCCCGCGCCGGCACTACAAGATCCAGGAGGTGATCAAGCGCCGGCAGGTCATCCTGGTCCAGGTCGTCAAGGAGGAGCGCGGCACCAAGGGCGCGGCGCTCACCACCTACCTGTCGCTGGCCGGCCGCTACTCGGTGCTGATGCCCAATACCGGCCGGGGCGGCGGCATCTCGCGCAAGATCACCAGCGCGGCCGACCGCAAGCGCCTGAAGGAGATCGCCACCGATCTCGAAGTGCCCGAGGGGATGGGCGTCATCCTGCGCACGGCCGGCGCTTCGCGCACCAAGCCGGAGATCAAGCGCGACTTCGAGTACCTGATGCGCCTGTGGGAGAGCGTGCGCGAGCTGACCTTGTCGTCCGCCGCGCCGGCGCTCGTCTACGAGGAGGGCTCGCTCATCAAGCGCGCCATCCGCGACCTCTACAACAAGGACATCGACGAGGTTCTGGTCTCGGGCGAGGACGCCTACCGCGAGGCCAAGGACTTCATGCGGATGCTGATGCCGACGCAGTCGAAGGTGGTGAAGCCCTACCGCGACCCGTCGCCGATCTTTGCCCGCTTCGGGGTCGAGCAGCAGCTCGACGCGATGTTCTCCAACCACGTCTCGCTGCGCTCGGGCGGCTACCTCGTCATCAACCCGACCGAAGCCCTGGTCTCGATCGACGTGAATTCGGGGCGGGCCACCCGCGAGCACGACATCGAGGACACCGCGTTCAAGACGAACCTGGAAGCCGCCGAGGAGGTGGCGCGCCAGTTGCGCCTGCGCGATCTCGCCGGCCTCATCGTCATCGACTTCATCGACATGGAGGAGAAGCGGAACAACCGCGCCGTCGAGAAGAAGCTGAACGAGTGCCTGAAGAACGACCGCGCCCGCATCCAGGTCGGCCGGATCTCGCCCTTCGGCCTGCTCGAAATGTCGCGCCAGCGCATCCGCACCGGCGTGCTCGAATCCTCCTCGGTGCCCTGCCCGCATTGCGGCGGCTCGGGCTTCGTGCGGGCGACCGCCTCCGTGGCCCTGCTGATCCTGCGGGCGATCGAGGAGGCGCTGATCAAGTCGAACAGCCACAACCTGATCCTGCGCACCCGGACCGAGGTGGCGCTCTACATCCTCAACCAGAAGCGCGCCCACCTGCACGAGCTCGAGGCCCGGTTCGGCGTCGCGATCATCATCGCGGCCGACGAGCGTCTGGCCGCCACCTCGGCCTTCCACCTCGAGCGCGGCGACCTCGCCCAGCGGGTCGAGCCGCGCGCCGTCAGCAGCATCCGGGCCGAGGCGGTGCTGCCGCCGCCGCTGGAGGAGGACGAGGACGAGGACGAGGATATCGTCGAGGAGGCCGAGGGGGAGGCCGAGGCTGAGGCCGAGGGCGACGCCGAGGCGGAGACCGCCGAGGGTGCGGCCGGAGAGGGCGCGGCCGGAGAGGACGAGGGCGGGGGCAAGCGCCGCCGCCGCCGCCGTCGTCGGCGGGGCCGGGGCGAGCGCGGCGGCGCCGACGAGGGCGAGGGTCAGGAGACCGAGAGGCACGAGGCGGACGAACCCGGCGAAGCCGCCGAGGCGTCGGCGGAGCCGGTCACGGAGGCGGTGTCGATCCCGATCACCGAGGACGGCGCGGCGCCTGAGCGCGAGAGCCGGGAGGAGGCCCTGAGCCGGCGACGCCGGCGCGGGCGCCGCGGCGGCCGTGGACGCGACCGCTTCGAGGAGAGCGTCGGCACGATCGGCGACGAGGTCGTGGCCGGGGCCGAGCCAGGCGAGACCGGCGCCAGCCTGGTGCAGGATTCCCTCGCCGAGGAGATCGTCGCCCTCGACGAGATCGCCGGGCCGGCGCCGGAGGCGTTCGGCAGCCCGGTCGCGGCGCCGGACCTGCCGCCCGTCGAACGCGAGGCCCTGGCCGCCGAGGTGATCGAGGCCCCTGCCCGCATCGGGGAGGCGCAGCCCGCCCAGGCAGCGGAGTCCGCGCCGCCGTCAGAGCCCGCGGCCGAAGCCCCGGCCCCCGTGCTGGTCCCGGAGCCCGAGCCGGTGGCGATCGTGCTCACCCCGCCGGATCCGGACCGCCCGAAGCGGGCCGGCTGGTGGTCGCGCACCAAGGCGGCAATCGGCGGCGAGTGAGCGACGACGAGTGCGGCATCAGGGCGCGACCAGGCAGACGTCGTATGTCCGCTCGCGGGACGGGCTTCAGCCCGTCCCGCGTCTTTGAGGCGTTGCGGCCAGCCGCGCTCCAGCACGCCGCGGCTGGCCGCTTGACGAGGCGAAGTCGGGATGCAACCGCATTGCAACACCCCGATCGGCCGAGGCTGTGAAAACGGTTTAGACGACGGCGTTATGGGACCCGGCATCGAACCGGACGCGGAAAACGCCGTAACGTAACGTGCTACACGTCATGTGGAGGCGGCGTGTTAACGGAACGGATACGGGACTTGCCGGAAATCAACGCCACCTCCTGTGAGTTGCCGCCATGTTCCGCTCCCGCTCCCGCTCCGCCCCCGCGCTGGCTCCCGTCGAGACCCCCGAGATGGTGGAGGATCGGCTCGCCGGTCTGGTCGACCGGGCCGGAGCGACGGGAGTCGAACCGGGGAGTGGCCGGCTCGCGAGCGCACTCGGGCGCCTGCTCGGCCAGATGCGACAAAGTGCCGCATCAACTCTCGGCAGCGCGGCGCGCATCGCGGCTGAAGCCTCGGAGGCCGCCACCGTCCTCGGCTGGATGACGCACGACGCGAACGAGATTGCCGGGCAGACCCGCGCCATGGCGGCAGCGGTCGAGCAGGTGGCGGCCTCGACCCGGGAGCTGGCCGGCCGCTCGCAGGCCAGCGCCAGTGTTGCCGAGCAGGCGACCAGCGGGATCGCCGCCTGCGCGGCGGACATGCGCGAGGCGAGCCGCACCATGGCGGCGATCGAGACCCATGCCGGGCAGATCGAACAGCGCCTGACCGGCTTCGAGGGCGCTGCCCTCCAGATCCAGGAGATGGCCGGCACGATCGAGGCGATCTCGAGCCAGACCAACCTGCTCGCCCTCAACGCCACCATCGAGGCGGCCCGGGCCGGCGAAGCGGGGCGCGGCTTCGCGGTGGTCGCGGCGGAGGTCAAGCAGCTGTCCGGCCAGACCGCCCGGGCGACGGAGCAGATCCGCGGCCGGCTGGCGGTGCTCCTCCAGGAACTCGCGGCGATCCAGGCTGCCGTGGCCGAGAGCCGACACGCCGTGGCCGGCGGCACCGCCGCGGTCGCCCGGGTCGAGGCCCGGGTGGTGCAGGAGGGCGAGGCGGTGGCGCGCTCGGCGGAAGGCGTCCGGGCGCTCGCCGACGTGCTGGGCCAGCAGGAGGCCGCGACCGCCGAGATCTCCGCGGGCGTGCAGCAGGTGGCCGGCAAGGCGCAGAAGACCAGCGCCGAGATCGACGGGCTGATGGCGATCCTGCTGCGGGCCGAGACGGCGGCGCAGGAGGCGCTGGAAGACGGCGCCGCCCGCGGCCTGCCGGCCTATGCGCTGGTGCGCCTGCCGGCCGATATGGCGATGTGGAAGCGTCGCCTGGCGGCGGCGCTGGTCGGGCTCGGGCCGGTCGGTGCGGCGGTGCCGCCCTTCCGCGACGCCGCAACCGAGATGGGGGTCGACCCCACCGATCCGGCCGCCGCCCGGCTCGTCGCGGCCGGCGCCGAGGCCCACCGCCATGCCGCCGCCATGGCCGAGGCCCTGGGACGCAACGCCTGGGACACGGCGATCCCGGCGTTCCAGTCCTTCGAAGCCGCCGCCAAGACGATGGTGGCCGCGGCCGACGCCCTGGCCCGGCCCTGAACCGGGACCAGCTCGCGGCGGGGTGATTTTTCGGCGATCCTGGTCGGATCCGGGCCGCGTCGCGCGTCCTGGGACGAGGGAGGGATCGACCATGCTCTACGCCATCCTGTGCTACAAGGACGAGGATGTCGTCGCAGCCTGGAGCGCGGCGGAGGACGATGCGGTGATGGAGCGGCTCGGCCGGGTGCATGCGCGGCTGGAGCGGGATGGCAAGCTCGGCCCGTCGCTGCGGCTGCTGCCGACCACCGCCGCCACGACCCTGCGCAAGGCGAGCGAGCCGCCCCTGGTCATCGATGGCCCTTTCGCCGAGACCAAGGAGCAGTTGCTCGGGTTCTACGTCGTCGACGTCGCCGACCTCGACGAGGCTCTGGGCATCGCCCGCGACCTCGCCGCCGCCAATCCGGGCGGGGCCTATGAGCTGCGACCGGTCCTCCTCTACAATCCCGACCCGCGCCCGCCCCTCGCCCGACCGGCGGCGGGCTGAGGTGAGCGTGACCTCGCCCGAGGCCGTCTGGCTGGCGTCATCCCTCGCCGCGGCCCGGCCACGGGTGATCTCCGCCCTGCTGCGGGTGTTTCGCGATCTCGATACCGCCGAGGAGGCGTTCCAGGAGGCGAGCCTGCGGGCCTTGCGCACCTGGCCCCGGACCGGGCCGCCGCGGGACGTGGCGGCCTGGCTGATCCTCGTCGGGCGAAACGCTGCCCTCGACGGACGACGGCGCCTTGCCCGCCAGGTGCCGTTGCCGGCCGACGACGGGCTGCCGGAACGGGCCGTGTCCGATCAGGGGCTGTCGGACCCAGGACTGTCAAACCTGGGGCTGTCGGATCTGGAGGATGCGGAGACGCCGCTCGCCGAGGCGATCGACGCGCAGGTCTACCGCGACGAGATCCTGCGGCTCTTGTTCATCTGCTGCCATCCGGACCTGCCCGTCACGCAGCAGATCGCGCTGGCGCTGCGCATCGTCGCCGGGCTGTCCGTCGCGCGCATCGCCCGCGCCTTCCTGGTCTCGGAGGCGGCGATGGAGCAGCGGATCACCCGCGCCAAGGCCCGCATCGCCCGCAGCGCGGTGCCGTATGGGGCGCCCGGGGCCGTGGAGCGGGTGGAGCGGCTCGCCGCCGTCTCGGCGATGCTCTACCTCGTCTTCAATGCCGGCTACTCGGCCGCGACCGGCTCGGAGCGGTCCGTCCTCTGCGACGAGGCGATCCGCCTCGGCCGCCTGCTCCTGCGGTTGTTTTCCACCGACCCGGAGGTGATGGGGCTCCTCGCCCTGATGCTGCTCCAGCACGCCCGGTCGCCGGCGCGCGTCGACGCCGATGGCGAGATCGTCCTGCTGGAGGATCAGGATCGCGGGCTCTGGCGGCGCCCGATGATCGCCGAGGGGCTGGCCCTCGTCGACAAGGCGATGCGCCACCGCAGGCCCGGCCCCTACCAGGTCCAGGCCGCGATCGCCGCCCTGCATGCCCGCGCGCGCCGGCCCCAGGAGACCGACTGGGCCGGGATCGACGCGCTCTACGCGGCGCTGGAGCGGATGCAGCCCTCGCCGGTCGTCACCCTCAACCGGGCCGTCGCGACCGCCAAGGTCGCCGGACCGGAGGCCGGGCTCGCCCTCGTCGAGCCCCTGGCCGGGCCGCTTCAAAGCTATGTCCACTTCCACGGCCTGCGCGGCGCGCTGCTGATGCAGCTCGGCCGGAACGGGGAGGCGCGGGAGGCGATGAGGCGGGCGATCGCGCTGGCCGGCACCCCGGCCGAGGCTGCGCATCTCCGCTCCCAGCTCGACCGGCTGGCCGGGACCGGCGCCGCAGAAAGCGAAAAAATTTGAGGGGGGCTGTCGGGGCGCGGCCGGGCCGCCCGTCCTTGCAGCGAGGCCGCGGCCGAAACCGGCTCGACCGAGGAGAGGACCCGATGAGCGATGAAACTCCCATGCACCTGTCCGACGCGGTCGCGCCGGTGAAGGGCGGCCTCGTTGCCTACCTGACGGTGGACGGCGCCCTGAAGGCGGCCGACTTCTACACCCGCGCCTTCGGCGCCGCGATCGTCGGCGCCTTGCCGGTGGACGAGCAGGGACGGACACCGCACGTGCATCTTCACGTCAATGGCTCGTCGCTGATGCTGAGCGACGCCTTTCCGGAGCATGGCTGTGCGCTGCAAGCTCCGCAGGCTTTCACCCTGACGCTGATGGTCGAGGACATCGACGCCCGCTATGCCCGGGCCGTCGCGGCCGGCGCCACCGCCGTGATGCCGCCGGCCGAGATGTTCTGGGGCGACCGCTACGGCCAGCTGCGTGACCCCTTCGGTGTGGTCTGGGCGATGAACCAGCAGAAGCGCTGAGCCGGCCGCCAAGCCGTTCTTCACCGGCATCATCACCTTCACGCCCGAGGGTGGCGCCACGCGCGACACCGCCCTGGCGCGGCACTGGACCGAAGACGACCGGGCCACCCACGAGGCGATGGGCTTCCATGACGGCTGGGGCCGCTGCGCCGACCAGCTCGCCGACCTCGTCGCCCGGCTCTGACCGACCGGAGACACATCATGACGACCGTCAGCACCTGCCTGTGGTTCGCGCGCGAGGCCGAGGACGCGGCACGCACCTATGTTTCCCTCGTGCCGGGCTCGCAGCTCGGGCCAATCTTGCGCGCCCCGGGTCCCTGGCCCGGGGGCGAACCCGGCGACGCGCTCCTGGTGAACTTCACGCTCGGCGGGCAGAGCTTCCAGGCGCTGAACGCTGGCAGTCCCGCCGAGTACGGCACCGCCGCCTCGATCGCCGTGAACTGCCTGGACCAGAACGAGGTCGATCGTGTGTGGGACGGGCTGCTCGCCGGAGGCGGCAGCGAGATCCAGTGCGGCTGGCTGCGCGACCGCTGGGGCGTGCCGTGGCAGATCGTCCCCGAGATCCTGCCGCGCCTGCTGGCCGACCCGGACCCGGCCGTCGCCGCCCGGGTGTTTTCCGCGATGCAGGGCATGGTCAGGCTCGACGTGGCGGCGCTGGAGCGGGCGGCACGGGCCTGAGAGACCATCCTTCTCAGGCGACCCGCTCGCACCAAGACACATGCGTCCGGTACGGAAACGTCACCTCGGCCCGGCCGGCCAGGTCCGGGGTCCGGGCGATCAGGGCACGAACCTGCTCGGCCACCCGCGCCCGCTCCGCCTCCGGCAACGCCGCGATGAAGCTGACCGACAGGGTACGGTCGAGGATCACCCGCTCCGGGGCGCCGGTATGGCCGTGGGGGAAGGACGCCTCGTGCAGCGGCCCGAAACCTGCGGCGGGAAACAGCGCCCGCCACGCGCCCGTGTGGTAGCGCGGTGCGTCGCCCTCGTGGGCGTTCATGATCGCGGTCAGTTCCGCCACCCACGGCGTCGCATCGTCGCGCACGTTCCAGACGAGGCCGAGCCGTCCGCCGACCGTCAGAACCCGGCGGATCTCGGCGAGCGCCGCTCGTGTCGAGAACCAGTGGAACGCCTGGGCGCAGACCAGAGCGTCGAGGTGCCCCTCGGGCAACGGCATCGCCTCGGCCGAGCCGGCCAGCGCCGCCACGTCGGGGAGCGACGCGGCAAGCTGCGCCCGCATGGCGTCGACCGGCTCGATCGCGGTCACGGCGGCCCCGGTGGCGGCGAGAAGGCGGGTGAACTTGCCGGTGCCGGCGCCGAGATCGGCGACCCGGCGACCGGGCCCGAGCCGGAGGGCATCGCGCAGCCAGGCGCCGAGCGCCGCCGGGTAGTCGGGCCGGCCGCGGGCATAGGTCTCGGCGCCCGAGGCGAAGCCGGTCGCGGCGGCAGGGTGCAGGTCACTCATGCGTGGTCCTCCGATCAGCCAAAGCCCCGATCAGCCCCCGATCAGCGAAGCCAGCCCTTGAGCCGCCGCACCGCCTCCCGCGCCTCGGCCTCGCCGCCGGCGAAGGAGAGGCGCAGGTGGTGGGCGCCGGCCTCCGGGTCGAAATCCAGGCCCGGAGTCGCCGCGACGCCGGCCTCGTCGAGCATGCGGCGGCAGAAGCCGATCGAATCGTTGGTGAGCCGGGCGATGTCGGCGTAGAGGTAGAAGGCGCCGTCGGCCGGATGCACGTCGCCGAGGCCGAGGCCCGGCAGTTCGGCCAGCAGAAGCGCGCGGGCCCGGGCATAGTCGGCCTTCACCAGTTCCAGTTCCTCGGTGGCGTCGAAGGCGGCGAGCGCGGCGACCTGCGACAGGTAGGGCGCCGAAATGTAGAGGTTCTGGGCCAGCCGCTCGATCGGCCGCACCAGGGCATCCGGCACCACCATCCAGCCGATGCGCCAGCCGGTCATGCAATAATATTTCGAGAACGAGTTGATGACGACCGCATCGGGATCGACCGCCAACGCCGTCGCCGCCGGTACGCCGTAGGTCAGGCCGTGATAGATCTCGTCGGAGATGAAGCGCAGGTTCATCGCCCGGCAGGCCGTCGCCAGCGCGCGCAGGCCCGCCTCGTCGATCATGGTGCCGGACGGGTTGGCCGGGCTCATCGCCAGCAGGCCGGCGAGCGGCGCGGCGGCATGGGCGGCGCGAAGGCTGGCGGCGGTCGGCACGAAGCCGTCCTCGGCGCGCAGGGTCAGGCCCACCGGCTCGAGGTCGACCGCCTGGAGCACCGAGCGATAGGCCGGATAGCCGGGCGCCGCGATGGCGACGCGCCCGCCGGCATCGAACAGGCTGAGGAAAGCGAGGACGAAGCCCGCCGAGGAGCCGGTGGTGACGACGACCCGCTCCGGCGCCACCGAGACCCCGTAGGCGTCGGCATAGTGGCGCGCGATGCGCTCGCGCAAGGGGGCGATGCCGAGCGCCTCGGTATAGGGGATGCGGCCGGAGGCGAGCGCGCTCTGCGCCGCCGCGATGGCGGGCTTCGGGGCCGGGGCCGAGGGCTGGCCCACTTCCATATGCACCACGCTGTCGCCCTGCCGCTCGCGCCGGGCCGCGGCGGCGAGCACGTCCATCGCCAGGAAGGGCGCGACGCGGGCGGCGCGGCGGGAGACCGGGGAGGCGGGATCGGACATGGCGGGCCTCGGGAAATGGGGCACGGGAAACCTGGGAACGGGTGCGCCCCCGCCCTTAGCGGGATTTCGCCGACATTGCGCCCCATGGCCAGCGCAGGCGTGATTTGACAAGGCCGCCGCGAAACCGCCTAACCGGAGGCCCAAGGACCGCGCCAGGATTGTGCGCCACCGACGGTGGACGACCCCCGATGAGGACGACGATGCTGCCCCTGCCCCGCCTTCTGCCCGCTCTCGCCCTCGCGGGCCTCGTCGCCGCCTCCGTCCCGACCCAGGCCCAGTCGCCGACCACCACCCCGGCGGCCCCGATGAGCGACGCCCAGCGCCAGGCGATCGAGGGCGTCGTGCGCGACTACCTGCTGAAGAACCCGGAAATCCTCCAGGAGGCGATGGCCGAGCTGGAGAAGCGCCAGCAAGAGGCCCAGAAGGTCGCCCAGGCCAGCGCCCTCAAGGAAACCCGCGACACCCTGCACAACTCGCCGCACGGCTTCGTGGCCGGCAACCCGGCCGGCGACGTCACCCTGGTCGAGTTCTTCGATTACAATTGCGGCTACTGCAAGCGGGCGCTCACCGACCTCCAGACCCTGATCAAGGGCGACCCGAAGCTGAAGGTTGTCCTGCGCGACTTCCCCGTGCTCGGGCCCGATTCGCTCGAGGCCAGCAAGGTCGCGCTCGCCGTCAAGCAGCAGCTCAAGGGCGACAAGCTGTTCGACTACCACACCCGCCTGCTGGAGAGCCGCGGCCGGGTGAACGGCGAGCGGGCGCTCGCGGTGGCCAAGGAGATGGGCCTCGACCTCGCCAAGCTTCAGAAGGACATGCAGGCCCCCGAGATCCAGGCCGCCCTTCAGGAGAATGTCGGCCTCGGCGACAAGCTCGGCCTGTCGGGCACCCCGGCCTTCATCATCGGCGACGAGATCATCCCGGGTGCCGTCGGCGTCGAGCCGATCCGCAAGACGGTGGCCGGCGTGCGCCAGTGCGGCCACGCCACCTGCTGAGCCTAACCGCCCGGCTCGCCGGAACCGGCGCCCCTATCGCGCGCCGGCCGCATGGTCTATGAGGCCCGCCGATCGCCCGCCGGACATCAAGACGCTCCCGCGTCGTCCGAGACGCGGGTCCCGGCGGGGTCCCCCGCCCCCCAACATGATTGCCGAAGACCCGCCCTTGCCCGTCCCACAC
>NZ_LABX01000078.1 GCF_001043915.1 Methylobacterium aquaticum | reverse complement strand
CCAAGCGTACGGTGACGACGGATGCACCGATGGGACCGAAGTCGCCGAGGAGCACGGTGCTGACACCGGCCGAAGAAGCGATTGTGGTTGAGTTCCGGCGGCGGACACTTCTGCCACTCGACGATGTTCTAGCCCGGATTATTCATGCGGGGTGACGGGCATGGTGCAAGCCGCTGATCGGCCATAGATTTCGGCTGCGACACTCAAAACCAGCCGCTCGCGGAGACCATGCCCGCCAAGGTTGACGATACCCCGCCGCTGCCCGGCCTGTCCGCGGTCTGCGGCAAACCCCTGGTCGCCCGCTTCGATGGCGGACGGCTCTCCTCCGATGGCGGCGTGCTGGCGCTGAAAGAGATCGAGCGCCGCCTCGGCGTCGCCGATCGCCTGGCCGCCTGCCTCGATGACCCGCGAGCGCCAGAGCAGGTCCGGCACAGCCTCGCCGACATCATCCGCTTCCGCCTGCTGATGATCGCGGCCGGCTACGAGGACGGCAACGACGCCACCGCCCTGCGGCACGATCCCGCCTTCAAGCTCGCACTCGACCGCCTGCCCGACGCGGCGGCGCTCTGCTCGCAGCCGACCATCTCGCGGCTCGAGAACCTGCCCGACCTCCGCGCCCTCCTGCGCATGGGACGCGCCCTGGTCGGGCTCTACTGCGCGAGCTTCCGCCAGGTGCCGCGCCGGATCGTGCTCGACCTCGACGACACCTTCGATCCGGTGCATGGCGGGCAGCAGTTGCGCCTCTTCAACGCCTACTACGACGAATACGGCTTCCAGCCCCTCGTAGTGTTCGACGGCGAGGGCCGGCCCGTGGCCGCCATGCTGCGGCCCGCGCGTCGCCCCACAGGCGCCGAGGCCCGCAGCTTCCTGCGCCGGCTGGTGCGCGAGATCCGGGGCCACTGGCCACGCGTCCAGATCCTCATCCGCGCCGACAGTCACTTCTGCGCGCCCGAGGTGCTCGACTTCTGCCGCGCCGCTCGGATCGACTTCGCCCTCGGCGTCGCCGCCACCCCGACGCTGCGCCGGCACGTCACGGCGCTAGAGGCGAGCACGGCAGCCCGCCAGGCCGCCCGCCCCGACCGGAGCAAGCTGCGCCGCTACAAGGCGTTCTTCGGCGGCGCGCGGAGCTGGTCCCGCGTCGAGCGCGTCATCGCCCGCGTCGAGGCCGGACCGCAGGGCACGGACACCCGCTTCATCGTCACGAGCCTCGCCGATGGCGACCCTCGCAGGATCTACGAGGAGGTCTACTGCGGGCGTGGTCAGGCGGAGAACCACATCAAGGCGTGGAAGCGCCACCTCGCGGCCGACCGCACGTCGTGCATGAAGGCGACCGCCAACGCGTTCCGCCTGATGCTGCACACGGGCGCTTACTGGATCCTGTGGTCGCTGCGCAGCCTCATGCCGAAGCGTTCCAGCTGGCGCGTCGCGCAGTTCGATACCCTCCGGCTGCGCCTCGTGAAGCTCGCCATGCGGGTCGTCGCGTTGAAGACCCGCGTCACGCTGCATCTGCCCAGCGCCTACCCCGACCGCGCGATCCTGCGCCTCGTTCTCGACCGCCTGCCGCGCCTCACCTGTTGAGCTGTGGGGCAGCTGCCCCGGTCGAAACCCCGCGTCGCAACTCGCCAGACCCGCGATCTGCCCCTGAACTCCGGCCAACAGGACCGGCGCCGATCTCGCGCGTTCGCACAACCATGCCGCGAGGCTTTGCCAGACGCAGAAAGCTCATCACCGCAGTCGTGAATGATCCGGGCTAGGC